>NZ_LPVX01000023.1:0-286951 GCF_001613785.1 Thalassospira sp. MCCC 1A02491 | reverse complement strand
TTGCCTGGTCACTGCCCCATGGATCACAGATCTGGCAAATCTCGATATCGCCCTGCAGGGCGAGGATCTCGCCGATCAGATGGCCGGAGACTGTTTCCGGCCAGAGTGTGACGGTAATGACCTTTTGGAATTGTCGGGCCGGAACATGTGTGGTGATGTTGCCGGTCACCTTGTCGCAATGAAGGTCAGATGCGGGAAGGTTTGCAGACAAGTTGTGACTGGTTGCCGGAAGGTCACGGCGATAATCGCCGCTGACCAATCCGTTGAGAAACCCGGTCAGCAGACAGGGTTGATCGTCGTTAGAACGGGCAAGCAACTCCGGGCGGTATTCCGACAGAATGGCCGGGATTTTCTCTTCGGCATCCAGCAGGGGCTGCATGGTCTGAGCCGTTGCCATCAGATACCAGTCGATGAAGTAGCTTGATTTATATTGTCTTGCTTCTGCGGTGCCGATCTCATCAAGCACGCTATTGGGCCACTTTGCATGAGCGGCAATCTCGCGCTGGCGTTTGACTGAGAACAACCGAACAGTGACGGACCGTTTGCCAAGCTCTTGCAAAAGAGATTGGCGACCAAGCAACAAGGTTTGTTGCTCGCTCTCGATACGGGCGTCATAGCTGGTCCCTTGCAGGTGCCAGATACGCGACAGCGACCCGTCTTTGCCACGCACGGTGACACCATCGACCGGATCAATCCCGTCGAGCTCCAGCTCTTCCTGCAGCCAGTCTTGCTCAATATCCCCAAGCAAAAGGCGACGACCCGCCGGAACGACCAGGCCGCCCGCCATACCGGTCACAAGACCAGTGGTGATTACATCGGCCCAAATCATTTGCGACCTCCCGTGGTCAGGAGGCGCTCACCCTTACGGCTGCCCCAAAACATTGGGGTCACCAGCAGATCGCGGTCATAGTTCGGATTGATCCGCTGATGTTTGACGAGATAGATCCATGCGCCGACAAAGCCCACGATCCCGCCTGGAATAACCAGGGCAGGAAAATCGAACACGACGGGCAGGACAAAACCCAGAACGCCAACGAGACCGGCAACAAGCAAAAGCGAGATCGGTAGACCGATCAGCGTCATCTGGCGCTGGACCTGAATGAGAACAGCACTGGCGGCTTTCATTTGAGAACCCCCAGAAGACCCGAAGCAATGGCCGGTCCTGCAGTGACCAGGATGCCACCAATCACCATCATGATGCCGCGTTGTGGATCGAGCCTGCCTGTGAAGGCTCCCCAACCACCATAGACGACCAAACCAAGACCAAGCGCGATGGCGAAGATCTTGCCAAAGCCTTCGGCCAGAAGTTCGAGGAAGGAGACAACCGGATCCCACCAGTTGCCACCTGTAGTGTCTTGCGCAAAAGCGGGTTCGGTCATGGCCAATGTGGCAAGGCCAGCGATGACAGCGATTTTGAGAAGGTTGCGTTTATCCATGTTCTGTTTTCCTTGTCGTCAAATCGTCAAAACGGTGAGGACGCCCAGCGTGAAGACGACGGCGACCAGATTGAGAGCGGTGAGGATGGAGATCAGCTTGACCATCTTGCGAAAGCGGTCCTGCGCCATATCAGCAAGGCGGGCGGCTTCCTGCATGGCAGACAGACGTTCCCGCACGGCATCAGTCAGGGCTTCATTCTTGAAGTCCTCGATGGCGGCAGTGACTTCGTTGGTGAAGGTTTCTGCCTGTGCCTGGATGATCCCGGACAGGGTGCGGTTATGCTGATCGATCAGGCGGCGATGCTCGTCGAGCACGACCTTGTGGATGGTGTAGATCATGAGCACCGGGTCACCGTCCTCGACGGTGACCTGATGAACTTTCCACAAATGGGTGCGCAGCTCTTCGATGCTGTCCATGGTCAGGGGCGGCGGAGGAGCCTCATCAAGAACGCTGGCCATTACAGCACCGCCTGTTCCATGGAGGCCCCAATGCTACGCCAGGTCATCATCAGGCGCTGGCGCGACATCAAGGGGAAGTCTGCGTGGCTGCCTGCTTCATCGAAGGTCAGGCGGGCACGCATCATCTGTTCAATGTCATGGCCAAAGGTTTCTTTGCGAACCTCGGGTAAACGGACCAGCGCGTGAATGCGGTTCTTGTTTTTCTTGTAAAGTCCGGAATGCTCGAAGCTCTCGACTTCGCCAGATGCGTTCTTGCGTTCGATCCGCCCGAAATATTCATTGAGCCAGACGACGACCGGAATATCGGGAACGCTCTGCAAGACCTGATGCAGCCCTTGCATGGTATCATTAAGCGCCTGGCCACCTGTCAGGATCGTATGAAGCCGGACTTCATGACCGGCATCGGCCAGCATTTGCAGGGCCTGTGCTTCAACCATATAGCCAAGCAGCGGCAGGAAGGTGCTGGCCCCGTTATCGATCACCACAACCCCGTCTTCCGGGCCGATCATGATCTGTTCGATCAGGGCATCGAAATAGCGCGGGTTGATCTCGTCAGGACGTTCGCCCAGGCGAATGGTTTCGACGGGGAATGCCTTGTATCCGGCAAAGGTCTGGTTGACCGGATCGGTATCATAGCAATGAAGCGGGGTGTCGCGTTTGAGGTAATGCTGCGCGAGAAGGCTTGCGACAAACGACTTGCCGACCCCGCCCTTGCCCTGAAGGGTAAGATTAATCAACGCCATCGGCGATAACTCCATCTGAAATAATAATTTTGATGCCCAGCACAGTGGCGAGGCGGAACATGTGGGCTGCTGACAGATCCGTCCTGCCAGCCTCAAAGTCTCGATAGGTGCGTTCGCACACGCCGATACATTCACCTGCACCAGCTTGGGTGAGGTGTTTGCTCTCGCGGGCTTGCCGCAGGCGGGTGTGAAGAGTGAGGTAATCTGATTTCCAGGAGTTCACGGAGTTTCCTCCGTGTTGTCCGAGGACCCTTCCCACAAGCGATCAAGCTCTTCTTGCTCTTCGGCCTTGAGGCTTGGGAGCAAATTGCTTGTGGCTGGCTTCGACTTCTCAGTGAGGTAGTTCTGGATTGGTTTGCTGGTGCGCCCAGTGGATTGCGCAGAGGTATTGCGTGTGGACTTCGAGGCTTCAGTACGCAGTCGTTTAACGCGGTCATAGAATGACCTGCGAGACATTGTGATACGTCCCGATGCGCTCAGTTCTTCGTAGATTGTTCTGACCAGAATGCCTTGCTCAAGCTTGCCGAGAATTTCATCTCGCAAAGCAAGGATTTCGATCTTCGCCTGACCCCATTCGGCTGGCATTGTAGGACCCCCATCATGCCGTTAACGACTTGACAAGGATCGGAAATGTATGGTCTCAATTCTCTACCGAGTGCACCAAAATCTGATGTTTCTCGGGGAAAAGAATTGGGCAAACAGGTATGCCCCCGCAACCAACATTAAAAAAAGCTCGCCCTTGTGGCGGGCTTTTTTAATGTTCGATTGTCGGGTGCATGCGGATTGGAACATCGCAAACAGGCCAAAGCCTGTTTGCACAAGGTTCTTTGCGAAGGCCATAGGCCGAAGCTGAGCGAACGCAGTGAGCGCTAATCCTGCCCCCGCAACCAACATTAAAAAAGCTCGCCCCTGTGGCGGGCTTTTGTCGTTTTAGTCTTGGGTCAGAATTAGAACCTTCGATCTTCCTGCGTTACAAGCCTGTGCTCATAACTTGATGGTTTCGAAGGAACCGTGCACCCGGTGGGTGCGCGTAAGTCCTGAGAAAGGCTGTTAAGAAATCGCTCCAGTGGAGCGATTTTAAGCTGAAGGTCGAGCACGGCGACAGCCGCGCGCAGACTGCGCTATCGGCCCTTCCTCAAATCTTAGCCGCTGCCTGTTTTCTGGTTTTTTGCATAGATATAGGCCGTGCCTAGGACTGCGCGGGTGTTTCACCCTCTGGCCGATACGTGATCTGATAGGTAATCATATAGATTTTAAAACACACAGAAAGTTGATAGATTCAACTTGGGCGGGAACGTCGGGTTCTATGTCAGACCAAGAGGGGCAGAATGTCAGATTGGATTACGGATAGCCAAGATGAGCAAACCATTGAGGAATTATTTCGGGATGCCGACCAAATTCACATCCCAATTTTTCAAAGGTCCTATGTTTGGAAGCAAAAGCAGTTCGACGAACTAATTGCAGACATCGAACTAGTACTGTCAGAGGTCGAAGAGTCTCAATTTCTAGGGGCTATTGTTGCATTTGAACGGCCTCGTCCAAACCAAATCGTGGGACGTCTTCGTTCTCTTTCTGTGGTCGATGGTCAGCAAAGACTATTGACGTTGAACATTTTCTTGATGGCGATAGTCGAGTGCATGGCTGCTATCAGCAAAGAGGACGCGGCAGAAGTGGTTGCTGAATTCTTGCTTCTGCCAAGACGACGAGGCCTTGATATCAATACACGCATTATTCCTGCGTTTGATGATCGTAATCAATATCGCTTGCTATGGGACAGGCTTAATTCGCCGGAAGTTTTGCAAAATGAGATAAAGGATAACCCGCCTTTACCCGCACCACCGAGTGGCAATGCAGAAGGGGATTTAGTAAAGCAGTACCATCGGATTCTGAAATATTTGAAGGGGCATGCAAAAGGAGTAGATGACGAGAAACTTCATTATTATAGAAATATTTTGAATGTAATTTCGCGCCACTTAACTTTCGTGCATCTGAAATTAAACGATGCATCTGCAGCCACAAAAATTTTTGAAAGGCTGAATTTTCGCGGCGTCAAAGTGGGGATCGTGGACTTGGTTCGCAATGAAGTGTTTTCGAGTATCGCAGAAGATCCGTCTACTGCACAGCACATTTTCGATCACGTTTGGAAGCCGTTTGAACGTGAATTCAATGGGAAAGCCGAGGCATTCTTTTTTCCTTACTGTCTAATTCAAAATAGTAATATCAAAAAATCAGAGCTTTTTAGCCAATTGAGGAATTCTTGGAGTAAGTTATCTGCCGAAGAAATGGTTGAACACATGAGACCATTTCAAAAACCATTTTTGGCTGTAGAAGGAATAGATAACTATCCAGAGTCAAAACGCATCTCCAAACAATTGGAGCAACTTGTGAGGTTGCGGCGGCCATCTTCTGTTTATCCGTATGTTATGTCTTTGCTTAATGCGTGGAAGTCGGATGAGATTAATGAGGAATGTTGCATTGATTTGCTTGAGTCTTTGCAATCGTTCTTGGTTAGGCGTTCCATTCTCGGTTATGAACCAACAGGGCTACACGCATTGTTTAAAGGCTTGTGGGGGCAAATGAAGCAACGCACGTCTCATGAATTTGCTGAGATTGTTGCTCAAAAACCGACAATTCAATGGCCTAGTAATGGAGAGTTGCGTGAAGCCATCAAAAAAAGGCCTCTTGCAAAGGCCGGAATAGTGAGATTTTTACTGCGTGAGTATGATGTAAGCTTTCGTGGAGATCACCCCGAGAAAGAGCCGACAATTGAACATATCCTGCCTCAGTCTTACGAAGATGGTGGGGAATGGGCTCAAAAGTTTTCACACGAGGCGCATCGTCAATTAAAGGATACTTTGGCAAACTTGTTGCCATTATCATCCGAGCTAAATTCGTCAGTTAAGGCTAGAGAATATTCTTACAAGTCTGGGAGATATCAGCAGGAATCAATGTTTTTATCACCGAGAAGGCTCTCAGAGACTTGGGCAGACTGGACGGTCGACACGATCAAAGAGCGGGCAGAGTTGATGGCATCTTGGGCCGAAACGAGGTGGCCCCACTCGTTAGAGTAAATACCTGTGTAAATAGGACTCTGTAAATTCTAATGTTTAGACTTCGGTTGTATTGCAAAAACACCCCCGCCCAAAAGGACGGGGGTGTTCTCACATCAAAGCCCAAAAGCTCCAATCAAAATCAAACTAGCCTCTCAGCGCCTCACGCTAGATCAAACCGATCCGCATTCATCACCTTGGTCCAGGCAGCCACGAAGTCTTTAACAAACTTCTCCTGGTTGTCGTCCTGGGCATAAAGTTCGGCATAGGCGCGCAGGATCGAGTTTGAACCGAAGACCAGATCAACGCGGGTTGCGGTGAATTTGGTTTCGCCCGATTTGCGATCAACGATGTTGTAAAGGTTCTTGCCCGCCGGTTTCCAGCTATAGGACATATCCGTCAGATTGACGAAGAAGTCGTTGGTCAGAACACCTTCGCGGTCGGTAAACACGCCGTGTTTGGTGCCACCATAGTTGGTGCCAAGAACACGCATGCCACCGAGCAGAACCGTCATTTCATGGGCGGTCAGGCCAAGAAGCTGTGCGCGGTCGAGCAGCATTTCCTCGGGCTGAACGACATAGTCCTTTTTCGCCCAGTTGCGGAAACCGTCGGCCAGCGGTTCGAGCGGCTCGAAGCTTTCGGCATCGGTCATCTCGTCGGTGGCGTCACCACGACCCGGTGCGAACGGAACGGTGATGTTGAAGCCGGCATCCTTGACGGCCTTTTCAACCGCAGCCGTACCACCCAGAACGATGAGATCGGCAATCGAGACTTTCTTGGCAAGGCCGGCCTGAATGCCTTCGAGGGTGCTAAGAACCTTGGCAAGGCGGGCCGGTTCGTTGCCTTCCCAATCCTTCTGCGGGGCCAGACGGATGCGGGCACCATTGGCACCACCACGCTTGTCCGAACCACGGAAGGTACGGGCAGAATCCCAGGCGGTGTTGATCAGCTCGGCCGAGGTCAGGCCGGACGCCAGCAATTTGGCCTTGAGGTCGGCGATTTCGGCGTCTGACAAGGTGTAGTCAACCGACGGGATCGGGTCCTGCCAGATCAGGTCTTCGGCCGGAACGTCCGGGCCGAGATAGCAGGCTTTCGGGCCGAGATCACGGTGGGTCAGCTTGAACCATGCGCGGGCAAAGCAATCGGAGAAATATTCGAAATCATTGTCGAATTTCTCGATGATTGCACGATAGGTCGGGTCCATTTTCATGGCCATATCGGCATCGGTCATGATCGGCATGCAACGGATTGACGGATCTTCGACGTCAACGGGCATGTCTTCTTCCTTGATATTGATCGGTTCCCACTGATGGGCACCGGCCGGGCTTTTCTTGAGTTCCCACTCATAGCCCAGAAGAAGCTTGCAATAACCGTTATCCCATTTGGTCGGATGGGTGGTCCAGGCACCTTCGATGCCCGAGGTCACGCTGTCACGGCCGATGCCGCGCGTGGTGTGGTTGTTCCAGCCCAGACCCTGTTCGGTGATGTCAGCGCCTTCGGGAGCTTCGCCCAGAAGGGCGGCATCGCCATTGCCGTGGGTTTTACCGACGGTATGACCCCCGACCGTCAGAGCAGCGGTTTCTTCGTCATTCATTGCCATACGGGCAAAGGTTTCGCGCACCTGGGCGGCGGTCTTGATCGGGTCAGGCTGCCCGTTGACACCTTCCGGGTTCACATAGATCAGGCCCATCTGCACGGCGGCAAGCGGGTTTTCCATGGTTTCGGGTTTGGTGACATCGTCATAACGGGAATCAGACGGTGCCAGCCATTCCTTTTCCGCACCCCAGTAAACGTCTTTTTCCGGATGCCAGATATCTTCACGACCACCGGCAAAGCCAAAGACTTTGAGGCCCATCGATTCATAAGCCATGGTGCCGGCCAGAATGATCAGGTCAGCCCAGGAAATCTTGTTGCCATATTTCTTTTTGATCGGCCACAGAAGACGGCGTGCCTTGTCAAGGTTGGCGTTATCAGGCCAGGAGTTCAGCGGGGCAAAACGGATATTGCCCGTGCCGCCGCCACCACGGCCATCGGCCAGACGGTAGGAACCGGCAGAGTGCCAGGCCAGACGGATCATCAGACCACCATAATGACCCCAGTCCGCCGGCCACCAGTCCTGGCTGTCGGTCATGAGGTTTTTCAGGTCGGTTTTGACAGCGTTGAGATCAAGTTTCTTGAACTCTTCTGCATAGTTGAAGTCCTTGCCATAGGGCGTGGATTTGGTGTCGTGCTGATGCAGGATGTCAAGATTAAGGGTTTTGGGCCACCAGTCGGTGTTGGTGGTGCCGGTCTCGGTCATGCTGCCGTGCATTACCGGACATTTCCCTGCGGTATGTTTTCCGTCCATTTTTCTCTCTCCGTAGTGGCTGAGATGTTTTTAAAACAGCTCCTTGACCCGTTTCGTTTTGCGCCAAAGACGACCGGGGCAAAACAGCAAGTCCCGATCTGCTGTTTCATGTCGCCTTATGGTTGGGTTCCCTGAGATGTGATTTAAACAAAACCAGTTTGAGTGCGCCAGTATTTCTACGTGAAGCTTTCATGTTGCAGATAATGTTCAACTCAGAGATCGCAACGAACGTGGTCACAAATTCCGAAGCCATGGGTTTCCCCATCGCTTTGAAGAGCCTAACAATTTGATGCGTAATAGGTGAAATAGTTATTTTATGTATCTTTGATAGCTTTTTTCGATTTCTTTGGGCGGCGGGGCCAACCGGCGGGACAGGCCGTGACAGACCGTGACAGACCGTGACATTCGGCCAAAAGCGGTTAGACTGGGCTAAGTCATTTGCCTGACGGGCTTTTTTCAGATGCCCGGTTCATGCACACATCACCGATCGTTCAGAATGGATAGCGCGTATATGTCTCATTCCTCAAAAGGGGCCATTTACATGGCCGCGGCGGCCAATCTGTTGATTGCTGTGGCGAAGTTTGCCGGGGCGGCGATTACCGGTTCTGCGGCGATGATGTCGGAAGGCATCCATTCGCTGGTGGATACGGGCAATCAGGGGCTTTTGCTTTTGGGGTTGAAGCTTTCGACCCAGGAGCCTGATGAACGTCATCCGATGGGCTATGGCAAGGAGACCTATTTCTGGTCGTTTCTGGTTGCGGTTATGATTTTCGGATTGGGGGCCGGTGTTTCGATCTGGGAGGGGGTGGACAAGATCCTTCATCCCCATGCGCTTGATATCCATGTGGTGGCATCGTTTGGCGGATTTGATATCCGGACATATCACGTTGTGTTCACGATCCTGATCATCGCCATGGTGCTGGAAGGGGCAGCGTTCCGCACAGCCTATCGGGCGTTTCGGGTCCAGAACCCCGACAAGACGATCATCAAGGCCGTGCATAGCAGCAAGGACCCGACAGTGTTTGTCATCCTGTTTGAGGATTCAGCGGCCTTGCTTGGTTTGCTGGTGGCATTTGTCGGGATTGCGGCGGCCTATTTACTTGATATGCCGGTGCTTGACGGGCTGGCATCGGTGATGATCGGTCTTATTCTGGCAGTCACGGCGTTTTTCCTGGCGGTTGAGTGCAAGGGGCTTCTGATCGGGGAAAGTGCCAATGCGCAAAGCCGCGAAAAGATCGCGCGGATGGTTGCGGGCATTCCGGGCATTTTGGGGGTGAATGAAATCATCACGCTGCATCACGGACCGCAAAGCGTGATTGTCTGTGTCAGTGTCGATTTTGATGACAAGATCGGATCGCCACAGGTCGAAGCCGCCGTGTCGCGCCTTGAGATCGATATCCGTGCTGCCATCCCCGAAGTATCCAAGGTGTTTATCGAGGCCCAAAACTGGAAATCGCATCAAAGCCTGCTTGATCCCGATGTACCGGCCCCGCAGGTCTGATACCGGGGTGGTCGCCGCGGCGTTATGCATTTGAGAGCGTGCGCGGCGATTTCCTGCGCGATGGATTGACCATTCATCCGCCCAATAGTATGAGGAATGCAAACAGGCGGCATCGGTCCCGGTTCGGGACCTGTGCCGACAAGCATAGAAGGGCAGGGCGTTGACGGCTTCATCACATCATTCGGGCATCCCGGCCCAGGCACCAAGCTGGATCGCGGTTGACTGGGGCACATCGAATTTGCGCGTCTGGGCCATGGATGATAGCGCTAACATCCTGGCGATGGCGGAAAGTCCGCTTGGCATGAATGCGATTGCCGGGGACGATAAGCTGAGCTTCGAAGGGGTTCTGATCGGGCTGATTGACCGCTGGCTTGATCCGGCGATACGCAATGTGCCGGTGGTGATTTGCGGTATGGCCGGGGCGCGGCAGGGATGGCTTGAAGCCCCGTATTGCGAGGTGCCGGTTGCACCGCGCGATCTGGCATCCGGGGCGGTCAGCCCGACGGTGGCCGACCCGCGGGTGGCGGTTTCGATCCTGCCCGGATTGTGTCAGCGTCCCAAAGGCGTTGGCGAAATATCGGGCGATGCCGATGTCATGCGCGGCGAGGAAACCCAGCTTGTCGGCTTTATGAACCAAAACCCGAATTTTGCCGGTTGGATATGCCTGCCCGGAACCCATTCGAAATGGGCGCGGGTTGCGGACGGAAAAATCACCGCCTTTCGGACCTATATGAGTGGCGAGGTCTTTGCGCTTTTGTCCCGCCAATCAATCCTGCGCCATTCGGTTGGCGATGATTGGGATGATGCGGCCTTTGCCGGGGCGGTGCGGGCGGCAAAAACGCAGCCCGGCAGCTTTTTGCATCAGCTTTTTACCGTGCGTGCCGCGGGCCTTGTTGCCTTGAACAGCGCGGACGTCCCGTCCGGGGCGGCGGTTTTGTCAGGCAGTGTGATCGGTCTGGAAATTGCCGATATTCTGGATCGGTTGCAGGATGGTGAAACCATTGCACTGGTCGGTGCAGGCAAGCTTGCATCCCTTTATCAGGCAGCACTGGCCGTGCATGGCCAAACTGCGCTGGCGATGGATGGCGGTGCCATCACCCTTGCCGGATTAAGCCAGGCCCATCAGACCTTATCGCACGCATCACAAAGGATTTAAGACCATGGCACCATATGTTGCAGAACAGATTACCGATGCGCGCAGCGGCAAAAAACACCGCCGGCTGATTGCGATCCTGCGCGGGGTTCACCCCCATGAGGCGGCCGATATGGCGCGCGCGCTGGTCGATGCCGGCATCAGCATGATTGAAGTGCCGCTTAATTCGCCTGCCCCCCTTAAAAGCATCAGCGCGATGAAGGAAACGGTCGGGGATGCGGCGATGATCGGGGCAGGGACCGTTTTGACGCCTGATGATGTGGCCAATGTCAAAAAGGCTTCGGGTGAATTTATCGTTTCGCCCAATTGCGATATCGAGGTGATCGCCAAAACCAAGGAACTTGGCATGGGGTCCTGGCCCGGTGTGCTGACGCCAAGTGAATGCTTTGCCGCCATCAAGGCCGGGGCAGACGGGCTTAAAATCTTTCCGGCCAGCATCATTGGTGCAGACGGCATCAAGGCCATGCGCGCAGTTCTTCCGGCACAGATGCCGGTTTATGCGGTCGGGGGCGTCGGGCCGGATGATTTTGCAACCTATGCCAAGGCTGGGTGTGACGGGTTTGGTCTGGGGTCTGGGATTTACAAACCCGGCATGTCGGTGGCCGATGTTTCAAAGGCGGCGGTTGCCTATGTCGCGGCACATGACGCGGTGTTCGGGGCGTGATCAACCGGTGATTTTGCAGATGCCGGTGATCTGGATTAATCGTTCCAGATCGTGGAACGGTGTTTGACCAGACGGCCATGCCCGGTCTAAATTCCTGCCATTAGACGAACTCCAAAATGGGAGGATCCATTGGATCTGGGAATCAAAGGCCGCAAGGCTATCGTATGTGCCTCGTCCAAGGGGCTTGGCCGTGGTTGCGCCATCAAACTGGCAGAAGCCGGTGTTGATCTGACGCTTAATGCACGTTCCGAAGGGCCGCTGAATGAAACGGCGGAATATATCCGTGATACATATGGCGTGAATGTCACGACGGTTGCCTGTGACATCACCACCGAGGAAGGCCGCAACAAGGTCCTTGCCGCCCAAGGTGCGCCCGACATTCTGGTCAATAATGCCGGTGGTCCGCCCCCGGGCATCTGGTCCGATTGGGGACAGGCCGAATGGGAAGCCGCGGTTCAGTCAAACATGCTGACGCCGATCCTGCTTGCGACCGCGGTTCTGCCGGGCATGATTTCGCGCAAATGGGGCCGTATCGTCAATATCACGTCGGGTTCGGTCAAATCGCCGATCCCCCATCTTGGTCTTTCGAACGGGGCGCGTGCCGGTCTGACCGGTTTTGTTGCCGGAACGTCGCGTCAGGTGGCCAAGGATGGCGTGATCATGAACAACCTGCTTCCGGGGCAGCATGACACCGATCGCATCAACGCCCTGATGACCAACAAGTCAAAGGCCGAAGGCATCAGCCTTGATGAAGCACGCACCAAAACCCAGGCGGGTCTTCCGACCGGCCGTTTTGGTGATCCGCTTGATTTCGGTGCGACCTGTGCCTTCATGTGCAGCGAACATGCGAAATTCATGGTCGGGCAGAATATTCTGCTGGACGGTGGCGCGTTTAACTCCACCCTTTAATTCGCCCCATATGGACTGCAAATGGTCGCTTTCTGTGCTTCCGGTGCTCATGTACTTTAGTACGCTGCGCGCCGGTTCTCGAAAGCGGCCATTTTCGTCATGCGAGGCCGCGAACCTCACCACACCTGATGTAACATCGTATTGAAACAGCTTCGGAAATGGCGTCATTCACCTTTGTCTATGTGCTGCGTGAATTGGGGTTTGATCCGGCGGCAAATGTCCGGGTCAAGCTGCCCAGGACTTATGTCGGCTGGTCAACCGATGTTGAGGCGCGGTTGGTGACGCATAATAGCGGCAAAGGGGCCAAGACCACGCGCGGGCGGCAGTGGGAGCTGGTTTATGTTGAACGGTTCCGTACCTTCGGTCAGGCCATGAGCCGGGAATGGCACCTTAAGCGGGACCGCAAATTGCGCAAGATGCTCGCGGGTGGATAGCGCGGTCTGTCGGGCTTGGCCCGGCTGTTGTGCGGCTGAAATTTGCTGCCTGGCAAGGAAACGGATGCCAAGCAATGCAATTGCTGCACGGCGCCCGGCCAAAACAGGGCTTGCATCATTGCGCCAAGTAACAGATATGTCCTTGCAATCAATCCATTGAAACCGGGGTAACACCAGATATGGCATTCGTTCGCAAAAACCCGCTGAAACTCAACAAGTTGCAGCTTCGCACCCTTGTCCTGGCACAGGTCATCGCCAAAGACCCGAATTCGGGCAAGATCGACGAAGCCAGCGGTGAGGCAACCCTTCTGCGTGTGCCCCATGCCCATGGTGACCATGTGCATGTCGGCAAATTCACCGTTGCGGCCCGTGACGCCAGCGGCTTTGAAAACCCGGCAGTCTGGGTTGCGCTGACCCGCAAGGGACTGGTCAAGGAAGGCTATCCGGGCAGCATCGTTCTGACCAAGGAAGGTATGGAATACGATACCGGTCTTGGCGACCATTTCCTTGAAGAAAGCGATCACTAGGATTTCGGGAATTCATCCCCCGATGCCGACAAGAAAAAGCCCTGCACAAGCAGGGCTTTTGTTTTTTAGTGCGGCGATACGGGTCTATTTCACGCGGATGAATTTGCCGTTCTGAATTGTCACGAAATAGACGTCGCGATTTCCATCCCCATACTGATCGAATTTCAGTTCCTGATGCAGACCCATCTGCGGGGGCAGATCGGTCATGGCATTGGCCAGTTTCTGATCGGGGTGTTTGGTCTTGAGCGCGGTAAACAGAACCGTTGCCGCATCATAGGCCAGAACCGCACTGAACCCCGGATGGCGATCAAACATGGCTTCGTAATCGGCAACAAATTGCTGGAAACGCGGATTGGTGTCATAGCGGTCATAGGCCTGGACAAGTTCCATGCCCTCGACCGCGGTTCCGCCGATTTCAATCAGCAAATCGGTTCCGGCCCATTCCGCAGCAGAAATCGGGATGTCCTTGGACAGTTTGCGGATTTCAAGCGCAAGATTGGCACTGTCGGAACTGTTGGCGACCAGCACGATCGCATCGGGGGCATCATCAACCAGTTGTCTGGCGATCTCGGCATTGCTGGCCTGACTGGTGTTGATCCAGTTTTTGGAAATCACCCGGCCGTCAAGTTCTTCGAATTCCAGAAGAAATTCACGATACCAGCTGTCGGCGAATGCTTCGTTTTGACCATCAAGGGCGATGGATACGCGTTTTCGGTCAAGCTCGATGCTGCGTTTTGCATAGGCGCGCGCATTTTCACGTGTGGTGGTGTTCATACGGAAAAGATAGTCGCGAAAACCGGCAAATTCGGCGGCGGATACCGTTGGTGATACGGTCACGATGCCCAGTTCGTTGATAACCGGCAGGATCGCCATGCCGATCGAACTGATGATGGGACCGACAATGGCATCGACACCAAGTTGGGAAAGTTCGCGGACATGCTGTTGGGCGACTTCGGGTGATTTTTCATCATCCCGCGGCAGGATTTCAACCATCCTGCCATTGATGCCGCCATCGTTATTGACTTGCTGGGCGGCAAGCTTCAGCGCATTGAGTGCATCGGTTCCGGTATCCGAACCCGGTCCGGACAATCCGGCAATGAAACCGATCTTGATCGGGCCTGACTGGTCACAGGCAACAACGAGAAAGCACGCGAAAATCAAAGCAAAAACATTCGAGACTGGCCGCATAATGTTCCTGTCGGTTTTTAAGGTCAGGCGGTGTTGATCTGACGGTGCTGGACCATCAGGTCAACGGATGCTGACACTGGTT
Organism: Thalassospira sp. MCCC 1A02491; assembly: GCF_001613785.1. Taxonomy (NCBI): domain Bacteria; kingdom Pseudomonadati; phylum Pseudomonadota; class Alphaproteobacteria; order Rhodospirillales; family Thalassospiraceae; genus Thalassospira; species Thalassospira sp. MCCC 1A02491. The sequence goes on along the minus strand of NZ_LPVX01000023.1, from coordinate 272,458 downwards.
TCTTTGCAGGTCATCGTTGGGGGCGACCGGTAGTATGACGACCTTGTGTGCTACTGCCGATATGGTTGTGACGGTCGGGGACTTCAAGAAGTTACAACGTCTTTTCCGGCCGTTAGCCGAAATCGCGACGCGCTTGCAAGACACGGCCAAATGTCGTTATCAGGCACAAGGCCCCGAAGATTGCAGCAATCTGGGGGAACCAGCCGGGAAAGACGCAAATCAGGCACAAAACAAGGATGGTTTCGCTGCCTTCGGTAATGCCGGTCAGGAAATAGAAGCTTTTTTTGCCCTGTTTGTCATGGTTGCGGTTCTGCTTGGCTGCGATGATCGCATAGGCCAGAAAACTCGACCCGGTGCCGACAAAACAGAAAATCAGAAAGGCCGCCATAAGCGCATGTTCCGGACGCCCGATGGCAAATCCCAGAATGATGCCGGAATAAAACAGGAAATCGGCGACAATGTCGTAATAGCCGCCAAGGTCGCTTTCCTGTGTTTTGGCACCGGGGTGGCGTGATCTGGGGACAGTATGACGGGCAACGGCACCGTCAAGCCCGTCCATGATCCGTGACAACAAGATCATCACAAGGGCCGCATAATCAAGCTGGAAGGCAAGAAACACCGCACCAAGGACCCCGAACAAAAAGCCGATGCCGGTGATGGCATTCGGGGTGATCCCCGTGCCCGACAGGGTACGGGCAGCCGCATTAAGCGGTATGTCGATCAGCGGGCGCAGGCGGGCATCAAACATCGGGAACTCGTTTCGGTTGGTCAAGCCTGGCCCGACTATAGGGGCAAGGTTGAACAAATCAAAATCACCAGTTCGTAAGCCGTCAGATATTGATGCCCGGTCCCCCGGATATGCCCGCCGCGCGGCAAGTCACGGGCTCAGGTCTTCCAGTCGCTGGCGCTGTTTGCCATTGGCGTCAAAATTGTCGGGTGACAGCCATGCTTCGAACCCGCTGCGAATAGCAGGCCATTCTTCGGCGGTGATGGAAAACCACGCGGTATTTCGATTGCGGCCCTTATAGACCATATGGTTGCGGAACGTGCCTTCATAGGTGAAGCCATACCGGGCGGCGGCGGCGCGGGACGGGGCGTTCTGATCGTCGCATTTCCATTCGTAGCGGCGATAGCCAAGTTCGTCAAAGGCGCGCCGCATCATCAGATACATCGCCTCGGTCCCGCCAATGGTTTGCGACAATGCCGGGGAATAATTGATATTGCCGATTTCAACCGACCCATTGGCGGCATCAATGCGCATAAAGGCTGCAACGCCAACCGCCGAATTGCGGGTTTTGTCGATGATGGCATGAAGCATCGGGTCACTTTGACCCGCCATGGTTTCCAGCCACGCCTTGTAGCTGGCAAAATCGTTGAACGCATTGGTCGAAAGATAGGTAAAGCGTGACCCGTCCTGTGCCATGGTGTTGGCATCAAACAGGTGCCTGGCATCGCGGACAAGGTCAAGCGGGCTGACGATCACATGCTGGCCGACCATGTCGCTGCGTGGCGGCATGGCGCATCCGGTCCAGTTTTCAACGGGATGGCCAACCGGTTTTCCAAAAACATCTTTGTGGGGCGAGGTCATGTTTCTTCCTGACAACGAACAGTGGAAAGCCAGATTTGCTGAAATCGGTCCCGTCGACAAGGGCCAGTTTTGTCAAACCGGTGGGGCCAATCGGCGGGCCCGTGTCACTGGGTCAGGGATGTTTGATCAAGGATATCAAGGAAATGACGATTGCGTTCATTGTCATGACAGAGCAGCGGCACGTCAAAGCGTCTAACAGGCGGAAGGTCGGCGGCAACAATGCCGTCATGTGGGGCACCAGGGGCATTTTGCACATGGGACGGATCGGCAAGCAGCGCATCAATGCGCCCGGCCCGCAACAGATCAAAGCCCTGTTTAAGGTTTTGCAGGGCCACCCAGTCAATCATCGTATCGGGCAGGGGCAATGGCGGCGGGGGAAATTGTTTCAGGCGGCCAACCAGAACCTGATCCTTGCTGGCAAGGTCAACATCTTTGCGGGTGAACAGCCGGACTTCGAAGCTTAGTGCATGTTTTGAAACGAGTTGCGGGTCATCATGGGGCCAGCCACCGGTCAGAATACAATCAAGTTCGCCGGAACGATACAGATGGAAAAGCCGATCATTTGGAAGGGTTTCGATCGAACCCGATGACGTTCTGGCCTGAAGGGCGGCGGCAAGATTGCGGTTGGCCGGTGTGGTATATCGGGCCCACTGGTTGTTAAGCGATACATGCGCGCCAATGCGAAATCCTGTTTCCTCTGCCAGAAGGGGATCTGGCACAAACAGGTACAGCGCAATGGCCACAAGTGACAAAAGCCATGTATCGACATCCAGACGCGGGCAAAACCGCATTGGTACCTCCGTTCCGGGTCCTGTTTTGATGTTACCTTCGGGCCGATATTTTACAAGGTCGCAGGTGGGCCTGAAACGGGGTTGGCCTTGTGATGATTGGGGCGATGCCAGATTTCGGAGCCCGGAATAAAACAAAACCCGACAGTCGGAACTGTCGGGTTTTGCGTTGATCAAATCGGGCAGGTCATCAGATGTCGGGATACCAGGCCCCGAGAACGCCAAATTCTTCGAGTTTGGCGACAATCTGTTCGGCGGCTTCTTCTGCGCTTTGATCGGCGGTGTTGACCACGATCTCGGCATTTTCGGGCCGCTCATAGGGGCTTGAAATCCCGGTGAAATTGGCGATCTCGCCGGCGCGCGCCTTTTTATAAAGGCCTTTGACATCGCGCTGTTCACAGACTTCCAGCGGGGTGTCGATAAAGACTTCGATAAATTCGTCTTTTTCAACAAGGCTGCGGGCAAGCTGGCGTTCGCTTTTGAATGGCGAGATAAAGGACACCAGCGTGATCACACCGGCATCAACGAACAGCTTGGCGGTTTCACCAACGCGGCGGATGTTTTCCACACGGTCCGCATCGGTAAAGCCGAGATCCTTGTTCAGGCCATGACGGACATTATCACCATCAAGAGTGTAGGTGTGCTTGCCAAGTGCATGGAGCTTTTTCTCCACCAGGTTGGCGACGGTTGATTTGCCCGCACCCGACAGGCCGGTGAACCACAGAACGACCGATTTCTGGCCTTTCTGATAGGCACGTGCCTGTTTGTTGATGTCCATTTCCTGCCATTTGATGTTGGTCGCACGGCGAAGGGAATGGTTGACCATGCCCGCACCAACAGTCGCGTTGGTGAAGCGGTCAATGATGATGAAACGGCCCGAATGACGGTTTTCGTCATAGGGATCAAAGGCCAGTGCCTTGTCCGCCGAGATATTGGCAATCCCGACTTCGTTCAGTTCAAGCGTCTTGCCCGCCACATGTTCGAGCGTATTGACATTGACCTTGTATTTAAGGTCGCTGATCTGTGCGCTTGTTACCTGTGCACCCATCTTGATCAGATAGGGGCGACCGGGCAGAAGATGATCTTCATGCATCCAGATGATGCGGGCTTCGAACTGATCAGCGAATTCCGGTTTGGCATCGGATGCCGCCAGAACATCACCGCGCGAAATATCGATCTCGTCTTCAAGAGTCAGGGTGATGGCCTGACCGGCGATGGCTTCGTCAAGGTTGCCGTCAAAGGTGACGATTTCCTTGACCTTGCTGGTCTGGCCCGATGCGGTGACAACAATTTCATCACCTGGTTTGACCCGACCCGATGAAACAGTGCCGGAAAAGCCGCGGAAATCAAGGTTCGGGCGGTTGACCCACTGCACCGGAAGACGGAACGGTTTGTTGATCGCGTCCTGTTCGACCTGAATGTCTTCAAGATGTGCCAGAAGCGTCGGACCGGAATACCACGGCGTATTGGCGCTGGCTTCAATCATGTTGTCGCCGCGAAGGGCAGATAGCGGGATCGCGGTGATCGAGCTGTAATTCAGCTGGGCTGCGAACGCGTTATAAGCAGCGACGATTTCGTCAAATTTGGACTGATCATAATCGATCAGGTCCATCTTGTTGACGGCCAGAACCACGTGCTTGATGCCGAGAAGGGACGTGATGAAGCTGTGACGACGGGTCTGGGTCAGGATGCCTTTTCGCGCATCAATCAGGATCACGGCCACATCGGCGGTCGAGGCACCGGTTGCCATGTTCCGCGTATATTGTTCGTGGCCCGGCGTATCGGCGACAATGAATTTGCGCTTGTCGGTCGAGAAGAAGCGATAGGCGACATCAATGGTGATGCCCTGTTCGCGTTCGGCCTGAAGACCGTCAAGCAGCAGGGCGAAATCGATCTCGCCGCCCTGGGTGCCAACCTTGCGGCTATCAGATTCCAGCGCCGCCAGCTGGTCTTCGAAAATCAGTTTGGAATCCCAAAGCAGACGGCCGATCAGGGTCGATTTTCCGTCATCGACACTGCCGCAGGTGATGAAACGCAGAAGGCTTTTTTCTTCCTGGGCTTTGAGGTAGCCGAGGATGTCATCAGCAATAAGGTCAGATTTATGCGCCATCAGAAGTAACCTTCCTGCTTCTTCTTCTCCATCGACCCGGCCTGGTCATGGTCAATCATGCGGCCCTGACGTTCGCTTGAACGGGTCAGAAGCATTTCCTGGATAATTTCGGGCAGGGTCGCTGCCTCGGACTCAACGGCACCGGTCAGCGGATAGCAGCCAAGCGTCCTGAAGCGTACCGACTTCATTTCCGGCTTTTCGCCGGGTTTAAGCGGCATACGGTCGTCATCAACCATGATCAGCATGCCATCGCGTTCGACGACCGGACGTTTTGCCGAATAATACAGCGGCACGATCGGGATCTGTTCGAGATAGATGTATTGCCAGATATCAAGCTCGGTCCAGTTCGAGATCGGGAAAGCACGGATGCTTTCGCCTTTGTTGATCCGGGCGTTATAGATATCCCACAATTCCGGGCGTTGGTTTTTCGGGTCCCAGCGATGGGTTTCGGTACGGAAGGAAAATACACGTTCCTTGGCGCGTGCCTTTTCCTCGTCACGGCGCGCCCCGCCAAAGGCCGCATCGAACTTGTATTTGTTCAGCGCCTGTTTGAGCGATTCCGTTTTCATGACATCGGTATGCAGGCTTGACCCATGGGTGAACGGACCAATGCCGCGTTCGACACCGTCCTGATTGATATGAACAATCAGATCAAAACCATATTCAGCCGCCATCCGGTCGCGAAACTCGATCATTTCGCGGAATTTCCAGGTGGTATCAACATGCATCAGCGGGAAGGGCGGCGGTGCGGGATAGAACGCCTTGCGCGCCAGATGCAGCAGAACCGATGAATCCTTGCCGATGGAATAAAGCATCACCGGCCGTTCAAACGATGCCGCAACCTCGCGGATGATATGGATACTCTCTGCCTCAAGCTGGCGGAGATGGGTCAGATTGGGCTGCATTCTCTTTCCTGCCGATCAATCAAAACTGTGGCAATTAACACAATTTTTTGTGTTTATAATTGTATTTCACTTGGCTTTGATGGGTAATATGGAATGCTCCGCAACGCAAGTGTGATTTCTATTTTTACACAAATTTTTGTGGTCCAATTATATTTCACATTCCCCGTGTGTTTAATTTATCGGCCGCTGCCGCAATTGCCAATAGCTAAAAGTCCGGCACGCCAAAGCAATCTCAGCAGACACTGTTCATAAGGAGGGGGCCTGTCACAGGCGGATAGGTGTGACAGAAGTCACAGGAAATGCCATGCGGGAAAAGTAGCATTGCCAGAAGGGAATTCACGTTAAACGCGCTTGGGGGACAGGCATGAAATTCGACATTACGATCTGGGGCGAGGCCACAGACGTCATTCGCAAAAACATCGTGATTTTTACTGCGGCGGTTGCGGCATTGTGGATCATGGATATCGTGATTTATGCCTTGCGGCCTGATATGGAATCACCGGATTTGCCGACCTATTTTGTCGGCGCGTATCTTGCCATTGCCTGTCACATGACGGTTTTGCGCAATGTCAGCGGGTTTTCCGCGGTGGGGGCGCTTGAAAAAAGCGCTTTCTTCAAGTTCTTCATGCGCGGCTTTGCCGTGGCCATGGTGACGCTTATCCCGGCACTTTTCGTGATGGTTCCAATTTTGGCGATCCCCGAAATCAAGGCGGCCCGGGAAGACGTTCGGTTTTTCCTGGTGATGGTTGCGGTGCTTGCCTTTTACGGGGTGGCGATGCTGGTCGCACTTGGTTTGGTGGGGACCTGGCTGCCCGCAGCGATCATGGCCGATGGTTCGTCAATCCGGCGGGCATTTGCACGCGGTCGCAAAACGATCGGCTATGTGACGTCGCGCCTGATCGTCGGGCCGGGCGCCAATATCGTATTGTTCCTTGTAACCGTGTTCCTGTTGCCCGGGCGGTTTTCCGAAGCCGTTCGCACATACACCATTCACGCAGGCGAACTGCAATTTGTGCCGTTTGATATGGCAATGAACGGTCTGGCCTATCTGGTATGGGCAACCGGCGTTGTTCTTGTCGCCGTGGTCCTGTCACGCGCCTATCAGCTTGGCGAGGCGCGTTTGGCTGAGGCAAGCCAACCGGCAACCGAACTCAAACAGGCAGAGGCAATCTGAAATGGCGCAAGATAAAGAGACTGTCCAAACCAGCCCCAAACAGCCAGGTATCTGGAAGACCAGTTTTGTTGCGATTTTGCGCTGCTGGGCCAGCACTGTAATTGTGGCCATCCTGATGCTGGCAATGGCTTTCTGGCAGTTCGCAGCACCTTTTTCCGGGCAGGTCTATGTCATCTATGTGCTTGGACTTGTCATCTGGGGATATTTTGCGCTGTCGCTGTTTGCTTGGTTGCTAAATGGGTATGCAGGCATTGCGGCATTCAAGGAATTTGATGCGTCGTGTGTCCGGCTTTTTTCCGGGCGTTATATTGTCCTGCAACTTCTTGATACTTTGCCCGCATCATTGGGGCTGTTTGTCCTGACCGGCCATTTCATGTTGTCTCCGGAAGACATGGCCAAGATCGAGAACCTGTCTGCGATAGGCATTTCCAGCATCTTTACCTTTGTGAGTCTCTGGATCGTTCTGGTGTTCTTTGCAACATTGTTGCCCGCGGCCCTTATCGGCGATGGAAGTGGCGTGGGACGTGCGGTTGCGAGAGGACGGAAGACTGTATGGTACGTTACAGGACGGGTTTTGCTGGGCCCTGTGTTGATGCTTTTTCTGGGCTCTATGATTGTAAATCTGGTTCAGACAGCAGGTGGGCAACCGCTGATATCAAGCGATGGCTCGCTGGCCTTTAACGCAACCTCGATCATAACAATGGCGGTAAGCAGCCTTCAATATATTGTCATCGGTGCCATGATTGTTGTGATCGTATCGCGTGCCTATCACCTTGGTGAAAAACGTTTGACAGTTTGATGATTTCGCTGCCGCTGCCGCCGTTGCGTTTTCAGGCCCGCGTGTCAATAGCGAAGCAATAAGGATTGAACCACGATCTTCTTCATCGCCATATATTGATCTGTTTCATCCAGCAGCCAGGGCGCGATGCCAAAGAATGAGCCATCATGCGTGAAATTCAAATCCTGGATTATTCAGGATGTTTTTGATGTTCTTTGGTTAAACCGTTCGGTGGTTGCAGCAGCAGTTTCATGGTTGGCGCTGTTTGCTGTATTTGACGCGATTGTACCCCATCCGGCCTTGCTTGGTCCGGATGGGGTTTTGTCATTGGGCGGCACGTGCTGGTTTGTCGTGCGTGCATTGGTTGATGCGGTGGCGTTGATTGTCGTTGGCATTTTAGCCCAACTGTCATGTTTGACCCGGCAGGGTGGTTGGGGTGCTATTTTGGCTGCGAACCGCAAAGCTGTTCTTTGTTGCAGTGTCGGGATGTGGGGGCTGGCGGTGCTGACAATTGCGATGGTCCTGGTCTATCAGCAATTTTTTGTGGCTGACATCATACGTGCCTTGCTCGGCAGCAGTCGTGAACCGTCGCATTCGGGACGGCTTTTGATCGGGGCATTTATCCTTGTTGGATTTCTTGGTGTGATTGCCCTTGGCGCAAACTGGTTTCCCGCAGTTCTTGCTGGTGCGGACAGGTCAATGCGTAAAACCTGGCAGCGGGGCAGGGGGACCTTCCTGTATGTGATCTGGCGGTTGGTTGCGGTTTTGCTTTTCTTACCGGTTATCTCGACCCTGATCGTGCCGGTGATCGGACAAATGGTGGCGATTTTTCATGTGCTCGGGATTCCTGCCGATGTGGCAGTTCTGGGTGTTCGGGCGCTTGCTGCTGGTGTGATTGCCTGCTTTGTCTCGATGCTTCTTTCAGTGATTTTTGTCCGTGCCTTTGTCATCTCGTTGAAATAGCACCAAAATCTGATGTTTGTCTGCGAACAAACTAACGGCTGCGGATTGGTGCTTTAGGTAATTTTATTTCAAAATTGTCGCCTATATAAAAATAAACTTGATTTAGGTCAGTGTTGCTTGCCAAATAATGTCAAGAAGACTGACCTAATGAGGATGCCATGACGATCCAATGGAACGAGATGATTGTGCCCGATGCCCGTGCTTTGCGGGCGTCGGAAATTCGTGATTTGCTGAAGGTTGCCGAACGCCCGGAAATTACCTCGTTCGCCGGTGGGGTGCCGGACCCGGATCTTTTCCCGTTGTCTGATTTTCATGACATGTTTGATGGCCTGACCAGTGATGAAACGGCCGGCCGTCGCAGCCTCCAATATTCGATCAGCGAAGGTCTGCCGGGATTACGGCAATGGATTGCCGATGATCTGGCCCAGTCGGGTGCGACCCGCGATATCGACAATATCCTGATCACCTGCGGGGCGCAGCAGGCACTTGATATGATAGCCCGCCTGTTGCTGGAGCCCGGCCGCGAGATCGTATTGGAAAAGCCAAGCTACCTTGGCGCCATGCAGGCCTTTTCGATGCGTCGGCCAAGCTATGTCGGCATCAATATGGACGAAGACGGCCCGATCATTGCCGAACTTGATGCGGCCTTTGCCAATGGTGCACGCATTGCCTATCTGGCGCCCGATTTCCAGAACCCGACCGGTCGGTCCTATAGCCTGGATCGCCGGATGGCGGTTCTTGAAACCGCGCGCAAATATGGCGCGGTGATTATCGAAGATGCCGCCTATTGCAAGCTGTCCTATGAAGGCGAAACTCTGCCATCGCTTCTGGCACTTGATGAAGCGGGCAGTAATCCGGATGCCGGTTGCGTCATTCAGCTGGGCACGTTTTCCAAAACGCTGGCCCCGGCCTTGCGCATCGGTTGGGTAACCGCACCGCGCCCGGTGATCCGCCAACTGGTTCTGATGAAGCAGGCGGGCGATCTGCATGTTTCAACCATCAATCAGGAAATAGCGCTGCGTGCCGCAAGCAAGCTGTTCCCGGCCCATATTGAAACCCTGCGTGATGCATACCGCGCCAAGCGCGATGCGATGCTGGGCGCGATGGATGAATTCATGCCAGATGATGTCAGCTATTCCCGGCCCAGGGGCGGCATGTTTGTATGGTTAACATTGCCCGACAATATTGACGCCCGCGCCCTACTGGTCGAGGCAATGGAAGATGCTCGGGTCGCCTTTGTCCCCGGTCAGGCCTTTTTCTGTGACCAGTCGGGGCGCAATACTGCCCGGTTCAGCTTCGCCACCGAAAAGCCCGAACGCATTCGCGCCGGGATCGAACGGCTTGCCGATCTGATCCGACGCAAGGACAACCAGTAGAAAAAAAAGAACCCGGCAGCAGGGTGGGGGATTTTGCTGCCGGGCGACTGCCTGTCCGGGGGATTATGACAGGCAATTTCATATGTATTCGGGGATGTTTATGCCTGACCCAGCATGGCCTTAAGCGCCAAGGCCGCAAGCCCGACCCCGACAATCCCGCCGATATAAAGCCCGATAAACCAAAGCAGACGTCTGGTTCTTTGCGAAGTGATGTGCGGCATCAATGATACCCCTCGTCACTGACCTTGCCGCGGAATACCCAATAGGCATAAGCGGTATAGGCAAAGATCACCGGCAACAGGATCACGGCCCCGACCAGCATGAAGGCAAGGCTGTTTTGCGGTGCCGCCGCATCGCGGAAGGTGATCATTGGCGGGACGATATTGGGATAAAGCGTGATGCCAAAACCCAGATAGCACAGGAAAAAGATGCCAAGCGTAATGCCAAAAACCGTCTTTTCCCGATGCGAAACCGCCCGCCACAACCAGAATAAAAGACCGGCCGTGATCAATGGGATCGGGGCCAGAAAGGCCAGATTGGGCATTGCAAACCATCGTTCGGCATAGGCCGGATTGACGTAAGTGGTCATCAGCGACACCACAGCAAGATTTGCCGCCATCCAGATCACGGCCGGTTTGGCAAGACGGCGCAGATTGCCCTGAAAATCGCCTTCCATCTTCATGATCAGCCAGCCGGTACCAAGCAGGGCATAGCCGACAACAACTGCCGTGGCGCAAAAGATCGAAAACGGACTGAGCCAGTCAAACGCCCCGCCGACAAAACGACCATTTTCAACGGCAATGCCTTCGATAAAGCTGCCGAGCATCGCACCCTGCATGGCGCTTGCGATGATTGATCCGGTCGAAAAGGCGATATCCCAATGTTTCTGATGGTTCTTGCTTTTGAACCGGAATTCAAACGCCACCCCCCGGAACACAAGGGCAAGCAGCATGACAAACACCGGAATGTAAAAGGCGGTCATCAGTAATGAATAGGCCTTGGGGAAGGCGGCATAAAGCCCGCCGCCCCCCAGCACCAGCCAGGTCTCATTGCCATCCCAGATCGGGGCGACCGTATTCATCATGCGGCCGCGTTTGACCGGGTCCTTGATCAGGGGAAACAGAATGCCGATTCCAAGATCAAAACCATCGAGCGTGACATAGGCGAAAACCGCAACCGCGATCAAAAGAACCCAGATCAGTTGATAATCCATGATCATTCTCCTGCCTGCGGATTGTTATGTGCGGCCAATTGACGGCCCCCGGCACGAAGGAATTCACCAGTCGGCACATGCGCGTGACGCGGATCGTGGTTCATGGCGCGCAGGATATAGGCCGTCCCCACCCCGAACACGATGGAATAGACGGCAACAAAGGCGATCAGCGATCCGGCAATTGCCGTGGCGGTGACAGGTGATCCGGCCTCGGATGTGCGCATCAATCCATACACCACCCATGGCTGTCGCCCGACTTCGGTGGTGAACCAGCCTGCCAGAATGGCGACAAAGCCGCTTGGCCCCATGACCAGTGCAAAGCGATGCAAATACTTGCAGTCATAAAGCTTGTGCCGGAACCGGGCGATCAGGCTTGCGATGCCAAGCAAGGCCATCAAGACCCCGATGCCGACCATGATGCGGAATGTCCAGAACACGATCGGGGCATTGGGGCGGTCTTCCGGGGCGAAATCCTTAAGCCCCGTGATCTTGCCATCCCAGTCATGGGTCAGGATCATCGAGCCCAGCTTGGGGATTTCAACCGCATAACGGGTTTCCTCGGCCTTCATGTCGGGCAGGCCAAACAGGATCAGCGGTGCGCCTTCGCGGGTTTCAAAATGGCCTTCCATCGCGGCAACCTTGGCCGGTTGATGTTCAAGGGTGTTAAGTCCGTGCATGTCACCTGCGACGATCTGGATCGGGGCGACAATGGCCGCCATCCACATGGCCATGGAAAACATGATGCGGGCCGCCCGGTTTTCCCGATCGCGCAACAAATGCAGCGCCCCGACGGCACCCACGACAAAGGCGGTGGTCAGATAGGCGGCCAGCACCATATGAACCAGACGATAGGGGAAACTTGGATTGAAAATCGCATCGATCCAGCTTGTGACAACCGCACGACCATTTTCAATCACATAGCCATCAGGTGTTTGCATCCAGCTATTGGCTGACAAAATCCAGAAGGCCGAAAACAGGGTTCCAACCGCAACCATGGTGGTGGCAAGGAAATGAAGCTTTGGCCCGACCCGGTTTAAGCCAAACAGCATGATGCCAAGGAAGCCGGCCTCAAGGAAGAAGGCGCTTAGAACTTCATACGCCATCAACGGGCCGATCACGCCGCCGGTAAATTCCGAAAACGGTCCCCAGTTCGTACCAAACTGATAGGACATCACAATCCCGGACACGACCCCCATGCCAAAGGCCAGCGCAAAGATTTTCAGCCAGAATTTGTAAAGTGCCAGATAGGTGTCATCACGGGTGCGCAACCACATCGCTTCAAGCACGAACAAAAAGCTCGCAAGCCCGATGGTGAATGACGGGAAAATGATGTGGAATGAAACGGTAAAAGCAAACTGTATACGTGCCAATATTTCTGCATCAAGCATTGGCGTTGGTCCTTCTATCAGGCAAAGCCTTCCTGTCCGACCCCGTATTTCACTGCAATGCGAAACCGTTCATTGATTGACCTGATGGGCTTAAACCACCAATCAGGAGCCGGTCTGTATAAGGAAATCGATAGAAGTTCGCGAGAAATGCTGCATTGCGCATTCGCAATTTACATTTGGAAAATTTCCAAAATGACGGTTGAAGAACCGATTGGCGACTTAACCCCTATTCGAAGGAGGGATTGAGTATCAAAGGGAGAGGTGTGATTTTCGTCATAGGTTAGAGCGGTTGGAAATTCTAAAACTTGATACCAATCGATTTTGAAAGCCGAAAGATAAATGGTTGGGGACGGACTTTGAAAGAGGAAGCAACCAGGAAGTTTGAAGATAGCTTGTGGACATAGAGTTTTGCCGATCTAAGGAGATTGGTTTTCCAACTCTTGATAGTCGGTTTTAGTATTTCACTTTTGCAACTGGCTCAGCATCTGAAACTTCTGACTATCCTCGGAAATTGGCGGCACTTTTTCTAAGAAGGGGCTGTTTGGGTAGGTTGGATTATCATGGGCTATGTGATCCAACGGAACGTGTAGGCCAATCGCCGAAAATGTTTAGCGTATCTGGTTATAGCTTTCAGGAAATAAGGCTAACTTGTGACTGACATTGAGCCTCAAAAACAGCCAAAGAATTTCAACGATCCAAAGTTTGAGAATTGGATACTTCATGATGCATGGAATGGGTTTTTCTACAACCTTCCAATCATCTTGCTCGCCATCATTGCTATGGTCGGGCTTGAATTCGTGCTTTCGAGTTTCGGGCCTGCTCAAGTTGTCTCAGTCAGCAAAGATGGCTTCACGCTGAGGGTTGAACAGCCCATGGGGCTGGTTGTTTTCCCTGTGGCTATTGCCTTCACAGTTCCTTTTGCTGCTTTGATGTACTCCGTGCATTCATTTAATCTCAATGGCGCTCCTTGCTGGTTTGCTTTTTCAAGACAGAGCCGGGGGATGTTCTTCTCGTTTCTGAATCGCATGCTGATTATGGTGCTTGCCTTAACAGCAGAGATTGTATTCTGGCAGCATCTGCTGTGGGTGAATGTCTCGCAAGGCCTTATCCAAGGAAGTCAAGAGCTACCCGTTTACATCGTTGCAATAGCAGTCGTGTCGATATTTGCGACGCTCGTTCTTGGTGTTCTGTTTGTGACTTGGCCCGTTTCGGTAATACAGGGCGGAAAAAGTTCGGCGCGACGCGCGTTCGCAAGAGGCAAGAAGACTTTTTGGTACATTGTCGGGAAAAGTTTGTTGGTTTTGCCCGCATTGTTGATCATTCAGTTGGTAGCTTTCTCTGTCGCCACACCAATTATCAAGGGAATGATCTTGCAATTTGGAGACGGGGAATTTGCAGGAACCCCGGAGGAGAGGATCACTTTCTTTGTAGGTTTGCGGGGCTTGGCAGCGTTCGTAACAGCCTTCTGGTGTTGTGTTGAAGGAAGCATCATTTCACGCGGTCTGTTGATTGGGGACGCGCGATTGAATGGTTCACCGGGTAGGCTCGATACGGAAAAGGTATCGGTCATGGGTGATGTCCAGTAATCGGGCAAACTCTGATGTCCGATCTTCCTGGCTATGAGGTAACCGCGAGGCACAGCTTTTCCAGCGCCAGTGAACTTTGCGTCTGTTTGCGTTCCTTGTGACGCAGGACCATGAATTTGCGTGGCGGGATCGGGAAACTTGCGCGGGCCAGTCGGCCCTGCGCGATCAGGGAACTGACCGCGAATTGTGAAACAGCGGTGGCAGCCGTACCGGTTTCAACCGCGGTAATCACGGCCTCGTTGCTGGGCAGGACGAGGGCGGTTTTAAGGCGCGCCGGATCAACATCAAGATCACGCAACGCGCTTTCAAATTCCGATCTGGTGCCCGATCCGGCTTCGCGCAGGATCCAGTTGGTCTGGGTGATCAGGGCCTGTGCGGTCAGCGGCCTGCCATCGGCCCAGGGATGCTTGGGGCCAACCACAATCACCAGCGCATCTTCGGCGACTTCGCGTTTGGCAAGGGCGGGTTCATCAATGTCGCCTTCGATAAAGCCGATATCGGCGGCCCCGCCACGCACGGCATCCGATACGGTTTTGGTGTTGCCGATTGTCAGATGAATTTCAATGCCGGGATACTGGTCATGAAACTTCATCAGGAACGGGGGCAGCCAGTAACTGGCAATGGTTTGGCTGGCATAAACGTTTAAATCACCACGTTGCATGCCGCCCAGTTCGGCCAGCGTCAGTTCGGCGGCACGCGCGCGGGCCAGTGTTGATTTGGCTTCATCCAAAAACAGGCGTCCGGTCTGGGTCAGTTCAATCCGCCGACCAACCCGGTTAAACAGCGCCACGCCATAAAAACCTTCCAGGTTCTTGATTGCCGAACTGACCGCAGACGGGGTCAGGCCAATCGCCTCGGCCGCGCGGGTCAGATGTTCGCGTTCGGCGACGGCAACAAAGATCTGCAATTGTTCAAGCGTCATCATGGCGTTGGTATCTTCCACTGTGGTCTGGCATCTTTCCCGCCCATGCCGGGGGATTTTAAACGCGAGGCAGAGTTCGGCGCCGCATACTGGGCTGATTGGAATGGGGAGGACGCGTGTCCGGGGACTTTGCCTTAATCATTCGATTAAATCGAATGAAATATGAATTTTTATTCGATGGAAGTAAATGGTTGAGCGTGAGATTTTCCGACTGTGATCAAAACACAGGAAAATCATGTTTTTTAACACCCGCATCAAACCGATCCTGCCCGGACTTGCCGTGACCCTTATGGTCGCGCTTGCCGCCAAGCTTATCGAGCATGCCGAACGTGTTCTGCTGGGGCGGGGCTGGGTGGAAAGTCTGGTCTTTGCCATTCTGATCGGGGTGGTGGTGCGATCCGTGTTCGGTCTGGCGCCGCGTTATTTCGCCGGGGTGCGGTTTTGTGGCAAGACGGTGCTTGAAATTGCCATCGTGTTGCTGGGCGGGTCAATCAGTGCGCAGGCCATCGGATCGGCCGGGGGCGGGCTGGTGGCGGCAATCATTGCCGTTGTCTGTATCAGCCTGTTTGTCAGCTATCATATCGGGCGTGCGCTTGGACTGACCAGGCATCTTGCGATGCTGGTGGCATGTGGCAATTCGATTTGCGGTAATTCGGCGATTGCCGCAACCGCACCGGTGATTGACGCACGGTCGGACGATGTGGCGGCATCGATTTCCTTTACCGCGATACTTGGCGTTCTGTTTGTTTTCGTCCTGCCGATGCTGCATGCCGGACTTGGATTATCGGCCACTCAATATGGGGTTTTTTCGGGCCTGACGGTTTATGCTGTCCCACAGGTTCTGGCCGCAACCGCACCGGCCGGCGCATTGGCGGTGCAGGTCGGTACATTGGTCAAGCTGATCCGGGTTTTGATGCTGGGTCCGGTGATTTTCAGTTTGGCGCTGATTGGCGGGCGGGCGCGGGAAACCCGTCTTCCGATTGCGCAGGTCGTGCCATGGTTCATTATCGGCTTTATCGTCATGATGACGGCCCGTTCATTCGGGCTGTTGCCGGAATTTGCCCTTGGTGGCATGAAAACCGTGTCTTCGTTCCTGACCATTCTTGCCATGGCGGCATTGGGATTAAGTGTTGATATCCGCAATGTCATGCATGTCGGCGGGCGGGTCGTGATGGCGGCCCTGATGTCGCTTGCAGTGCTTTGCATGCTAAGCGGTTTTGTGATCGTGCTGCTTGGCACAGCATAGAAATTACCCACCCACCGTCCGGGCAAAAAAAATACCCGCTGCCCGAATGGGTAAAGGCAGCGGGCAAGGAAGAAGAAGCCACGGAAAGGGTAGGAAAACCGTCAGCATCTTCCGGCGTTTCGGGGAGTGGGCATCATGGGGGATGACACCGGATGCGAAACGCCACGGGTAACACACAGAAATCAGGTTTCAGAGATCAGCGGGTTTTGCTCCTCTGCCTTTTTAAGGGCCTTCCATTCGTCGTCGCTGAATATTCTGGATCGGGTCAGGAAGCGTTTGCCTTCGGGTCCTTCAAGCGAAAACATCCCGCCACGCCCGTCCACCACATCAATGATCAGCTGGGTATGTTGCCAATATTCGAACTGGGCGCGTCCGATATAGAACGGGCTGTCTTCGATCTTGCCCAAAAGCACATCCTGATCGCCGGTTTTGAATTCGCCGTCCGGGAAGCACATCGGCGCACTGCCGTCACAACAACCGCCCGACTGATGAAACATCACCGGGCCATGTATGGATTTAAGCTTCCTGATCAGTTCAATCGCCGCATCGGTTGCGGTGACCCGGTCGGGGATGGTTTCTGATCCGGTCATGGTGACCTCCTTGGTCGCGAAAAATGACCGGACGCACAGGGGAGGCCATGCGCCCGGCCGCGATCATTGCGCGATCAGAAGAAGCCCATCGGTTTCGGATCATACGAAACCAGCAGGTTCTTGGTCTGCTGATAATGGTTCAGCATCATCTTGTGGTTTTCACGTCCGATGCCCGACTGCTTATACCCGCCAAAGGCCGCATGGGCTGGATACAGGTGATAGCAGTTGGTCCAGACACGACCGGCCTTGATTTCCCGGCCAAAGCGGTAGGAACGGTTGGCATCACGTGTCCAGACACCAGCCCCAAGGCCGTAAAGTGTGTCATTGGCGATGTGAAGGGCTTCGGCTTCGTCCTTGAACGTGGTGGCGGATACAACCGGGCCAAAGATTTCCTCCTGGAAAATCCGCATGCGGTTGTGACCCTTGAAGATGGTCGGCTGGATATAGAAACCACCGGCAAGATCGCCGCCAAGATCGGCCTTGTCGCCACCACACAGAACCTGTGCGCCTTCCTGCTTGCCGATGTCGAGATAGGACATGATCTTTTCCATCTGCTCGGTCGAGGCCTGCGCACCGATCATGGTATCGGTATCAAGCGGGTTGCCCTGTTTGATACTGGCAACGCGCGACAGAACGTTATCCATGAACTTGTCATAGATGCTTTCCTGAATGATGGCGCGCGACGGACAGGTGCAAACTTCACCCTGGTTCAGGGCAAACATCGCCATGCCTTCGGCGGCTTTCTGACGGAAATCATCATCGGCGGCCATGACGTCTTCAAAGAAGATGTTTGGCGATTTGCCACCCAGTTCCAGGGTCACCGGAATGATGTTTTCCGATGCATATTGCATGATCAGGCGGCCCGTGGTGGTTTCACCGGTAAAGGCGACCTTGGCAACGCGGTTGCTTTGCGCAAGCGGCTTGCCGGCTTCAACGCCAAAACCCTGAACGACGTTGACCACGCCCGCCGGGATCAGATCGGAAATCAGTTCCAAAAGAACGCAGATTGATGCCGGGGTCTGTTCAGCCGGTTTCAGGACAACGCAGTTGCCAGCCGCCAATGCCGGGGCCAGTTTCCAGACCGCCATCAGGATCGGGAAGTTCCATGGAATGATCTGACCAACCACACCAAGGGGTTCGTGGAAGTGATAGGCGACCGTATTGTCGTCAATCTCGCCCAGCGATCCTTCCTGTGCGCGGATGGCACCGGCGAAATAGCGGAAATGGTCAATCGCAAGCGGGATGTCAGCCGCCAGCGTTTCACGCACGGCCTTGCCATTGTCCCAGGTTTCGGCAACTGCCAGCATTTCCAGATTGGCTTCCATGCGGTCGGCGATTTTGTTGAGCATGTTGGCGCGTTCGGTCACCGATGTTTTGCCCCAGACCGGGAAAGCGGCATGGGCGGCATCAAGCGCCTTTTCGATATCGTCGGCGCTGGAACGGGCGACCTCGCAGAACGGTTTGCCATTCACCGGCGACACATTTTCAAAATACTGACCCTTGGCCGGGGCGACCCATTCGCCGCCAATGAAGTTTTCATAACGGCCCTTGAAGCTGACCGGACTGCCGGCGTCATTTGGATTCTTGTAGATCATTTTGGTTCCTCCGAGATCGACAGGCGATTTTTTCGCCCGCTTTTTGATTGTGACGCCGCCTTATCCGCAAAGGTCGTGCCACTTTGATCCGAACCGCCAGGACTTTGTGGAAAGTGCTTTATTTCAGTCGGTTGTCTGTATCCGGGGGCGGGATGCACGGCTGCGGGATCGCGGAACAGTCGCGAACAGGTGGCGCAAAGTGTTCCAAAAATGGAACGCTGCTGATTGCAGGGTGTTTTTCCAGCGAAACTGTTTGGCGTAGGGGCCCCGCCATATGGTAGGATTGCCCCTGTGATCGGATGCAGCAAAAGCTGCGCGACCGGAAAATTCCGGACAAAACACCGACACAAGGGAGATAGCGTCTATGTCAGGAAACATTCCCGGCGGACGGATAGAAGCGGCACTGCAATTAAGCGGTGGTGCGCAAAATCGTGCGGTGCTTGAAAGCTGGCAACGGTGTGAACAACGGTTCGGGCTGGCTCATGACACCTTGCGCCGTCCCGAAGTCATATCCGAAAGCCAGACCCGGCAACTGCGTGATCGCAACGGGCGGCTTTATCATCATGCCCATGATCTGGTGCGCACGCTGTATCGCAAGATCGATGCGTCGGGCTATGCGGTATTTTTGACCGATAATAGCGGCGTGATCCTTGACAGTGTTGCCGCCCATTCCCTGTTGCCGTCCTTTCGCACCAACGGGCTTTTGCCCGGCGCTGTCTGGAGCGAGGAACGCGAAGGCACGAACGGTATCGGCACCTGTATCGTCGAAGGACGCCCGATCACCATCCACAAGGACGAGCATTTCCTGTCCCAGCATTCGGTGCTGACCTGCACCGCCGCCCCGGTTTTTGACCCGGATGGCAAGGTCTGTTCGGTTCTGGATGTGTCGGCAGTACGTGATGATATCAAACGCACCGATTGCCTGCGCGTGCGCGGCATGGTGGCCGATTATGCCGATGCGCTTGAACGTATCCTGTTTTTTGATGAACGGGCAGGTGACGTGATCCTGCATCTTCATCCAGAAGCACGCCATGTCGGATCAACCCGTGACGCGATGATATCGATCGCACCCGATGGCACGATCAGCGGTGCGACATCAACCGCACGCCGTATTCTGGCGGCAGCAAACAATTCCACAGACATTGCGCAGATGTTTGAAATGGATGTGGATGACCTGTTGTCGAAATTTGCCAATCAGGATCAGGGGGCGGCCCCGGCGACCGCGTTGAATATTTCCGGGGGCGGGGTTTTGTTCGGGTCTGTCACCATGCCCGAACGGATGCGCCGTCGCTATGTCGGGCGATCGACCCCGATCACGACAAGGGCGCCAAAGGCCGCAAAACCGGCCGCACAGATTGCCGATCGCGATCCTGCCCTGCGCCGGATTTACGATATCGGTGTGCGCCTTCATGCGCGCGATATCAATATCCTGATGTCGGGCGAAACCGGTAGCGGCAAGGAATATCTGGCCCGCCATATCCATGAGGCAACCCTTGGCAAATCCAGAAATTTTGTCGCCATCAATTGTGCCGCACTGCCCGAAGGATTGATTGAAAACGAACTGTTTGGTCATGCGGGCGGGGCCTTTACCGGGGCGGCGCGCGACGGGTTTGGCGGGCGCATCCGCGAAGCCAATGGCGGGACTTTGTTCCTTGATGAAATCGGGGATATGCCGCTTTCTGCACAGGGGCGGTTATTGCGGGTTCTCGAAAGCCGCACGGTCGAACCGCTTGGCAGTACCAAGTCGGTAGCAGTCGATTTCCGTCTGATCTGTGCCAGCAATGTCGACTTGAACCAAGCGGTGGCGGACGGGAAATTCCGCGAAGATTTGCTCTATCGGATCAAGGGGGCGCGCCTGGCCGTGCCGCCGTTACGCGAACGCAGTGATCTTGTTGATTTGATCGGGCGGTTGCTGGCCGGGTTGTCGAACGACTATGTGCAGTGCTCTGACGCGGTGATTGATCTTCTGACCCGTCATCAATGGCCGGGCAATGTGCGTGAACTGATCAATGTATTGCAATATGCCAGCGTCTTTGCCGACCATGGCGTTATTGAACGTGATCATTTGCCCGATGATTTCCGGGTTGAGGTCGTAAAACCCGTATTGTCGGCCCGCGACAGTATCGAGCATGCCGAACAGGGGGCCTTGCGCCAGCTTCTGGAAAGTCATCACTGGCATATCAGCAACACGGCCAAGGCACTTGGCATCGGGCGCAACACGCTTTATCGCCGCATGGCGCGACTGGGAATAGAACGGTCAGGCTAGAGCGCGATGCCCTGATATCCTGACCGTTTATTTTCAGTGTCCCCAATGATGTCAGGCAATATCACGCAAGAACTGCTTTACCGAATGATCGAGCTTTTGCGCACGTTCTTCCATGCTTGCGGTGGCGGCTCTGACATCACCGGAAGCCGCATCGGTTTCGTCGGCGGCATCCATTGCCTGTTGAATGTTGCTGGCAACATCGCGGGTATTTTGCGCAACGTTTGAAATTTTTGACGAAATTTCAGTCGTTGTGTTGCTTTGCTGATTGATTGAATCGGCAATGCCCGCCGTGTCGTCATTGATCACGCCGATGGTTTCGACAATTTCGCGGATGGCGGCAACCGCATCACGGGTTTCCGATTGGACTGTGGCGATCTGTTCGGAGATTTCATCGGTGGCGCGTGCGGTCTGTGACGCAAGGTTCTTGACCTCGTTGGCGACAACGGCAAAGCCCTTGCCGGCATCACCGGCACGTGCGGCTTCGATGGTGGCGTTCAGTGCAAGCAGGTTGGTCTGTCCGGCAATATCAGTGATCAGTTTGACGACTTCGCCAATCTTGTCAGCCGATGTTTCCAGGACAGACATTTTTTCATTGGTGCTGTTGGCTTCGTTTTGTGCCCGCGACATGGTTTCACGCGACTGGGCGATGCGCTGGCTTACCTCATATACCGATGCGGTAAGTTCCTCGGCAGCAGACGCAACAGATTCTGCATTATGGGCGACTTCCGATACGACAGATGCGGCATCACTTGCGCGTGCCTTGCTTGTTTCCGCGGTGCGGCCAAGTGTGGAAGCAGAATTGCGCAGCTTTTCAAGGGCCATTCCAACATCGGCCAACAGATCGCCGGTCGTGTTTTCAAAGTTCTTGGTCAGCTTTTCCATAAGTTCGGAACGTTGTGCCTGCGCGCGTTGAAGTTCGGCCTCCTTGGCGCGCATTTCGCGACGTTCGATCGCGTTTTTCTGGAATACCTTGACGGCTGTGACGATATCGCCGACTTCATCGCGTCGGGTGATTTCCGGAATGGCGGTGTCAAGCTTGCCCTCGGCAATTTCAAGCATGCCGGTGGTCAGTCCGCGAAGCGGGGCAATGGCCCGGATGTTCCAGATGATCAAGACGATACTGATCGCAAGCGAGGCCACCAGCATGCCGATCATGACAATCGAAAAGTTGCTGGCGACGGTTCTGGCCGATACGGAAATCAACTGGCTTTTGGCTTCTTCATGTTCGATCAGTGCATCGATGCTGGCGCGCCAGTCGGCAAAGGCCGGTGCGGCTTCTGCGTTGATCAGGTTGATTGTCGATGAAAATTCACCTGCCTTGCGAAGGCCGACGACCTTTTCGATGATCGGGGCTGCGCGTTCTTCAATCGCCTGAATTTCAGCAAAAAGCTGCTGTTCCTCGTCCGATGATGTTTGTTCGGCAGAAAGGATTTCGGCCATGCCCTGGGCGGCCTCGGCGTAAATGGCGGCCTGTTCATTGATGATGGCGACTGTGGCGTCAACCTCATCCTGGCTTGCGACCAGTGCCATGTCGCGCACGGCAATGGCGCGGTCCTGCACACTGCCGCCCAGATTGATGGCGTAGCGTTGCTTGACCCCGTTGATGTCGGTGATCTGGGTGAAGGATGTGTTGATCTGATTTACAAGAACGACGGAAATCGTTGTCAGGATACTCATAAGTGCAAGGATCGCGACATAGCTGATGATCTGTCGTTGGCCAAGTGAAAGCGACACCTGTTTCTTCGAAGCGTTCATCCGGACGTTACTCCATGATCTGCTATCTCTGCCGGGTCATCTTGTTTTTCAGGCTTCAATTCTATGTCGACGTGACCGCGTGCGTTTGGACGGCAGTATATTATTGGTTGTAGGTCCGGTGACGATATCATAACTCTGCGTCGTCATTGCACAGTCTGTTTTGCCGTTTTCACCCTGTGGAATAGGGGGCAATGGCAAAAACGGTTTTGACCGATCATTTCCGGTCAATATCCAAATGTTTTGATTGTAGAATGGGCCGTTATTGTTTTAAGTATCGGCAGGGTTTTACAGGATTGTTTTATGTGTGGAATTGCCGGTTTATGGCTGTCTGGACAGAGTGACGCAAGCGGATTGGGCGATGCTGTATCGCGCATGAACACTGCGTTGCATCATCGTGGTCCCGATGGCGGCGATGTCTGGGTTGATCAGGAAAACGGGCTGGCTCTGGGGCAGCGCCGTCTTGCAATCATTGATCTTTCCGATGCCGGCAAACAGCCGATGCATTCGGCCAATGGCCGTTATGTCATGGTCTATAACGGCGAAATTTATAACGCGCCCGAATTGCGTGAAAAACTTGCTGCTGCCAATATCCAGGTCGCCTGGCGCGGCCATTCCGATACCGAAGTCATCCTTGAATGCATTGCCCATTGGGGGGTGCGCGATACGGTCAAGCGCCTGATTGGCATGTTTGCCATCGCACTTTGGGACAAGCAGACCAAAAAGCTGACCCTTGTGCGCGACCGGCTTGGCATCAAGCCACTTTACTGGTCGCGCTATGAAGGCAATATCGGTTTTGCGTCCGAGGTAAAGGCGCTTCTGGCGGGCAATGCGATTTCACGCGAAGTCAATCGTTCGGGGTTGGAAGCCTATTTGCGGTTTGGCTATGTGCCATCGGGGCTTTCGATCTATTCGCATGCCAAGATGCTCAAACCCGGTCACATTCTGGAAGTGTCATCGCATGATCAGGCAACCGAATTTGCCTATTGGTCGGTCGAAGACGCCGTTCTGAACGGACAAAAGCATGCCTGGAGCGGCGATGATCAAAGTGCGATCGATGCACTTGAAGATTTGCTGCGCGATGCGGTTCAGCGTCGCATGGTGGCCGATGTGCCGCTTGGCGCGTTTTTGTCTGGCGGGATTGACTCTTCGACCATCGTTGCCCTGATGCAGTCGGTCTCGGATCGGCCGGTCAAAACATTTTCGGTCGGGTTCGAGGACGAAGCATTTAACGAGGCGGCCTTTGCCGGGGAAGTGGCGCGCCATCTCAAGACCGATCACACGGAACTTTATGTCACGCCCAAGGATGCGCTGGATCTGGTGCCGAAACTTTCGGAAACCTATGACGAGCCGTTCTTTGACAGTTCGGCGATCCCGACCTATCTGATTTCGGCCCTGACGCGCAAGGAAGTCACGGTTGCCCTGTCAGGTGATGGCGGCGATGAAACATTTGGCGGTTATACGCGCTATCTTTGGGCCAAGCAGCTTAGTGCGGCGGCGGGCAGTATTCCGTTCGGGGCGTCGCTGGTGTCGCGCGGGCTGACCATGCTGTCGCCCGAACAGTGGGACAATCTGGTCGGGCTGGTGCCCGGCAAGCTTTCGACCAGCGCGATTGGCGATAAAATCCACAAGGCGGCACCGCTTCTGGCGATCCGTGATGATATTGATCGCTATCATGCGCTGTTATCATTGTTTGATACCGACAAACTTCTGGGCAGCCGTTCCACCCGCAAGAAATTCCGCGTGCCGGGCGAAAAATTCTGTCGCAACCGCAATCTTGATTATGTCTCGTCCATGCAGGTCATGGATACGATGATGTATATGGTCGATGATGTCCTGACCAAGGTGGACCGGGCATCAATGGCCAATTCGCTTGAGGTCCGCGTACCGTTTATCGATCATCGCGTGATCGAATTTGGCTGGCGGTTGCCGGCACGGCTTAAAATGAACGGATCGGTGGGCAAGCATGCCTTGCGCCAGATTCTGTATAAATATGTGCCGCGCGAAATGATCGACCGGCCGAAAACCGGTTTTGGTGTGCCGCTGGCACAGTGGCTTCGCGGGCCGTTGCGCGAATGGATGGGCGATCTTTTGGCCAATGACGCGCTTTATAACGATTTCGGCCTTGATCGTCGCCAGATCGAAAAATTGCAGCAGGAACATATGAGCGGCAAGCGCAACTGGGGCCATCAGCTTTGGACGATTTCCATGCTGTCTGACTGGCAGAAACGCTGGCTGGCCTGATCGAACGATCGATTTCCGCATCCCATATCCAATCTTTGATGAACGCCCCGCCTGAATTTCAGGCGGGGTTTTTCAATTTGTTTCAAAAATGAACTTTTGATCATTTTGCACTGGCTGTCCGGCCCAATGTGGCGGTGGCATGTTTCTTGGACATGGCTGCGTCGAATAAATGTCACAATTCGAAACTTGAAAATTTTCGAAAATGAAATATTTTAGCGGGAAAGAGATTCCTTTTTGCTGAAAGAGGCCCCGCATGGCTGAGACTGCACATTACGATCTGATCATTATTGGTGGCGGCATCAACGGTGCCGGTATTGCGCGTGATGCGGCGGGGCGCGGGCTTAAGGTTTTGCTGTGTGAAAAGGATGATCTTGCCAGTGCAACATCATCGGCCAGTACCAAGCTGATCCATGGCGGTTTGCGCTATCTCGAACATTACGAGTTCCGTCTGGTGCGCGAGGCGTTGACCGAACGTGAAGTGTTGCTTGGCAATGCGCCGCATATCATCTGGCCGTTGCGCTTTGTTCTGCCCCATCGCGATGATTTGCGTCCGGCCTGGATGATCCGCCTTGGCTTGTTCCTGTATGACCATCTTGGCGGCCGTAAAAAGCTTCCGGCGTCCGAAGGCATTTCATTTGCCAATCACGTTTCCGGTGCACCGCTGCGGGACGGGATGACCAAGGGTTTTGTCTATTCCGATTGCTGGGTTGATGATGCGCGTCTGGTGGTTCTCAATGCCATTGATGCCAAAAATTGCGGGGCTGAAATCCTGACGCGGACCGAATGTGTCGGCGCAAAACAGACCGACGGGCACTGGCAGGTTTCCCTGCGTGATCAGCAAAACGGTCAGGAGCGCGTAGTTTCCGGGCGGATGCTGGTCAATGCGGCGGGCCCGTGGTGTGCCGATCTGATCAATCCGGACAATGGTGTGGTGCAATCAAAAACCAGCGCCAATATCCGCTTGGTCAAGGGCAGTCACATTGTGGTGCCCAAGCTGTTTGATCATGATTATTGCTATATTTTCCAGAATGGCGACGGGCGCATTGTCTTTGCCATTCCCTATCAGGATGACTTTACCCTGATTGGCACCACCGATGTTGATTTCACCGGCGATCCGGCCAAGGTCAAAATTGATCAGGGCGAAGTCGATTATCTGTGCAAACTGGCCAGCGGCTATTTTAAAAAGCAGGTGGCATCCGACGATGTTGTCTGGACCTATTCCGGGGTGCGGCCGCTTTATGCCGGCAATGGCGAAAGTGAAAATGCGTCCAAGGTGTCGCGTGACTATACCCTGAAACTTGAAGCCGATAGTGGTGCGGCCCCGGCCTTGCATGTTTTTGGCGGTAAAATCACCACCTATCGCAAGCTTGCCGAACATGCGCTTCAGATCATTACCCGCCAGCTTGGCACCCGCGATGCGCCCTGGACGGCCAAAGAACCGCTTCCGGGCGGGGATTTCCCCAATGCTTCCTTTGATGATGCATTTGCCCATTATGCCAAACGATATGACTGGATCGATCACCGCCTGTTAAAGCGCCTGTTGCGCGCATATGGCACACGCATCGACATGATCATCGGTACCGCGACAAAGATCGATGATCTTGGTGTCTGTTACGGTCATGACCTGTATGAAGCCGAATTGTGCTATCTGATTGATCATGAATGGGTGCGCAAGATTGATGACCTGATCTGGCGGCGGTCGAAACTTGGTTTGCGTCTGTCTTCCGAACAGATTGCCGCGCTTGAAAATCGCCTGGCACAGATCGACGCCGATCCCAAATCGGTCGCCGCCGAATAGGACGGGTTCGAAGGCGGATATCAGGACTGCGCGTTTGACAGTTCTTCACGCAATGTGTCGAGCAACGCGCGCAGTTCCTGTTTGCGGGCAGGCGTGATATCGCGCCAGTCCCGGTCATGGATCGCACCTTCAAGCGCATAAAGGTAGTTCAGGCTGATTTTCCTTTCACCGCCAAAGCGAAACAGCAGGCGGCGCGTGACTTCGACGATGCCGGTCGCGATAAGCTGATCGCGGTTTTCAATCCCGATTTCGCGCAGTTCACGTGACGATGTCGGACCGATATTGCGCATGGTTTTCCTTTGTTCGGGGTGGTGCGTGCACATGGCGTTGGGCATGTCTTCACTGGTCGTGCTGGCACCTGACAGTGTGAATAATCTGCTGTATGGTCGGTTTGTTTTCAACCGATTACCCTGACCGGTCCCCTGATGACAGCATTGTTCAAACCCGTTATCGCAAGTGCGATCCTGCTTCTTTTGACCATTCCGGTCGCAAAGGCCGCAGCCGATTTTGTGCCGCTGGAAACCGGGGCAATGATGGTCGGGCTGGTTGGCGGGCTGGCACTTTTTCTGTACGGGATGGACCATCTGGCAAGCGCGCTCAAGACCCTTGCCGGGGCGCGGTTGCGATTTATCCTGTCGAAAATGACGCGCAACCGCTTTATGGCGGTTCTTTCGGGTGCACTGGTTACCGGTCTTGTTCAGTCGTCAAGTGTGACCACGGTTCTGGTGGTGGGCTTTGTGTCCGCGGGCCTGATGCCCTTTGCCCAGTCGATTGCCGTGATCATGGGGGCCAATGTCGGCAGTACCCTGACCGCGCAGATCATTGCCTTTCGGGTTGATGCGATTGCGCCGCTGGTGATGGCCATCGGGTTTGGACTGACCATGATGGCAACCCGCAAACGCGTTGCGATGGCGGGCAAGGCGATCCTTGGCACCGGGATGCTGTTTTTCGGCATGGGCATGATGAGCGATGCGATGGAACCGCTTCGCACCTATGGGCCCTTCATCGATCTGATGGCCGAGATGCAAAACCCGGTTCTGGCAATCATTGTTGCGGCATTCTTTACCGCCCTTGTTCAATCCAGTGCGGCAACCACGGGTATCATCATCGTTCTTGCCGGGCAGGGGCTTGTGACACTTGATGGCGGTATTGCCCTTATTTTCGGGGCGAATATCGGCACCTGTGTCACGGCACTTCTGGTGACAATCGGCAAGGGGCGAGATGCCCTGCGCACCGCCATCGGCCATGTTCTGTTCAATGTTGGCGGTGTTTTCTTGTGGCTGCCGTTTATTGGGCGATTGTCCGAATTTGTGACCGATATTTCATTTGCGACCAATGGCGGGCAAACCGATATCGCGCGCGAAATCGCCAATGCGCACAGCATTTTCAATATCGCCAATGTGATCCTTATGATCGCCTTTGTGCCGTGGATCGCCCGTCTGATCGAAAAGATCGTGCCACCGGAAACGGTGATTGATCCGCCCCTTGATCCCAGCCCGAAATATCTGATGGCAGAAGTCACCAATACACCGGCGGCCGCGATTGCACTGTTGCGCAACGAGGTCATCCATATGGGCGATATCGTGACCGATGTGGTGCGCCGCGGGCGCGAAAACATGCGCAAGCCGACCAGCAAGAAATTGCAAAGAATTGCCGAACTTGACGACGGGGTGGACAGCCTGCAGGACGCGATTGCCCTGTTTGCCAGCAAAATGCGCCGATCCGAACTTTTGCCCGGTGAACTTGACCGGCTTCAGAACGAGCTTGAAGTCAGCAACCATCTTGAAGCGGTTGGCGATCTTGTCGCCGAGGAAATGGTCGAACTGGTGTCCGAACTGATGGATTTGCGCCAGATCCCGTCCGAAGAACGCCGGGCCCAGATCACGGAACTGTTTGAAATTGCCGAAAACTGTCTGAAACAGGCGCTGACTGCCTATTCGGGGGATGATATGGAAACCGCAAGGGCGGTTTTGGCCCGTGATCAGGAATTTGGCGCAAAGATGGAAGTGACATTGCACCGGATCAGCGATGCGATCGGACCGCGCGATGTCGATATCCGGTGTTATCGCATCAATGTTGCACTGGTTGAACGGATCAACCGGCTGTTTCAGCGGGCATGCCGCATCGCCCATGTCACGATTTCGGGGCTCGACGGGCACAAGGCTGCTGGCGATGATGGGCAATCACCGCCAACGGTCACATTGCCTGAAACATTCTGATCACGGTTTGGTCGGGTCAAACCGCCCGGTTACAGTTCCGGGCGTTCGATCGGCGGGGTGTCGATGTCCTTTTGCATGACCGTGACATCAAGCGCGCGATAGCCAAGGTGGCGATAGAAATCCTGTGTCCTGCTGTTTTCCGAACGCACCATCAATTGCATGCGCCAGACGCCCTGATCGCGCAACCAGCCTTCGCCGATATCCATCAATTTACGGCCAAGTCCCGATTTCTGAACGGACGGGGCAACCGCCAGATAATATACCCAGCCACGATGACCATCATGACCGGCCATCACCGAACCGATGATGTTATTGCTGTTATCTTCCCAGACGAAAAGTGTCGCGTCCGTTGCCTCGATCGCAAATCGCACATCCCATGCCGGCGGGTTATAGGGGCGATAAAGCCCGGTATCCTGCCAAAGCTGCGTAAGGGCGGGAGTGTCTTCCAGTGTTGCGGTTCTCGGGGCGGCTTTGGGGTTGGCTGCGGGGGCGGGTGTTTGGGTTGTTTGGGTCGTGGTTGTCATGGTGGTTCTTTCGGGGCGCAGTTTCTAATTGGCAACAATGGGGGCGTTATCAATGGCGGTCAAATGCAAAACCGTTACAGATCAATGTAAAAAGGAAACGCCCCCAAGGGGGAAACCTTGGGGGCGCTGGGGAAGTCCGGAGCATCGGTTGGGAATGAAGGCCCCGGACCGGGGTGGGGTCGTTATCTGCGTACGGCTTAGCTGATCGGGCGGCCGGTCACGCTGCTGAGTTCAATTTCACGAACGATGTCGCCGGCCTGATTGGTTACGGTCGCGGTATAGGTGCCGCGCGGCGTTTCAGCCAGACCGCCCAGTTTCAGTTCACCATTGCCAAACCGGATCACCATCGCACTGGCCAGAAGGTTCATCTGATCGGCGGTGAATTTGCGGTTGTAACGTTCGGCCTTGTCCGGGCGCGGCAACAGTTTGCGCAAATCATGACGTTCATCACGGTCCATGCGCCCGGTTTTGGCATCAAACTTGACCACTTCGACCACGCCGCCTTGTGCATTGACCACAAGGACGTCGATCTTGCCCGGTTCTTCTGCCATCAGGGCATCACCGGTCTTAAGATCAATCGTGCCGGTTTTAAGCAGCATGGCATCAATCAGAATGCGCGCCTCGGCCGGGGTCAGGGGAACTGCGCGTTCGCGATTTTCGCGGTCGAATTTTCCGCCTTTGCGATGATCGCCGCGGTCGCCATCAAATTTGCCACCATGGTGATCACCGCCAAACATGGACCATTCACCCGGGCCACCATGGCCACCCTGACCGGCCTGGGCGGCAATCGGGGTTGCGATCACACCAGATGCGATCAGGACAGCTGCAAGTTTGAGTTTGTTGTTACGTTTCATCGTAAACCTCGTGTCGTTGGGGGATCGTTTGCTGAGGTCCGTTATCACCGATGATTGTCGCGAAATGATCCCCGGTAAACATCAAATTGGTCGCAAGATTTGCCAAAACCGGGAAATGCGACAATTTGATACAAATTGGCGTTTTTGCCCCAAATGCCAACGCGCTAAGGTAAGCTGAGAACACCGTTGCAATGACAGGACCGCATATGAGCGACCAGCCCCACATTCTTGTTGTCGATGACCACCGCGATATTCGCGATTTGCTGGGGCGTTATTTGCGTCAGCACGAATACCGGGTGTCGCTGGCATCGGACGGGCGCGAGTTGCGCAAGATGATGGCTGATGATGTTTCGCCTGATCTGATTGTTCTTGATCTGATGATGCCGGGCGAAGACGGGCTTAGCCTGTGCCGCTGGCTGCGTGAAAATTATGATGTGCCGGTGGTGATGCTGACGGCACTTGGCGAAGAAACCGACCGGATCATCGGCCTTGAAATGGGGGCGGATGATTATCTGGCAAAGCCGTTCAACCCGCGTGAATTGTTAGCCCGGATCAAGGCGGTGATGCGCCGGGCACAAAGTCTTCCTGTCGGGCGCAAGGGGCCGCTTCCGGGCGGTGAAGTACGGTTTGACCGCTGGGTTCTGGATCGGACACGTCACGAATTGCGCGATGCCAATGACGTGGTGCTGCCGCTGAGTGCCGGGGAATACGGGTTGCTGTGCGCCTTTGTCGAACACCCCAACATGGTGCTTAACCGGGATCAGTTGCTGGATCTGACGCGCGGGCGCGAAGCCGTACCGTTTGATCGCAGCATCGATAATCAGGTCAGTCGCCTGCGCAAGAAAATCGAGGCAGATGCAAAAAATCCGACCCTGATCAAAACGGTCTGGGGCGGCGGTTATATGTTCACCTGCGAGGTGGTCGAAAAATGACCAAGCGCCGCCTGCTTAAACGTCTTTGGCCGCAAAGCCTGACGGCACAGCTTGTCTGTCTGTTGCTGGGCGCGATCATTCTGACCCATATCGTGCTGGGCGTGATGCTGGCCGATGAACGTCGTGATGCGCTGGCATCCGAACGCCGGGGCAATGCGCTGTCGCGTGTGGCGGCGATTTCACGCATTCTGACCACCACACCGCATGAAAACTGGCGCGATGTGCTGCGGGTTGCCCAGTCACCGCAAACCCGTTTGCGGCTGGTTGAGGAAACCGGGGTTGTGGCCTCGGACGGGCATATTCCCGACAGCCTGACCAGCCGGTTGAATGAATTCCTTGCCACCGGTTCGGGAACGCAGGCACCTGTGCCCGCCCGGGTGGAAATCCTGACCGAAGACGAATGCTGGCGTGAACGCAAAACATTGCGCAACGCCAAGGAAGCCTTTCTTGATCAGAAACGCGATCAGAACCCGGCACGCCCATCGGGCAAAAATGGCGATTATCATTTCCATGACGACCGCGCGGCCCCTTGGGAATTGCGCTATATGGAACGGTTTGACTGCCATGTCGCACCGGTGATGCAGATCGCCGTGCCGATTTTCACCGCGGTCGGATCAACGTCGGAAGACGGCATGATTGATGATGCCCCGACCACAACCGAACCCCCGCAAACCCGTGCGGATAACGCCCGGCCGCAAGTCTGGCTTGAAGCGATGATTGGCGGGGTAATGCCCCCGCCCTGGTTTGTTTTTGACAATGTGTTGCGGGTTGCCTTGTCTGCCCTTGTCATTGCCGTGATCACATTCTTTATCACCCGGCGGATTTCCCGGTCCTGGGCGCTTTTGGCGCGTGCAGCCGATCGGGTGGGGCGCGGCGATTATCCCGAACCGGTGCCTGAAACCGGGCCGATTGAAATCCGGCGGGCGGCTAAGGCCTTCAACCGTATGACAGCGCGTCTCAAACGATTTGTCGAGGATCGCACACGCATGCTTGCGGCGATTTCGCATGATTTGCGTACACCGATCACGTCGCTTCGATTGCGGGCCGAATTCGTCGATGATCCTGAAAACCGGGCGCGGATCATCGAAACGCTTGATGAGATGGAGCAAATGGTCGAAGCCGCGATGGCCTTTGCCCGTGAGGAAACGGCAAACGAGGATACCCGCAAGATCGACATGACCGCACTTGTGGAATCCGCGGTCGAAGATCTGGCCGAAACCGGGCGGGCGATTTCGTTTGTCGGCGATGGGGCGCCACGGGTTTATCCCTGTCGACCGCTATCGGTCAAACGGGCCTTTGGCAATCTGGTGTCCAATGCCCTGCGATTTGGCAAGCATGTCGAAGTGACCGTATGTGATGCCGATGATGGTGGCTTATGGATTGAAATTGCCGATGACGGACCGGGCATTCCGGTCGAAAAACGCGAACAGGTGTTTGAACCGTTCTTCCGGCTTGAAGAATCACGCAATCGTGACACTGGCGGTATCGGGCTTGGTCTGGCAATCGCGCGAACAGCGATCCGGGCCCATGGCGGGGAGATATATCTTGAAGATGCGCCAAAAGGCGGGCTTCTGGCCCGTATCTATCTGCCACCGGCGCGAACCGAAACCGGGGTGTAAATCACGATCGGGCAGCCGGTAATACAAGCGGTTTCAGAGGGTTAAGAATTTTTGACAATTTGCCCTTGCGTTTTTAATGACCAATAGTCATTTGTGTGCCGGGAAATAGATTGTTTCCAAATCAATAATTGCGAATTGGCATTGCTGTTCTATGTAGGGTTTGCACTTGATCCAATGGCAAAGATGACGTCAGAGCCGTCAAAAGATGATAGGATGCTGTGCGTGCCCGCGATAAAACCGGTGCATCCGGGCAAAACACGGCTTCGACGGCCGACAGGTTTCAAGCAGGTCGGATCAAACAGTTTGGCGATCAATCTGGCCTTTGGATGAAGTGCAACCCTGGCGATGCAAAAATAAGCGTGTAAACGGACGGAGCGAACAATGAACAATAACCAGCAGGATACAGCGGTCGTGACGTCGCTGCCAGGGACCAATTCGGCCCAGGCCGCGCGCGGTTTTGTGCGTTCGGTCAATGACTGGCTGATGGAATGCGCGCTTGATGATACCGACATCAGCGAACTTCTTGCTGGGATGGTCAGTCGCCTTGTCGCATCGGGCATTCCGATTGACCGTGTCATGGTTGCTTTCAAAACGCTTCATCCCCTTTACGAAGGGGTTTCCTATATCTGGAACAAGGAAAGCGGTCAGGTCGAACGCTCAACCCATATGGGGGTTGGCGATCAGGATCAGGATTGGGCCGAAAGTCCGATGAAATGGATGCTTGATAACGATGTCAGCTTCATGCGTCGCCATCTGATCGGGCCAAGTTCGGTGATCGATTTCCCGGTTCTTGAAAGTTTCCGCCGCAATCGTGGCACGGATTATTACGCGCTGATGACCCCGTTTGTTACAGACCGCGACAGCACGCTTGATAGCAACCGTATCTTCATGACCTATCTTACGCGTCGACCCAGCGGTTTCTCGGACGAGGATCTGGCAATTCTGTCGGGTATCCAGCGCCGCTTTGCCGTGTCGTGCAAAATGCGGATCAACCACGAAGAAACCAGCACCATTCTTGAAACCTATCTGGGGTCTGATGCCGGTGCGCGGGTGCGTAACGGTCAGATCAAACTGGGTGACAGCACCAAGACCCGGGCGGTGATCTGGTTCTCTGACATGCGCAATTCGACCTCGATTGCCACCCATGTTGGCGATGATGCCTTTCTGGGGGAAATGAATGATTTCTTTTCCGCAACCGCGGGGGCGGTGCTTAAACATGGCGGGCAGGTGTTGCGCTATATCGGGGATGCGACCTTGGCGATTTTCCCGATCGGCGATGATGAAAACAATCTTGAAACAGCCTGTCTTGCGGCCCTTTATGCCGCCGCCGAAGCCCAGATCAAT
The DNA here is from genome assembly GCF_001613785.1 of Thalassospira sp. MCCC 1A02491. NCBI lineage: Bacteria > Pseudomonadati > Pseudomonadota > Alphaproteobacteria > Rhodospirillales > Thalassospiraceae > Thalassospira > Thalassospira sp. MCCC 1A02491. The sequence continues at coordinate 238,684 of NZ_LPVX01000023.1, read as the reverse complement.
ATCGATACCCTGAATGCCAAGCGCGAAGAAGAAGGCAAGCCGCCCTTTGATTACGGGCTGGGCATGCATGTCGGTGATGTGATTTACGGCAACGTCGGTGTGTCCGAACGCGTTGATTTCACCGTGGTCGGGCAGGCCGCCAACGAAGCCGCCCGGATCGAACAGCTGACCAAGCAGCTTGGCAAACGTGTTCTGGTCAGTCAGACCGTCGCGCGGTTTATTTCCTGTCCGACACAGGAAATGGGGGCTTATGAACTGCAAGGAACTGGTGTCAGCGTCAAGCTGTTCGCCCCGGATTTTGCCGAAGCCTGCCACCGGATCGAATTGATGCGCGCGGGCTAAGCCCGCCTGAATGCGAACATGAAAAAGGCCGGTACATCCGTGTGATGAACTGGCCTTTGTCTTTTTCCCCGGATGGAACGTTGTCAGGCAAGACTGTCGAAATCCTTTACAACGCTGCTTGCTGATTCACCGACATTGGAAAATGTCTTTTGGGCATCAGTTACCGCCTGTGTCGCAGCCTTGATGATATCGGCATAGGGCGACACTTCCTTTTTGACCAGCATCTGTTGCATGGCGACACCGGTCGTGGCGGATGCCATCGACATGATATTGCGCAGATAATCGGTGGAATCCTGAACTGCATAGGCCGCGGCCTGGGCGACTTTCTGATAGGCAACACCGTTTGCACCGGGAAATGCCCCGTTCAGAACCGCATGGTTTGTGGTGCCCACTGCCTGAACGATCTGGGGATTGAGTGCGGTGCTGAGCGGTGGGGTGTTGTTTGTGCCCCCTGAACCGCCCTTGTCAGAACTGTCACCATCATCGCCCGATCCGCCGTCTGCGGATTTGTCGCCTGCGGATTTATCACCGGCGGCTTTTGCGCCGCCATTTTCGCCGGCGGGCGGATTTCCGTCCTTTTGGCTGTCCTGACCGGTATCGGCGTTTTTGTCGGCATCTGTGGTTTTGGATGCGTCGGGATTGGTGTTGTCGTCGTCTGCCATCATGAACCTCTTGCGGGGCGAATGAATGCGCCGTTGTTGTCACTAACCGTGGGCATCAGATCCTGCAGGCACCGATCAGGTGCCGCCGCCACCTTTGCCGCCCATGCCGCCGCCGGTACTGTCAAGGATCATGCGACACGCGCTTGATGTGACGGCATTACCAATCTGTTGCAGCCCGCCCTGGGTTTGCATGGCGTTTTGCATCGACAGACTGATGGAATGAGCCATCGTCTGATACACAAGGCCCATGGCCTGTGCGGGCGCCTCGCCAAGGACCTTGACGTTGGTCTGTGTCACGGCGTCCGTGATTTGTGCATTTACAGGGGTGTTGTCTGCCATTTCACGCCCTCATGTTTGGACCGTTGCCTGGCCGCAGAAAGACCGGGCTGGTCAGGTGCCTAGCGGCGGGTTGCTGCCAAAATAACCAGAAGAGTCAACAAGGCGTCGGCGTTGTCAGACCGGCCAAGTTTGGCGGTGGCCTGGGCGCCGGCCATGGTATTGACCGAATAAAGCTGCATCACGCCCTGATTGGTGGCGGCCTGCGAACAGATCGATGCCTGTTGCTGGGCCTGCACCGCATTCTGGAACAGGATCGAAGTCGAATGTGCGGCACTTTGATAGATCGAGCCCATCGCATTGGCGGGTGCAGATCCAAGAACACTGACCGAGCTTTGGGTAACTGCATCGGTAATCTGACCGTTCACCGGGGTTGGAATAGCCATGATATCCTCCGAAAAGGCGGTCCGGGTGACCGCACATCTTTAGACGCGTAATGCGAAGTTTTGTGACCGGGTTCGAAAGCCTTTTTAAAAGGGGGGCTTGCGAAATGTCGGTTAGCCGGCCTGGGCGGTAATCAGCGCCACCAGTTTCGATGTGGCGGTATTGACGACCTGTTGCATGTTTCCCTGGGTCAGGGTGGCGTTTTCCATCGCAAGACCGGTTGCATGCGAATGCGACTGCAGGGCAATGGAAACCGCCTGTGCCGGGCTTTCGCCCAGAACCTTGACGTTGGTCTGGGTGATGGCATCGGTGATTTGCGGATTGACGATATCACTCATGGTACGTCCTCTTTTTATTCACCGGACTCCTGGGACTGTTCGTTTGTATCGTCCGAACCGTCTTCCCCGTCCTGGGTGCCGTTGCCAAGAAACATCCGGTCAAGATCGCCCCAGTCGGTTTCGTCATCCCAGAACGCGCTTTTCTTGGACGCGACGCCCTGTTGCTCAGGCGGCGGCAGCGGGCTTTCCCCACTCAGCTTTTGTTGTTGGGGTTCGGGCCCTTGCCCTGAAGCGCCTGTGTAAAAAAATTTGGTTTGCTGTCCTGTACGGACAGGGTGGCCTTGGCGCACTCCATCGTGGTTGCAAGGCTGGCAACGGCAAGCTGTTGCTGTTCATTGACCATATTGGCAAACAGGATGCCCTGTGCCTGGGCCTGCGACAGATAGGATTGCATTGCCCCCATTGCCGGACCATTGGCAATGACCGAGGTATTGGTCTGGGTGACGCTGTCGGTAATCTGTTCGTCGACTTCGTTGGGAGTGCTCATCACGGTGATCCTTACTGGTTACGACGATTCATCATCTGCATCACGCTCTGGGTCATGGTGGTCATGCCGATCATTGCGTTTTGCTTTTGGGCGGAAACCATGTTCGCCATCAAAATGTTCTGTGACTGGGTCTGACCAAGCATCGATTGCAGGGCGGCATAACCCGGCCCGGCCCCCAATGTTGCAACATTGGTCAGCGCGACACAGTCCGTGATCTGATCAGAAACAGCGCAGAGATGCTGTTCATCCGCAGCAGCCGTTTGGGTCTGCTGTGAACTGTCGCCGTCTTGCGCAGATGGTGTCGCTGGCATGTCCGTCTCCTTGGCTGGCGTAATTTGTACTTACCGGTATGACGTGCGAACGCCGCCTTTGTGACAGAAAAAGCCCGGCAAGCTTGCGCATGCCGGGCGGGGTCGGCGGCGAAACCAATATGGAATTACGACACGGATGTTCCGGTCGTTGCTTTGAGTGCCGTCAAAAGCGACAGCATGTTGTCGGGCACGTCGCTTGCGGCCAGTTTCGAAGTTGCAACCGCACCAGCCATGGTGTCGACAGAATAAACCTGAATGACGCCCTGATTGGTGGCTGCCTGGGAAGAGATGCCGACCTGTTGCTGGGTACTGACGGCGTTCTCGTAGAGAATGCCATGAGAATGCGCCAGCGACTGGTAAAGCGAGCCCATGGCCATTGCCGGCGCATCGCCCAGAACCTTTACGTTGGCCTGGGTGACTGAGTCGGTAATCATGCCATTGACCGGAGTGTTATCAGCCATTGTGTATCTCCTGGTTGCCTAAAGAAGTGCCGGAAGGAAATTGACCCTCGCAACCGGCCCTTTCCGCATGTCTTGCGGTCAGACTTTTGACGGGGGCCGCGGGGTGTTGTGACGCAAAGCGCAGAAAAACTTGATCGTCCGGGCCGGTCTGGATCCCCAACGTAAATCGGGCGGTCGCTGATGGTTGCAACCGCCCGATTTAATGAAGACCTGCTTGGGGATACAGGGATTAGATATCAGCTTTTGACGGCCTGAAGCGCGGTCAGAAGCGAAAGCATGTTGTCGGGAACATCGCTTTTGGCAATCTTGGAGGTCGCAACCGAATCTGCCATCGTATCGACCGAATAGATCTGGATGACGCCCTGGTTGGTGGCGGCCTGCGAGGTGATGCCGATCTGCTGCTGTGCGCTGACGGCGTTTTCATAAAGAATGCCGGTGGAATGTGCGAGGGACTGGAAGATCGAGCCCATTGCCATTGCCGGGGCGTCGCCCAGAACTTTCACGTTAGCCTGGGTGACTGCATCAGTGATCTGACCATTGACCGGGGTCGGAATCGCCATTGTAAAGTCTCCTTCGTGTGCTTGTGCTGTGTGCTGCTTGCTGTTGTGATCTGACGGGGTTTCGCCGTCCCGTATTCAGTCTAAAGACGTTGGCCATATTGGGTTGTGACGCGTCTTTTCATTTTATCTGTTGTTTTTTGCATTCGATGATGCCCGGGGATGCCCGGGGATACCAGGGGATGCCCGGCTGTGCCTTGTTGGCGCAGTCCGGGCCTGGACAGGCAGGCCGATTACTGGATGCCTGCCCCTCTGAGATGTTCGCGCGCCAACTGGACACGTTTGCGCACGGCGCAATTGCTTAGTCCCAATGCCTCGGCAATTTCGTCGTAACTGCGATCCTGGACGCACCGCATCAAAAGCGGTTTGCGCAGTTTTTCCTGCATTGCCATCAATGCTGTTTCAAGCTGGTCAAGCTGTTCGCCAGCAAGGAATGATTCTTCGGGGCTTGGAATGACCGGGGCGGTCATCGGGGATGCCGGGGTATCGGCACTGCCGTGGGTTTCTTCGCGATATTCCGCCTTGCGCCGGTTCTGACGATGCAGATCGATGCAGGCGTTATGGACAATACGCGACAGCCATGCGCGATGGTTGCGGATTTCGTCCATGGAATCTTCGAATTTTGTCGATGCCTTGACCATTGCCTCGGACAGGGCGTCTTGGGCGTCATCCATATTGCCGGACATCAGTTTCAGACATTGCTTCAAAAGACTGTCTTGCTGATCGATCCACAGCGGCCAGAAATTTGGTGCCGCGGGGCCCGTTTGGGGATCAAGTGCGGTTTCATGCGCACGGGTCGGGTTTGGCCAGGCGGTGTTGCCGGCATCTTCTGACGGGCTGTCTTGGGCAGGGGGATAGGTCGGGGTGTCCGGGGCTTGCGGCATATCGCGCATGCCCGGAACCGGCTGGCGCAGATCAGTGCTTTCGGGGGATGTCGGCAAAATGCCGTGCAAGACATCCATCGGTGACAGGCCGGAAGTGTTGCCAAAACCCGGCAGGGCGCCTGCGATAATATCTTCCGGGCGTGGGCCGTTGCGGGATGGTTCGAGCCCCGGGAAACCGGCAAGCGGATTGAAATCCGCCGGATAGCCCGGTGGCGGGCTGTATCGATTGGTGGCCGGGGCGGATGCTGCTGGTTGGGGCGCATCGGACTGGGCATCGTGCGATTGTGGGGGCGGGGTTTGGCCGTTTGAAAGGTCGGACCGGTTTTCCCCCGACCGTTCGGACGGGGCCGCAAGATCAGAAGAAATGTGGGCTGCGTGCTGAATGATTGACGCCGCATCCAGTGCCAGGGAAGGGGTGCCTGAACTGTCTGAAAGGTTGCGGTCGGGTGGGGCCGGATTTCGGGTTCCGGCTTCGCTGTTTGTGCCAAGCAACGCGTCGGTAACCGCAAGCCTGCTAAGATAATCTTCGGCAATGCGGGCACGTTGGTCGGGTTTCAATCGCGACCAGATGGAAGTGACGTTATCGCCATCTTCCATCGCCTGGCTAAGAGTTTGATCAAGGCTTTGAACGAAATGCAGCTCGGCCTCTGTCAGGCCAGCCTCTTCCTGTTGGTTGTTTTTTTCGTTCTGCACTATGGACCCCTCCAGTTGATAGATTGCAACCATAGGCTGATTAAGTTGTGCGACGTTTATTATGACGTGATTTCTAAGTGATTGTGAATAAAAGTTATTGCACAATTTTAAGTTGTATCACGGCGCGTATCTTCACAGCCTGCTTCATTCGGGCCAAGAGAGTAGTCGTGCACGTAGTTTTTCTGACTGTGCTGTTGTTTTTCGGGATCTTTGCTTTGATCCGTACGCGTGCCGGTTCGGTCAGGATGCGATGGGCAGATGCCCATGGCGGTTCCCGACCTGTGCCGGATCAACCTGTTTTTGCAGGCTGTGAATTCCTGGGGCTTTCCTTGTCCCCGGCCGGTGGCGCCGGCTCGTTTGAATCCTGTGCGGGAAAAGCATTGGCAAGTGCCGTTTCGACCTTGTCGGAAAGCAGTTGCATCCTGAGATCGATTTCGCGTGTGATGATGTTGCGAATTTCCGTGGCGATATCGAACATGATCTGCTGATCGCCATGGTGGTTTGCCGATGATGTCATTTGCGGAGCACCTTGTGCTGGATAACCTGTTGGGTGCCCGCTGCCCGGACGCGGGGGCAGCGGGGCGGTCACGCCCGATTTGACCTGTTCGGCGTGATTGGAAATCGTGTATCGCTGATCAAGAACCTGCTCGCGGGCGCGCTCGGCGGCCTGGGTCATGGCTTTCTGGGTGGCCAGATATTCCTGATTGAATGCCTTGCGCACAGCATCCTTGCGATCGCTGGCGGTGGTAACATCCTTATGCGCCTGACCAGACATCAGGTGCCTCCCTTGGTGGAATTGTTCGGGGTGCTGCCTTTGGTGGTCCGCGACGACCCCTTGGTCGATGCCGAACCGTCCGATCCGGTATCCTCACCGGATGCCGGGGCATCCTGATCGGCCGATCCATCGGGGTTCGCGCCACCGGCTTTGGTCCCGCCGGTTTTGGCGGAGGCCGGTTTTGCCGGTGCGGTGTCATCGGTGCTGGACGGCAGAACAAAGCCATACGTCGCCAGATCATCCTCGGTCGGGCTTGTGGCAACACCGGTCAGGCTGGTTTCAAGGCGTCCATTGCTGTTAGACACCATGCTTGCAGCCTTGCAGGCGGCATTGTCGCTTTGTGCCGCGCATGTCAGGATGGCGGTCGGCGTGCAGCTGCGCGTATCGGTCAGAAGCTGTGCGGTGACATTGAAACTTGTTTCCTGGTCATAACGCACAAGGGTGACAAGGCTTGCGCCCTTGTCGCCTTCGCTGGGCGGGGTGATCTGGACCCAGAACGGAATGGTATAGTTCGGCCCCGCCAGGATGTTTCCCCCGACAATCGGGCTTGGCAAGGTTCCGGTATATTCAAACTGCACCGGGATCGGCGCACGGTCGGCAAAGATCAGTCGGATCAGCGCAAGGTTGGGGGCGGCATCAGCGGGAATTGAACCGACGGCCTGTTCGAGATGCAGGGCATAGGGGCCGCCGCTATAGACCGGGACTTCCGATGTTTGTGGCAGGGTGTCATCCTGTGCGGAGCTGTCAAACAAAAGCGCGCGCAATTGTGAAGGTACTGATGTCGGCACCGATACCGACAGTTCGGATTGCGCATCGGCAGACGGGCCGACATGCAATTTCCAGCTTTTCAGGCTTTCGGGGCTTTCATCGGCAATCAACCGTGCACCGATCGCTGTCTGGGCGGTCGTGCGGCCCGATGACATCGGGTATCCCTGTGCCATTGTGATAGTCCAGTCCGGGGTGTCGGCATTGCTGCTGGCGTTCCCGTGCAGACTGGGCATGGCAGTTCTGAACATGTCATCGGCGATTACGGCCCCCTGAAGATCGGTTTTGCTCCCATCCTTATTGATGATGGTGACCCCCCACTGCGCTTGCGAGGTGCTTTCAGAAGAAGTTGTGTTGTCAAAGAAGGAGCTGCTCATTGCGGAGGCCTCGCTGTTTCCTGTTCTGCCGGTCGTCCGGGGGCTTTGTGCGGCATGGGCGATGATGTGTGTCGGATCGGGTATGGCGCTGTTGAAATTCGGTTTTGGCGCGCCTGAACGGGGCGTGCCCGGCCCGTCGAACAGAAAACGCTGGATGATTTCAAAGGCGGTTTCACCGGGCTCGCTGATTTGGCCACTTTTCGGGTTGGCTGGTCGCGATGATTCGCCGGGACTGTTGACCGGGGGGCTGTCGATCAGGCCGAATTCCTGACAAAGGGCGGTCATGATATCGAGTGCGGCCTGCGGCTCGTTCAATGGGCCGGGCTGGGGCGCAAACGATGCCTCGGTGGGCTCCTTTAAGCCTCTTTCTGCCGCGGCGGGGCCTGCTTCGTGCAGATTGCTGCTGCCATCAGATGGGCTTGATGCGGATTTGGCCGGATCTGGTTTGGGCGCGTCACTGTCTGTCATGCATGCATTCCCCAGTGTTGCCCTTGTGGTGGATTTTGCGGCCGAAATGGCGGCCGAATTGACCACAAGGATTTAAACGGTTCCGTGCATTCAGACGTTCAAAGGGCGGGAATGTGAAAATATTGCCTCTGTACAATGGGGCGATACGGGGCTTTGAGGCGCAAATCCCGTCTTTAAAAGACCGCGAAAATTCACGAATGTCGCAAGCTTTTTCAGGCCCGGAAAACACAAAACCCGCCGAAAGTGCAGCAAGCTGTACCTTGGCGGGTCTTGGGTTTTACAAAATGGTGCTGGTGATAGGATTTGAACCTACGACCTACGCATTACGAATGCGCCGCTCTACCAGCTGAGCTACACCAGCACGATTCATTTTGTGGCGCGGAAAATACGGACAATCACCGGCCTTGGCAAGTGCTTTATTGTTCTTTTTCCCAACAAGCCTTTCGGGCGCAGCCATGCCTTAAAATCAAACCGGCAATAGATAATATCACATTGACCGTACTGTAATTATGCGGCTTAGATGCGTGCTGTTGGAATTCATGCTTTGGGGGCAGGTTATGTGTCGTTGGCTCAGCTATGTTGGTGATCCGGTTTATCTTGAAAAGCTGGTGTTCGAGCCGCGCCATTCCCTTGTCGAACAAAGCCTTCATGCTGAACAGGCCAAAACGCCGACCAATGGCGACGGGTTTGGCATTGGCTGGTATGACGAACGCCCGACCCCGGGGCTTTATCGCGAAATTCTTCCGGCCTGGAATGACCCGAACCTGCGGTCGCTTGCCCATCACATCAAATCGGGGCTGTTTTTCGCCCATGTCCGGGCCTCGACCGGCACGCATACCAGCCGCACCAATTGCCATCCCTTTGCTCATGACAAATATCTGTTCATGCATAACGGTCAGATCGGCGATTACCCGCTGGTGCGCCGATCGCTTGAAAACATGATCGAGGATGAATTCTATGCCGGCCGGCAGGGATCCACCGATAGCGAGCTGATCTTTTGCCTGATGCTGACACTTGGTCTGAAAGAAGACCCGCACCGCGCGATCCGCCGTACCATCGAAGTCGTCGAAAATGAAATGAAGATACGCGGCGCAACCGCCCCGTTCCGTTTCACTGCTTGCCTGTCGAACGGCAAAAGCGTCTGCGCCATCCGCCACGCCAGCGACGACAAACCGCCATCCCTTTACTGGCGCAAACGCGACGATCACGTGATTGTCGTGTCCGAACCGCTTGATACCGATACCGAAAGCTGGGCCGCTGTCGCCCCGAACCATACCCTTCATGTCGAAGGTGATCTGGTGGTGAGCGAGGAAGCAACCATGGCGTGCCAATAAAGCAGTTTTGTTTCGGCGTCAGTTGACCACGACAATCTGAGACCGCGCCTTGACCAATGCGCGTTGCAGGGCATTGCCGGGTGCACTGTTGAGAAGTACCGTTTGAAAATCGCTGGCGTGGCCGTCACGGCAAAGCGCTTTGCGGCCGACCTTTTTTTCGTCGATCATCAGGATCGCGTGGTCGCAACAGCTGACAAGTGCGCGCCTTGCGCGAACTTCATCCATATTGAAATCAAGCAGATCGCCGTCATCGGTCATGCCGCCGACGCTTACAATTCCGTAATCGGCGCGAAGCCCGCCAAAGAAGTCAGCACTATCGGCTCCGATGATATCAAGATCACGGGTGCGGACCGTACCACCGGCAAGCCGAAGCGTGACATTGGGGGCGTTTTGCAAGGTCAGCACCACATGCAGGTTGTTGGTCAGTACGGTCAAATTGCGATGCGATGAAAGATGCTGGGCGGCGAGTTCGGCGGTGGTGCCGGTGCCAATCGCAATCGTGCAGCCCTCAGGGATCAGTTCGGCGATCTTGGCGGCAATCGCCATCTTGCCCGATCGGTTCCAGACTTCGCGCTTTTCATAGGCCGAGTTATCCGGATCAGGTGCGGGGCCCGCAAGGCCGTGACGGCGAAACACGCGCCCCTGTTCCTGCAGATCGCGCAAATCGGTGCGGATGGTCTGGACCGATACATTGAACCGGCGCGCCAATTCTTCGACCGCCATGAAGCCACAGGATTTCACAAGCGCGACGATACGGTCACGACGACGGTCAAGCGGAACAGGATCTGGGATCTCGGACACGTTTATTTCTTTCGTTCGAAAGGCATGGTTTCGTTTGTGTTCCGAGTATAGACAGGCCGGATTGTAACTGAAAAGCCCGGTTTGCCTGTTGAAACATTTAATTCTTGGTGTTGTCACACAACTGTTATCGAAATCCATATAGCTTCCGGATCGAAATGTTTTCGAACGAAACCTTCTTTCCGACTAGGGGATGCCGATCATGCGTAACGTTCTTCTTGCTGCTGTCGCGACTGCGGCGATGATGCTGCCGGTTGCTGGCCAGGCTGCGGAAAAGCTTGTTGTCTATACCAGCCAGCCCAACCAGGATGCCCAGACCACTGTTGATGCCTTTATGGCTGCCAACCCGGATATCGAAGTTGAGTGGGTCCGTGACGGTACCACCAAACTGATGGCGAAACTGCGCGCCGAGATCGCCGCAGGCGACCCGCGCCCGGATGTTCTTCTGATTGCCGATACGGTAACGCTGGAAGGCATGAAGCAGGAAGGCCTGCTGCAAGCGTACAAATCGCCGGAAGCCAAGGCCTATGAAGGCGCGCTTTATGATGCCGAAGGCTATTACTACTCCACCAAGCTGATCACGACGGGCATTGTTTACAATACCGCAGCCAAGGCACCGAGCTCGTGGAAGGATCTTTCGGATGCATCGGCGAAAAACCAGATTGTCATGCCAAGCCCGCTTTATTCCGGTGCGGCCCTGATCCATCTTTCGACCCTGACCGAGAACAAGGATCTGGGTTGGGATTACTATCAGGCACTGGCCGCCAACGAAGCCCGCGCTCAGGGCGGTAACGGTGGCGTCTTCAAGGCGGTTGCATCGGGTGAAAAGCCGTACGGCGTGGTTGTTGATTTCCTTGCCATCCGTGGCAAAGCCAAAGGGTCGCCGGTTGATTTCGTCTTCCCGAAAGAAGGTGTCACCTATGTGACCGAGCCGGTCGCGATCATGAAAGACGCCAAGAACGTTGATGCCGCGCACAAGTTCGTTGATTTCGTTCTGTCCGATGCCGGTCAGAAACTTGTTCTTGATATGGGCTATATCCCGGCCCGTAACGACATGGCCCTGCCGGAAGGTTTCCCGGCGCGCAAGGACATCAAACTGATGGACTTCAACCCGGCCATCGCCCTTGAACAGGCTGAAGCGAACAAAAAGAAATTCGCTGATATCTTCGGGGCTGAGTAATGCAGGCAACAGGTCGCCTTCGCGGCGCTCTGCCTGGCATCATGACCAGATCCACAGGCAACCGGTCTTCGGACCGGTTGCTTTACTGGTTGCTGTTGCCGGTATTCGTGATTTCCATTCTGCCGATTGTCCGCCTGGCGTTTGAAGGGGTGTTTGTCGGTGGCGTGCCGTCGCTTGATTATTTCCGGGATGTTCTGGGATCGGGCGCAACATGGCAGGCAACCGCCAACAGCCTTTATACCGCAGGGCTTGGAACGATCATTTCGCTTGTGATCGGGGGGGCATTTGCCTTTCTGGTCGCACTGACCGATGTGCGCGCCAAGGCCGCACTGGTTTTCTGTTTCATGATCCCGATGATGATCCCCCCACAGATCACAGCCCTTAGCTGGGTGCAACTGACCGGGCCAAGCAGTGCGCTTTTAAATGCCTTTGGCATGGCACCACCCATGGGATCGCCACAGCCGCTTTATTCCGCCGAGGGGATCGCGCTTTTGCTGGGTATCCAGCACGCATCGATCGTGTTTCTGACCCTTCGCGCCAATCTGCGCATGATCCCGCGTGAACAGATTGAAGCCGCCCGGCTTGCCGGTGCGCGCGGCGGGCGTTTGTGGTGGCAGATCATCCTGCCATTGACCAGCCCCGGGTTGATTGCCGGAACTGCGATGGCCTTTGTCACGGCACTTGGCAATTTTGGTATCCCGGCAATGCTGGGCATTCCGGCCAATTACCCGACATTGCCGACCCTGATCTATCAGAAACTGGCCGGGTTCGGCCCGTCGGTTCTGGGCGAGGTATCGGTTCTTGCCATGCTGATTGGCGCGATTGCCATTTGCGGTGTCGCCATTCACCACCGGCTGCTTGCCAACCGCGATTACCGTTTGATGGGGATGGTCGGACGTCCGCTTGATATCCGTCTGGGGGCGCGCCGTTCGTTGGTTGAAACCGTCCTTTGGGCGGTTCTGATTGCCATTCTGGTGGTGCCGTTGATGGCGTTGATTGCAACCTCACTGGTGCCGGCCTTTGGCGTGAAGCTTGATTTCACCAATTTCAGCTTTGATGCCTTTAACCAGGTGCTGTTTGTGCAGCCGTCAACCATCCGCGCATTCCATAACAGTTTCCTGTTGTCGGCGGGCGCGGCGGTGATGCTTGTTCTGGTATGCTTGCCACTGGCCTATGTGATGGTGCGCAAACCATCGAAACTGACCAAGCTGATCAATCTTCTGATCGAAGTCCCCTATGCGTTGCCCGGCGTGGTTCTGGCGATTGCGTGCATCTTGCTGTTCATCAAGGTTCCGGTGATCGAAATCAGCCTGTATGGCACGCTTGGCATTATTTTTATTGCCTATCTGGCGCGCTTTCTTGTGATTGCGTTGCGCCCGGTGATGAACAGTTTCACCCAGCTTGACCCGGCCCTTGAAGAAGCAGCGCAAGCCTGCGGTGCCGGGCTTGGCCGTCGATTGCGCGATGTGTTGTTGCCCTTGGCCGCACCAAGCGCAGCAGCCGGGGCTTTGCTGGTTTTCCTGACTGCGTTTAACGAGCTGACGGTTTCGGCCCTTTTGTGGTCGGCGGGCAACGAGACGCTGGGTGTTTTGATTTTCAATCTTGATGACAGTGGCGACACCGTTCTGGCATCCGCCGTGGCGGTACTGGTCGTGCTGGTTGTGATCGCGTTGATGAGCTGTTTTCAGCTTGCATCGCGTCGTTTGCCCAAGGGAGTTGTGCCATGGCAGACATAAATCTTTCGCGCATTACCAAATGCTTTGGCGATTACCGTGCGCTTAATCAGGTATCGCTTGATATTTCGGATGGGGAATTTGTTGCCCTGCTGGGACCGTCGGGCTGCGGCAAGACCACGCTGCTTAGACTGCTGGCCGGATTTGAAGAACCGGGCGAGGGGCAAATATCAATCGGCGGGCAGGTGGTTGCCGATCCGGCCAAGGGCGTGATGGTCAGTCCCGAGGACCGCAATCTTGGTATCGTGTTTCAATCCTATGCCCTGTGGCCGCATATGTCGGTTGCGCGCAATGTCGGCTATCCGCTTGAAGTGCGCGGCATGAACCGCGCAGATCGCGATCGCCGCATCTCTGAGGCACTTGATATCGTGGCCCTTGGCCCGTTTGCGGATCGCAGCCCGGCCGAACTTTCCGGCGGGCAGCGCCAACGTGTGGCACTGGCACGTTGTCTGGTGATGGAACCGCGTGCGGTGTTGCTGGATGAGCCGCTTGCGAACCTTGATGTTCATTTGCGCGAAACCATGCAGCAGGCGTTTCTTGATTTCCATCGCCGTACCGGGGCAACGATGATTTACGTCACCCATGATCAGGCCGAAGCCATGGCAATGGCCGACCGGATCGCGGTGATGGACATGGGCCATATTCGCCAGATGGCGGCCCCCGAAACCCTGTATCGCGAACCGGCCGATCGCATGGTCGCGGGCTTCGTCGGGGCGGGGTCGGTTTTGCCGATCACCGGGGTTGAGGTCGAAAATGGTGGCACATGTTCGGTGAAGCTTGGCGATACCCGCATTGCCGCACGCGTATGCCCGAAACTGGCCGGTAGCGAGCATATCAACGGGCAGGCGGGCCTTTGCCTGCGTCCCGAAGATGTCTGGGTCGAAGATGAGGCACCCTTGCGCGGCAAGGTCGAGGATTGCGTTTATCTGGGCGGGCGGTTCCGGCTTTCGGTGCGCATTGATGATGAGCATACCCTGCCGGTCTATGCCAATCGTCGGGCGCGGGTCGGGGAGCCGGTCGGGCTCAAGGTTGCCGATGGCTGGGTCTTTGACCGCCTTGCCGGTGAGGTCGCCTGATGTCAGCCCGGATGCGTGTTCTTTCGGGTCTTGGTGAAAAGGGCCCTGCCTCTTTGCGACTGGAATTCTTTAACCGGCGCTGGATGCTTGATTGCGGGGTTGGTCCCGAAAGTGATCAGGGATTTGATCCGGCCTGGCTTAATAAAGTTAACGCCGTTTTCATCACCCATGACCATATCGATCATATCGGTGCGGCCGAGGAAATTGTCGCGGCGGGATTACCGATCTATTGCACCGAAGTCACCGCGCGTTCCCTGCCAAAGGGTGCGAAAGTCATTCCATTGCCGCCATGCGGGGAAATCCAGGTTGATGGGGTTACCGTCACCACCGGGCGCACCGGCCATTCCTTTGGCGGGGTGTGGCTGCATTTTGAACTGGGTGGCGGGGTGCTGTATTCCGGCGATTTCTGCCATGAGTCCGATTATTTCCTGTATGACACGCCGCCCGATGCGGCGACGGTGATGCTTGATGCATCCTATGGCATGGAACAACTGACCCAGCAGGTCCGTATCGACAGTCTTCTGACCACCATGACCAAGCTTGACGGGCAGATCCTGTTTCCCGTGCCGCCCAGCGGCCGGGCCGCCGAAATGGCCTTGCTGTTTGAAAACCACGGTCTGACCGACTGGTCGATGGATGATCGGTGTTACGGGCAGGTCAAGCAGGTGCTTGATACCCATGGTTCGGATTATGTGAATGGCGATGCGATCCGCCGTTTGCGCGGTCTTAAGGACAAGGCAAAGCATTTCAATCCGGATGCCAGATTGCTGCTATGTCACGCGCCGTGCGCGACATTTGGCAAGGCGCGTGAACTGATTGACAAATGGCGTGATGCCGGACGGCTGGGATCAAGTGCGCATGTGATCTTTACCGGGTTCATGCCGATCGAGGCCCGCAAGATGGTTGAAAAAGGCCATGCGCATTTCCGGCGCTGGAACGTGCATCCATTGGCCGGGCACGTGATCGAGCTTGCCAATCAGTGCCACGCCATGCAGGTCGTGCCGCTTTTTACCAGCTGTCCCGAGGATTTTGGTCTTGTCGACGGGTTCGACGGGCGGCTACAGCTTGCTGATCGGTTTTATTTGTAATGGGTTGCGATCCATTTCGACGTTCAAACGGGTGATGCCTGACCATGATTTATGCTGCTGAAAAGTTCGATTTTCCGAAATTGCCGTTTGTGTTCATCCGGCACGGAGAAACCGATGCCAACCGCGCAGGGATCATTGCCGGATCGAACGAGCCGCCATTAAATGAAACCGGCCGCGAACAGGCCCTTGCCATTGCACCATTGATGGCACAGGCAAGCTGGCGCGCGGTTTATGTCAGCCCGCAAGACCGCGCACGCACAACCGCCAACCTTGTTCTGCCTGATTACGAGGCCAGGGTGCTTGACGGTTTGCGCGAACGTCATTGGGGCGATCTTGAAGGTCGCCCGATTGCCGAACTGTGCCCGCGCTTTGACACCCCGCCCAATGGCGAAGGATTTGATGCCATGTGTCAGCGCGTTTCATTTGCCATGCAACAGGCACTGGCAGAAGTCAGCGATGACCTAACGGTGATTGTTGCCCATTCCGGGGTGGCGCGCTGCATCCTTTACATGACCGGGTTTGAGGCCGACGGGCCGCGTGTGCCCAATGCCACCCCGATCCTGTTCCGTTCGGTCAAGTCCGGATGGGAATATGAAAATCTGACCGAAACCCTGATCAAGGAGATCTCCGCGTGAATATGGCACAGGCCGATGCGCACCAAACCCGCCCGAATTCAGCCGATCTGCGCGATGCGGTGGTGTTTGACATGGATGGAACACTAGCGCATTTCGATGCCGATGAATTGGGGCATCTGGTTCATGGTGTGGAAAAACAGTGGGATGCGTTTTTTGATGCGATGGACCATGCCAAACCGATTGAAAATATCGAACGGCTGTTGCGCATTCTTCATGCTTCCGGGCATGCGATCGTGATCTGTTCTGGCCGCCCGGCAGGTTGGCAACATCGGTCCGAAGCCTGGCTTCGTGCCCATAATATCCCGTTTGACGGCATGTATCTGCGTCCCATCGATGCCGATCACCGCAGTGATGAGGAGGTCAAGGAAGATCTTCTGGCCCAAATCATTGCCGATGGGTTCAATCCGTGGCTGGTGGTTGATGATCGCAGGCGCGTGGTTGATAAATGGCGCGATATGGGCCTGACCTGTTTGCAATGCGCGCCGGGTGATTTTTAACCGGGCGGGCTATTTGTCATACCAATAAAAAAGACCGGCCAGTTGCCGGTCTTTTTTGTCTGATCATTCGAACAGATGGCGGTAATCGCCATATCCTTCGGCCTCAAGATCGTCGATTGCGATAAAGCGAAGCGACGCCGAATTGATGCAATATCGCAATCCACCACGATCACGTGGCCCATCGGGGAAGACATGACCCAGATGGCTGTCGCCATGTTTTGACCGGACTTCGATGCGGCGCATGCCGTGGGTGTTGTCTTCGCGCGCGACGATATGGTCGCTTTCGACCGGTTTCACAAAACTGGGCCAGCCACAGCCGCTATCGAACTTGTCGCGCGATGTGAAAAGCGGTTCGCCCGATACGATATCGACATAAAGCCCGTCTTCCTTGTGATCCCAGAAATCATTGCGAAACGGCGGTTCGGTGCCGTTTTCCTGTGTCACGTGATATTGTTCCGGGGACAGATCGGCAATCGCATCCGGGTCTTTGTGATATTTGCTCATATTCGGTCACTTCACATCTTTGGTCGTCGGGAAGTTTGATTTGTTGTCCCCAAAGATGGTCGGATTATCGCGATTGTCCAGTGGCTTCACACCAATGTGACGGTCTGACAGGCCAAATTGAACTTAGCTCTGACACCATGGCTGGCGTTTGGTTTTGCCGTCATAGGGGCGGGCAAATCCGTTATCGATCAGTTCAAGATCAAGCGGGCTGCCATCAATGCGGACCGATGCCACCACGCGCCCGCCATAGCGTCCCCATTCCGGTTCGCAGAATTCAACGGCC
This sequence comes from Thalassospira sp. MCCC 1A02491, assembly GCF_001613785.1. Classification (NCBI taxonomy): domain Bacteria; kingdom Pseudomonadati; phylum Pseudomonadota; class Alphaproteobacteria; order Rhodospirillales; family Thalassospiraceae; genus Thalassospira; species Thalassospira sp. MCCC 1A02491. The sequence continues at coordinate 221,716 of NZ_LPVX01000023.1, read as the reverse complement.
TTGGCGGTTTTCAGGCGCTTGCGCGCATAATCGCGGGCCTGCTGGGCCAGTTGTTTTTCACTTTCGCATTTGCCGCGAATTTCGGGCGTATCAACCCCGCGCACGCGCACCGACATATTGGCAATTTCGCCCGGAAGACCCGGAATGGCGACATAGATGGTGTCACCGTCATAGGCAAATTCACCGCGATATTCCCGCAAAGGCCAGTCATAGCACGCAGCCTGTGCCATTGGGGCGAGCAGGGTGGTTGCGATCATTGCGATCATGCCGGTGATCGCAGGGATGTGGTTGATCTTCAGGGCAGGGCGAAGGCGGGATTTGGTCATCAGATATCGCTTAGAGTTTCAGTCGGGACAGAATTTGGGCGGCGCGCTGTTGAACCGGGCCTTTACGAATTTCGATCAGTTCATGACCGCATTCGATATAGGCCTGGCACAGGCGGACATATGTTTTGACGCTTCTGGCGAAGTCCTGTGTCCGGATTTCATCGGTATGATAAATTTCCGACCATGGCGGCAGGACAAAGACACAACGCCGATAGCGATACATCTTGATCGTCCGCATCAGGGCGGCATCATCGGGCAGTTTTGCCAGCCGGCGATGGGCCAGAATATCGGGAAGTGCGCCGTCACAGAAAACGGTGCGCGGGTGGCATTCCATACCGTTCTGCCAGGCGCGAATGGCCCGCCGGGTCATCAATCCGGCAAAGGCATCATCATCTTCACCGGGCACGGCATTGCCGCCGCGTTCGCGCTGTTCGGCAATCAGCGGGCGCGCCACATCAGGGCAGATATCATAACCCTGTGCATGAAGATATTCGATCAGGGTGGACTTGCCAGAACCGGGGCCCCCGGTAATGACAACAAGGTTGGACGTTATCGGCGTTTGCATTCGTGTTTGTCTCCGCGAGCAGGCCTTTTGGTCATGCTTTGCGGCGAGGTGATGGCAATATTGTTGTTGGTTTTTGATCCGCACAGGAGCCGTGCGGAATGCGCTTTTGAAGGCGTTGGGGATGCTTGTCAACGCCAAAGGAAAAGCGTCGATCTTTCAATGAATTAGGGGTGGGGGAAACAATGAGGGGGCTGTGGGCAGTCGGCCAGGGCCGCCTTTGAAAAAGTCAGGAGCAGCCTTCGACCAGGGTGATGGCCTCGTTCCCGGCATGGATTGCGGTTACAACCCCGTCTTCGTTGAATTCAAACCGGATGCCCCGTGATTTTGCAGCATCGGACCACCAGGTGATATAGCGCGCATCCGCACCCAGATATTCGTGTTCTTCCTCGACCAGTTCGGCATTGCCAAAGGCGGCATGAACGTCTTCGCGGGTCGATCCCAGTGAAACGCCCTGGGACGTGCGCACCAGACTGGTGGCCACATCATATTCATCCGCATAAAGCGAAACACGCGCAAGCTTGCCATCAAGCACCAGATAGCCAAGCCCCGACGGATCAAGATTGCGCTGAAGGAAGGTGCAATTTTCATCGTCACCGGCAATGAACTGATCAAGTTGCGGACCAAGGGTCTTGCGCAATGTTGCCTGATCCCAGCCGATCTGAACCGGGCCGTATCCCTGTTCGGACAGGGTCGCCAGACGGGTGGCAATCGCATCAGAAACCACAAGTTCGATTGTTGCCGTATCCTGATCGACGGTGACTTTTGTCGGGGTCACGGTTTGATGCAGATGGATTTGTGACCAGGATGAGCCTTCCGGCCAGTCCTTGGGAAAGGCAAGGTTGCTGGTCGGTTCAAGACAGAGCTGGCTGGCGTTTGCCAGTATCCCCCGGTGACGGGCGCGAACCGGTGACGGAATTTCCATGCAGATGGTTTGCGGAACATCTTCAAGCCAGGAAACCGGATTTCCCGGCCCGTCGCAGATTTGCGGATCGGGGCGCATTTCACAATAGGACGGGACAATATTGTCCATGACGAGATCAAGCCGCATTGGGCCTTTGCCCACCGAACCGATCACGGCATCAAGTGCATCCTCGCTCGGCTCAAGCCACTGATAGGTGCTGATCGCCCATGCCGTTGTGCCGCGCAAATCCATCAGGGCAAAGGCCGGACCGTCTGATTGCGGCTCCTCATTGCCTGATGCCAGAACCGGCGATGCCGCAAGTGCAGCGCAGATTGCGATCAGGGCCCCGGGATTTCGTGTAATGCGCAGCATCTATGCTTCTCGATCAGAACGTATCTTGTTGTGTGACAGGAGTTTACGCGACTTTGACACATCCGCACAGCCATTAACCACAATCACTGTGTTGATATATCGCGCTGATTGGGGCGGGTGACAATATTGGTTTAGCTGTTCGGTTTTTCGATCCGGGCCAGCACATGATCGGAAACAAGCTGGGCCGACGGGGATAACCGGTGGCCGCGTGCCGTGATCAGGCTATAGGGTTTGATTTCGATCATGCCGTCAAATGGCAATTCGGTAATCAGGCCGCCGCTTGAAAGCAGGCTTGTGACTTCTTCGGCCATCGGTGCAATGGCATCCGTATCGGCAAGGGTCGCAAGCGTCACCAGCAATGATGCCGAGTTCAGACTTGAATGAGGCAGTGGCAGATGGCGCGAAATAAACACATCCTCGATCGTGCGACGCATCAGGTTGCCCGGCGGGGGCAATATCCATTCAAATTTGGCAAGCCGGGCCAATGTGATCGGGGTTGTTGCATCCAGTAACGGATGACCGGTCCGCACCATCAGGCGGATCTTCTCGCTTCGGATTTCGCGGATATTGAACTGGCGCGGGTCCATATCTTCGGGGACACGCCCGATGACAAAATCATGATCGCCGGCCAGAAGATCCTTGATCAGCAAATTTGACGGACCAACGCTGACATGGGCTTCCAACAGGGAATTGACCGACTGGACACTGCGAATGGCGGGCACAACCAGATCGACAGCCGCGGCCGTCACCGCCCCGACAAAAACGGTGCCGCCGCCATGTTTGATGTCTTCGATTTCACGTTCGGCTTCGCGGATTTCAATCAGCATGCTGCGCGCACGCCGCGCAAGTGCACGCCCCGCATTGGTCATTTCAATGCCGCGCGGGCTGCGCACGCACAGCCGGGCTTCAAGGATGGTTTCCATTTCCGACAACAGCCGTGATGCCGCGGGCTGGGATGTTTTGAGCATGTCGGCCGCCAGACTGATTTGTCCGGTTTCCTCCATCGCGACGATCATGCGCAGGTGGCTGAGTTTCAGGCCGCGCTGAAACAGGTTCCCGGACCTGAAAAGCAGGGATTTGGCAGAACTTAGCGGCTGATTATTGCGAAACTCGGTCATGATGCGCCCCCTCTGTGCCGGGATTTTAGTATATCAATTTTGATATGCAAGTTTCGAAATTACTTATTTGATTGTTATGTTGAGGGTCTGAATAATGTCGCCGTGTCCTTTGGGAAATGGGATGCATTATCAATTGAAAACAAAGACACGACATATTCGGGCGAAATCTGCCTGGGAAAGTCGGGCACAAAAAAATAGCTGATATGCTGTGTCTTGTAGGGAGGATAGCAATGAAACGTCTCAGTGCCGTAATGGCAGGGGTCGCCTTTGGCGCGGCCGCAATGATGAGCCCGATGATTTCCGGCGGCTATGCACATGCTGCTGACAAAGGCTATGTCGGGATCGCAATGCCGACCAAATCTTCGGCACGCTGGATTTCTGATGGCAATTCCATGGTCGAACAGTTTGAAGCCGCTGGCTATAAAACCGACCTTCAATATGCCGAAGACGACATTCCGAACCAGCTTTCCCAGATCGAAAACATGATCGTCAAAGGCGTTGATGTTCTGGTGATTGCGGCGATCGACGGGACCACTCTTTCGAATGCGCTGGAAAATGCCAAAGCAGCAGGGATCAAGGTCTTTGCCTATGACCGTCTGATCCGCGAAAGTGCGAATGTCGATTACTATTCCACGTTTGACAACTTCAAGGTCGGCGTTCAGCAGGCAACCTCGCTGGTCGATGGTCTGGCCGCTGCGGGTGAGCCGCCCTATAATGTCGAACTGTTCGGCGGATCGCCCGATGATAACAATGCCTACTTCTTCTATAACGGTGCGATGTCGGTTCTTCAGCCGCTGATCGACAGCGGCGATATCGTGATCAAATCCGGCCAGATGGGCATGGACAAGGTCGGCACCCTGCGCTGGGACGGTGCGGTTGCACAGGCCCGCATGGATAACCTTCTGTCGGCTTATTACACCGATGAACAGATTGATGGCGTTCTGTCGCCCTATGACGGTCTGTCGATCGGTATTCTGTCGTCGCTCAAAGGTGTCGGTTACGGTTCGGGCGATATGAAAATGCCGGTCGTTTCCGGTCAGGATGCCGAACTGCCGTCGGTCAAATCGATCCTGGCAGGCGAACAGTATTCCACCATTTTCAAGGATACCCGCGAACTTGCACGTGTGACCGTTTCGATGGTTGATGATGTTCTTGCCGGTCGTGAGCCGACCATCAATGACACCAAAACCTATGACAACGGTGTCAAGGTTGTTCCTTCCTATCTGCTTGAGCCGGTGATGGTCGACAAATCCAACTGGAAAGAAATCCTGGTTGGTTCGGGCTATTACACCGAAGACGAAGTAAAATAAGTCTGCAAATCTCGGTCGAACCCGGTGTGGTGCCGATGGCATCCCGCCGGGTTCCATCGTCTGAAAGACTGTCTTCGCAAGGTGGCCGGGCGGCCGGTTTCAATGAACGATTGCCCATAAGGCTGGCCTTTGAAGGGGCCCGGGATTTTTCCTGAAATCCAGGACAACAAAGACCAAGTAGATAAAGGTGCTGTCAGTCCCGTGACAGTAGTGGGAGGACCGGATGGATACCATCCTGGAAATGAAGAACATCACCAAGACCTTTCCGGGTGTGAAGGCGCTGGATGATGTCAGCATCAAGGTTGAACGTGGTGAAATCCACGCGCTTTGCGGCGAAAACGGCGCGGGTAAATCGACCCTGATGAAGGTTCTGAGCGGGGTTTATCCGCATGGGACCTATGAAGGCGATATTCTTTATGATGGCGGCGTTCAGGCATTCAAGGATATCCGCGACAGCGAAGAACGCGGCATCATCATCATTCACCAGGAACTGGCACTTGTGCCGTTGCTGTCGATTGCCGAAAACATCTTTCTGGGCAATGAAATTGCCGAAAATGGCGTGGTCAACTGGCCTGCGACCTTTGCGCGCACGGGCGAACTTCTTGCCAAGGTCGGGCTTAAGGAAAATCCGGCAACGCTGGTGACAAATATCGGTGTTGGCAAACAGCAGCTGGTTGAAATTGCCAAGGCGCTGTCCAAGAAGGTCAAGCTTCTGATCCTTGACGAGCCGACCGCCAGCTTGCAGGAAAATGACAGCCAGAAGCTTCTGGATCTGTTGCTGGAATTCAAGGCACAGGGCATCACATCGATCCTGATTTCGCACAAGCTGAATGAGATCAATCGCGTTGCCGACCGCATCACGATCATTCGCGATGGCAAATCGATTTCAACCCTTGATGCGCGGGCCGGCACCATTACCGAAGACGATATTGTCAAGGACATGGTCGGCCGTGATATGGCGCACCGCTATCCCGAACGGACGCCAAATATCAGCACGGAAAAACTGATGGAGGTCCGCAACTGGTCGGCAACCCATCCGCTGCATCCCGAACGCAAGGTCGTCGATAATGTCAGTATTGACGTTGCCGCAGGCGAGGTTGTCGGGATTGCCGGACTGATGGGGGCAGGGCGCACCGAACTTGCCATGAGCATCTTTGGCAAATCCTATGGCACCGATATTTCGGGTGACGTTCTGATCAAGGGCAAACCTGTTGATGTATCGACCGTTGAAAAGGCGATTGCATCGGGGCTTGCTTATGTGACCGAAGACCGCAAGGAAATGGGTCTTATCCTTGATGAAAGCATCACAACCAACATCACATTGGCCAATCTGGGCGGGGTGTCGGAACGGGGGGTGCTCAATGACGGGGCCGAACGATCCGTTGCCGAGGATTACCGCAAGAAAATCAATATTCGCACGCCGAATGTCGGTCAGAAGGTCGTCAATCTTTCAGGCGGGAACCAGCAGAAGGTCGTTTTGTCAAAATGGCTGTTTGCCGCCCCCGAAGTCCTGATTCTGGACGAACCGACGCGCGGCATCGATGTCGGTGCGAAATACGAAATTTATACGATTATCAACCAGCTGGCAGCCGACGGTAAGGGGGTCATCATGATCTCGTCGGAAATGCCGGAGCTTCTGGGCATGTGCGATCGCATCTATGTGATGAACGAAGGTGAGATCAAAGGGCAGCTTGCAGCAAAGGATGCAAGCCAGGAAGCAATCATGCGCATGATCCTGAAAGCGTGAGGAACGGACAATGACGGATACGGATAACAAATCAATCGGCTACTATTTGCGCACCCATATTCGCGAATATGGAATGGTTGTTGCGCTGGTTGCCATTCTTGCCTTCTTCCAGGTTCTGACCGACGGCATCATGCTCAAACCGGTCAACCTGACCAACCTGTTCCTGCAAAACAGCTATATCATCATCATGGCTGTTGGCATGTTGCTGGTGATTGTCGGCGGGCATATTGACCTTTCGGTCGGCTCGGTTGTCGGCTTTGTCGGCGCACTTGCCGCGGTAATGATTGTGAACTGGGACCTGCCGACGGCCTTTGTCATTCCGGCCTGCCTGGTGGTTGGGGCGATCATTGGTGCCGCCCAAGGCTATTGGGTGGCCTATTGGCGCATCCCGTCCTTTATCGTTACGCTTGCCGGGATGCTGGTATTCAAGGGCCTGACACTGGCCCTGCTTGGCGGGGCCTCGGTCGGTCCGTTCCCGTCCGAATTCCAGGCAATGTCTTCGGGCTTCCTGCCCGATATTTTTGACGGGTTTATCGAAGGCCGCTTTAACGTCTTTTCGATGACCATCGGTGTGGTGCTGGCGGCGTTGTTGCCGATCCTTGGTCTGCGTGCACGCGCCAAACAGGCAAAGTTTGCTGCGGTGGATGAACCCATGGCATTCTTTGTTGTCAAACATGCGGTTGCGGGTTTGGCCATCCTGTTTGTTACATATCTGCTGTCGACCTATCGCGGTTTGCCCAACATTCTGATCATCATGGCGCTTCTGATCGCGATTTTCACCTTTATCACCAATTCAACGACCCTGGGGCGTCGCATCTATGCGCTGGGTGGCAATGAAAAGGCGGCAAAGCTTTCGGGTATCAATACCAAACGCCTGACCTTCTTTACCTTTGCCAATATGGGCATGCTGGCCGCCCTTGCCGGGCTGGTCTTTGCCGCGCGCCTGAATACGGCAACACCGAAAGCCGGTCTTGCATTCGAGCTTGATGTTATTGCCGCGGTCTTTATTGGTGGCGCGTCAATGTCGGGCGGTGTTGGCAAGGTGATCGGGGCTGTGGTTGGTGCACTGATCATGGGTGTCATGAATAACGGCATGTCGATCATCGGTGTCGGTATCGACTGGCAACAGGTGATCAAGGGTCTGGTGCTTCTCGCTGCTGTGATCTTTGATGTCTACAACAAGAACAAGGCCTAACAATACGATGACGCGGAACGGCATATTTCTGGATCATATCTGCCAGCAAGGCCGGCTGGTTGCCAGAATGTGTCGTTCTTTGTCCCCGATGCGGTTTTCCCGGCCGCATGTTTTCGGACCCGTCTCGATAATAAGTCAAAAAGGAATTCGGGCATGACGAAGTTCAAACCGGCACCATGGCCGCGCGTTTTGCGGTCACAAGAAGGTTGGTTCGGCGGAACCAGCAAGGACAATATCTATCACCGCAGCTGGATGAAGAACCAGGGTCTGCCCTCGGACCTGTTTGATGGTCGCCCGGTCATCGGGATTTGCAATACCTGGTCGCAATTGACCCCGTGCAATGCCCATCTGCGCGATCTTGCCGAAAGGGTCAAACATGGCATTTACGAAGCAGGCGGCTTGCCGCTTGAATTCCCGGTTTTCTCGGCCGGTGAAAGCACGCTGCGTCCGACGGCAATGATGTTCCGTAACCTTGCGGCCATGGATGTCGAGGAAGCCCTGCGTGGTACGCCACTTGACGGTGTGGTTCTGATGGTTGGCTGTGACAAGACGACGCCGTCGCTTCTGATGGGGGCGGCCAGTGTTGATATCCCGGCGATTGTTGTGACCGGTGGGCCGATGCTGAATGGCAAATGGCGCGGTCAGGATATCGGTTCGGGGACGTCGCTTTGGCAGCTGTCCGAGGACCGCAAGGCCGGCAAGATCAGCACCGAAGACTTCCTTGAAGCTGAAATCGCCATGTCGCGTTCGCCAGGATCGTGCAACACCATGGGCACCGCATCGACCATGGCCAGCATGGCCGAGGCCCTTGGCATGGCGCTTTCGGGGAATGCGGCCATTCCGGCTGTCGACAGCCGCCGCCGCGTGATGGCGCATATCACCGGACGTCGCATTGTTCAGATGGTCAAGGATGATCTTAAACCGTCCGACGTCATGACCAAGGAAGCGTTTGAAAACGCCATTCGTGTCAATGGCGCGATTGGCGGATCAACCAATGCGGTGATCCATTTGCTCGCCATTGCCGGACGTGTCGGCATTGACCTTACCCTTGATGACTGGGATCGCCTTGGCCGTGATATCCCAACCATTGTGAACCTTCAGCCATCGGGCAAATACCTGATGGAGGAATTCTTCTATGCCGGTGGTTTGCCCGTCGTGATAAAGGCCTTGGGCGAGGCGGGGATGCTTCACAATGATGCCCTGACGGTGTCGGGCGAAACCATGTGGGATCAGGTCAAGGATGTCCGTAACTGGAACGATGATGTGATCCGCCCGTTTGACAAGGCACTGACCGAAAGCGGTGGTATTGCCGTGGTCAAGGGCAACCTTGCCCCGAATGGGGCAGTGCTTAAACCGTCTGCGGCAACGCCGGCGCTTCTGACCCATCGTGGCCGTGCGGTGGTGTTTGAAGACATCGATGATTACAAGGCCAAGATCTATGACGAGAACCTTGATATCGATGAAACCTGCGTCATGGTTCTGAAAAATTGCGGTCCCAAAGGGTATCCGGGCATGGCCGAAGTCGGCAATATGGGCCTTCCGCCCAAAGTGCTGCGCAAGGGCATTACCGATATGGTGCGTATCTCTGATGCGCGCATGAGCGGCACGGCCTATGGCACGGTGGTCCTACATACCTCGCCCGAGGCCGCAGCAGGCGGGCCGCTTGCCGTTGTGCAAAACGGCGACATGATCGAACTGGATGTGCCCAACCGTCGTCTGCATCTTGATATCAGTGACGAGGAACTGGCCAAGCGCCTTAAGGAATGGAAAAACACCATTCCGGTTCCCCAAAGCGGCTATGCATCACTGTATTACAAGTCGGTCATCGGTGCCGACCGCGGTGCCGACTTCGACTTCCTTGTCGGTCATCGTGGCAAGGAAATCCCCAAAGATAGTCACTGATTGAAACTTGGTGCCGATTAGTTGAAGTGCTCTCGTTGAGGGCCTGGGTGAATTAGACCCGGCGCACACTGAACCGGTTAGCAGTTTATTTGCTGACCGGTTTACTTTTAGGACAGGACGGTTTTCGCAGACAGCAGGTTTCCCTGACGCTATAGAAGTAATTCAAAGGTTTTTAGATTAGCGAAACAGTCACAGTGCTATGTTTAAGCTTGCGGCAAATATGTTGCTTCTCGGGTGTCTGCTGTTGATCGTCGGAGGCAGGATTTTAGGCTCAGGGGCCAATGTTCAACCGGATTTACCGCGTTATGCATCAGCTGGTTTGAACGTTTATCAGCACGGGGTTCTTTCGCCAGAACGATATCGGGTAGATCATGTGCCAACACCCGGTTTTTATGCAGGCGGTGTCTTTACAGCATTCGAGATTGCCCTTGCTGCTTTCTTGAATGACGAGACCTATCGTGACCTCGTTTGTATTGCAATTGGCGCTGTTGATGAGGTTTGTGGAAAGGAGCTTTGGTCTCTCAAGGCCATTTGTTTCACAGAAACCGTGATCTTTCATTTGTGTGTATTATTTGTTGGTTGGATTTTCTTTAGCCAGAATATTATAGCAGCTTGGCTCTGCCTTGTCGCATCATTGGCATTTAACGACACGTATTTGTATGTCTCTTCGCCATTGAGCGAGCCGGGTTATTTGATGCTTGGAGGCTTGTTTATGGCAGCATGAGCTTATGCCTATGACAACCCGGCGAAATTCTTCAGATGGGCAATGACTGGTGTATGCTGCGGGCTTCTGGTGCTTGTAAAGCCTGTATGGCTTTTGTTACCGGTGGGTTTGGCGGTTTTTCCGGTTATTTCTGTCTTTCTGTACAAGCAAAACGGGCGTGTTGCTGCCAAAGCAACTACGGTGTTTCTACTGGCATTCACAAGCGTTTTGTTGCCGATGGTTTTGCGAAGTGTCTTTGTGCTCGATACATTTGCAATGAGCCAGGGAAGCTATCTGGTGTCATCCTTATCCCACCGGCTTGCATTCAATTTGATGAGTTGGAGGGAATGGGGAATAGGTTGGATATATTATCTGCCCCTGTCCGGCGCTCAGCGGCTGTTTGGGGCTGAGGCTCTAGTGGCGCTCGGATGGAACGAGGGTAGCTACTATGAATACGGCCGTGATGTCCTTGATCGCTTGGCCAACGAGGGGCGGACGATACTGGAAGCAGGAGCTTATCTGCTTTCCGAATATGTGTTTGCAATGCCAATTAAATTCATTGCTGTGACGCTGTTACTTTTGTGGCGTGGTATATTTGTTGGTCATGTCGTTGCGATGTTGGCGGTACCATGTGTTGCTGCGGTTATGTTGTTCGCAAAAGGAGACTTTTGGCGCCGCGGGATGTTTATTTTTCTGCCGGTGTTCTTTATGGCAGCGGTTAACGCGGCACTATCGGTAAGTCTGTACCGCTATAACCTCCCAATTATCGTCCCATACAGCCTTGCGCTGGTTTGGGTTGGTATCTGGCTTGTCGATTTTTTAATCGCCAAGTTTGATCACATTGGCTTCCTGGCAACGGCGAGAACGTTTTTACCGGCAATGCGATGAGTTATTGTATCGAGAGCCTTGCTAACTGGGAAAGCAACACGGTCATATGCAATGAGACCTTTTAGTGAGACGTCACCCGATTTGCTGCCGAATACTTTGTATGCCAGGGTGGCAGGTACACCAAGAATGTCTGCATATCTGCAATTCATGACGTCGAATCCCGCATTGGAGAGCTTTCCGCTAAGTTCTTTACGTGTGTAACGCCGAAAATGCTGAACTTTTTCGTCCATAGACGAGTATAGGCAAGGCATGGCAGGAACATAGATTACGCAAAAGCTCCCGGGTTTGAGTACACGGAAAATCTCACGCATAGCCGCACTATCATCTTCAATATGTTCTAACACATTGAGGCTATAGGAAAAATCAACGCTCTGATCTGCCAAGTCTTCGCTGCGGGCAAATGCATTGAATCCCTTTGTACGGATTTCATCGGCTTGCAGAGTATCTGGCTCCACGCAAACTAACTTTCGGCCTGTTCCTGCAACACGATTAGCAAAAAAGCCAGTGCCTGCGCCAAAATCAAGAAGAGTCCCGGTCTTGGGAGCATGAGACTCAACGAGTTCAGTCAGAAAGTTGTTGTAATTATTAGCAAAAGACATGATGTCGAGGTTATCTTTGCCAGTGTAATCAAAATTTTGCATATCACTCATATCAAATTATGAATCTTCACTTGATGGCATGTTCAAGAAGGTTTGATGCTGCAAGTTATAATTTGCTTTGTTGGGACGCAGCAACCGGTATTCTCGCTCTTCGTCTCAAATCTGCTCTTTATTCCACTCAGGGTGGTAGTGGCCTGGGTGTGGTTCTTTCAAGGCTGTGGCCAGATGACGCTGTTGGGCGCGTCACCGTCATGGGTGATCAAGAGCGTGCCGTCGACAAGTTCCCAATCCACGAAATAGGCACCGGTCACATCAATGACGGGGGGGGATTGCTGTGCCGGGGCAATCAGTCGGGCGCGTTGTGAATGTGCGCCTTGATGACAAACCAGCAGGAAGGCGGCTGTGTCTTTGATACCGGGTTGCGTCAGGACAAAGATGCCGTCCTGAATGCAATTGTCATCGTCGCCTTCGCACATGAAACAACCAAGTTCTTCGGCAATTTCATCGCCAGTATTCCGGTCGCGAATGAACAGGGTTTGCGTGCCCTGACTGGTGCGAAGTTCCCATTGGTACGGGGTGTGTGCAACCGCGACGGTTTGATCCGGAACTTGCCCCTGGCGACTGGATGCCCAATCCAGCACAAGTCCGTCCGTGTCCGCGTGTCCCTGATCAGGCTGCTGTGCAAGTGCGGCCGGGGAAAAAGCCAAGACCGCACAGACCAGCAGACAGAAATGCCCGACGCGCTGGAATGAATGCATGGGGGATGCTCCAAGAAGCTTGATGCTTGGGTGTTTCAGGCAACTCAAAGCCCGGTGATGGATTTGATGGCGTAGGGCAGGTTTTCATAAGCCGTAACCACCGCATCGGCACCCAGTGAATTCGCACGGGTAGCATCGACTTCGAAGGCAACGGCGATGGCATGGATATCAGCCGCGCCGGCCGCATTCACATCATTGGCATGGTCGCCGACCATGATGGCGGTATCGGCGGAGCGGTCAAAACCGAGTTTGCCCAGAACAAATTCAAGAAAGCGTCCGTCGGGCTTTTTGACTTCAAATGAATTGCCACCGGCGATGACCGCAAACAGATCGGCGACGCCAAGTTTGGCCAGGATCGCTTTGCACGGGCCTTCGGGCTTGTTGGATGCCAGCGCGATGGTCCAGCCATCTGCTTTGAGTTGGCGCAGCACGGTTTCGGCATTTTCGTATAGACGGGTATAGGCGTAATCGGTTTCAACATAGCGGTTGTTGAAGTCGATATTGAGTTCATCAAGTGTCGCGTCATCCGGCGTTTGACCACGTGCGGCAAAGGCGCGCTTGGTCAGCATCCATGTGCCATCACCAAGCATCGCTTCAAGATCGTGACGGCCAAGTGCATCAAGCCCGTGGGCATCAAGCAGTCCATTCATTGCAACCAAAAGATCATCGACCCCGTCAATCAGGGTTCCGTCGAGATCAAACATAATGAATTTTGCCATTGGATTGGGGCTCCGATACGAGGGGATGAATTTGTGGCGACAGATTCAGAGGACCTTAACCGAGTTGGTGCCATTAACAAACGGTAACATCCGCTAACAGGCGGTAACAAAACGTGATTCTTTATGGGCTTTTGCCCGGATGGAATATGTTCTAAGACTTGCTGCAAATCAGATAGCCGTGCAGTCACAAGCGATCTGCGCGCAGCACGAACAGGGGATGCTGCACCAAAAATGCAGCAAGCGGATTGATAAATGTCACTTGAGTTAAGTGTTGTCGTTCTGGCCGCCGGTATGGGAACGCGCATGAAAAGCGCATTGCCCAAAGTCATGCACAAGGTTGCCGGCAAACCGATGGTCAATCACGTGATTGATACGGCGGCAAAGCTCAATGCCGGTAAAACCATGGTTGTGGTCGGGCCGGACATGCCCAAACTGGTCGAAACGGTCGCCCCGCATCCGACTTTCGAGCAGACGGACCGCCTGGGAACAGCCCATGCCGTCCTGGCTGCGCGCGAAGCCTTGGCGGGGCTTTCGGGCAATGTTCTTGTTCTTTATGCCGACAGTCCGCTTTTTACGGCTGAAACGCTTGAACGGCTTGTAGCCGCACGCGAAGCAGGTGATCACGCGGTTGCAGTACTTGGTTTCCGTCCCGAAGATCCGACCGGCTATGGCCGTCTGGTAACGGACACGGCATCTGGCGCGCTTCTGGCGATTGTCGAAGACAAGGAGTGTGACGCCGATCAGCGTGCGATCAATTTCTGCAATTCCGGTGTGATGTGTTTCCGCGCCGAAGACATGCTTGCGACCCTTGAGGCGATTGATAACGCCAATGCCAAGGATGAATATTACCTGACCGATGCGGTGGCGGTGGCCCGTGAAAACGGGCAGCGCTGTGTCGCGGTTGAGGTCGACGAGGAAGAAACACTTGGCGTCAATTCCCGTGCGCAGCTTTCGGTCGCCGAGGCCATCATGCAGGATCGCCTGCGCAAGGCGGCGATGGATGATGGGGCGACCCTGATTGATCCGGCGTCGGTTTTCCTGTGTGCAGATACCAAGCTTGGCCGTGATGTGATTGTTGAGCCGAATGTGGTTTTCGGTCCGGGGGTGACGGTTGGCGATAACGTCGTGATCAAGGCGTTCAGTCATCTTGAAAGCTGTGTCGTAGGCGATGCTGCTGATATCGGGCCTTATGCGCGGTTGCGCCCGGGGGCGGAAATCGGCGCGGGTGCCAAGGTTGGCAACTTTGTCGAGATCAAGAAGGCGGTTGTCGAAGACGGGGCCAAGGTCAATCACCTGAGCTATATCGGTGATGCCCGTGTCGGAGCCAAGGCCAATATCGGTGCCGGGACAATCACGTGCAATTATGACGGTTATCGCAAACAGCATACCGATATCGGGGCCGGTGCGTTTATCGGGTCAAACTCGGCCCTGGTGGCGCCGGTTGAAATTGGCGATGGCGCGATTGTTGGCGCGGGCAGCACGATTACCGGCAAGGTTGCGGCAGATGCCTTGACCCTGACCCGGGCGGAGCGGATTGAAAAGGCCGGATGGGCTGCGAAGTTTCGCGAAAAGATGCGCGCCCTGACCGGCAAGAAATAGACCGGCAGTCAGAATTTGAATGTGTCGTGCGCCGGTGCAGCCGGTGCATATGATATGACAAGCGATTTGAAGCAGGAACGTAACAAAAATGTGCGGCATTATCGGGATTATCGGCAAGGACAGCGTCAGCGAACGTATTCTGGAAGGCCTCAAACGCCTTGAATATCGCGGCTATGACAGTGCCGGGATTGCAACGCTGGTCAATGGCGATATCGAACGCCGCCGTGCGGAAGGCAAGCTGATCAATCTTGCCAACCGCCTGGAACAAAGCCCGCTTGCCGGTGATGTCGGGATCGGTCACACCCGTTGGGCAACCCATGGTGTGCCAACCGAAAACAACGCCCATCCGCACACCGACGGCAAGGTTGCGGTTGTTCATAACGGCATCATTGAAAACTATCAGGATATCAAGGCGGAACTGTCGGCAAAGGGCCGTGCCTTTGCCACCGAAACCGATACCGAAGTTGTCGTGCATCTGGTGTCCGATTTCCTCGATCAGGGCAAATCACCGCGTGATGCGGTTGCCGCCACCCTGCACCGGATCGAAGGTGCCTTTGCGCTGGTGATCATGATTGCCGGGCATCACGATGTGATCTTTGGCGCACGTCGTGGAACGCCGCTTGCGGTTGGTTTGGGCGAAGGCGAGATGTATCTGGGATCGGATGCCATGGCACTGTCGCATCTGACCAACAAGCTGATTTACCTTGAAGAAGGCGACTGGGTCGAAATGACCCGTGACAGCGTTCAGGTCCGCGACGAAAATGATGTTGATGTCACCCGCGAGACCAAGCTGTCGGCCGTATCTGGCGCCATGATGGGCAAGGGTAATTACAATCACTTCATGCAGAAGGAAATCTTTGAGCAGCCAGCCGTGATTGGCGATACCCTGCATGCCTTCATCAACCCGGCAACCCAGACGATCAAGCTGCCTGATATGCCGTTTTCGTTTGCCGATGCGACCCGTTTGACGATTGTTGCTTGCGGCACATCATTCTATGCCGGTCTGGTGGCAAAACACTGGATCGAACGGTATGCTGGTCTGGGCGTTGATGTCGATGTGGCATCCGAGTTCCGCTATCGCTGCCCGCCGCTGCCAAAGGGCGGGGTTGCCCTGTTTATTTCGCAGTCGGGCGAGACGCTTGATACGCTCGCAGCCCTTCGCTATGCGAAATCCAAAGGCCAGAAAATCGTTTCCATCGTCAATGTGCCTGAAAGCACGATTGCACGCGAAAGTGACGTGGTTCTTCTGACCTATGCGGGCCCGGAAATCGGTGTTGCCTCGACCAAGGCATTCACCACGCAGCTTACGGTTCTGGCATGTCTGGCCGTGACCATTGGCCGTGAAAACGGCACCCTTGCCAAGAACGAAGAAGCCGCCATCGTCAATGCGCTGACCGAAGTGCCCAAACATGCAGCCGAAGTCCTGCATCATGACGAGGCGCTTAAGAAGCTCGCACTTGATATCGCCGATGCCCGGGACGTTTTGTATCTCGGTCGCGGGCTTGGCTATCCGATTGCGATGGAAGGGGCGCTCAAGCTCAAGGAAATTTCCTATATCCACGCCGAAGGCTACGCCGCAGGCGAGATGAAGCACGGACCGATTGCCCTGATCGACCAGTCGGTTCCGATCATTGTTATTGCCCCGTCTGACGAGCTGTTTGAAAAAACCGCATCAAACATGCAGGAAGCTGCTGCACGTGGCGGACGGGTGATCTTTATCTCGGACGGGCCGGGGCTTTCCAAGCTTGGCGATATGGCATCGGCAACGGTTGAACTGCCAAAGGTCGCCGATTTCGTCGCCCCGATCCTTTATACCATCCCGGTTCAGATGCTGGCCTATCACGTTGCCGTCCATAAGGGCACGGACGTCGATCAGCCCCGCAACCTTGCGAAATCGGTAACGGTTGAGTAATCGGCGATTTTCGAAAAACCAAAGCCGGATGCAACTGCGTCCGGCTTTTTTGTTGGAAGCCGTCAAAAATGCCAGTTTATGACGATCATAAACCGGTTGGCCTGTTGCTTCGTTCCGCACAAAAACATTTTCAAGTACGCCAACAAAGCTGTTATCAAAATGATCAGTTGATCGACGGCAAATTGAATGGAGTTTCCATCGGTTTTCCGGTTGTTTCCGAAAACATGGAACGGTCTTAACGCAGATTTGCAGGCAAAGAGTTCAAGATGAGAGTTATCGTAACTGGTGGTGCCGGGTTTATTGGTTCTGCCGTTTGTCGCCTTCTGGTCCGTGACAAAAAGTGTGAAGTCCTGAACCTTGATAAACTAACCTATGCTGCGGATTTGCGGACGCTGGATAGTGTGGCCGGGTTGCCAAACTATCGGTTCTGCAAGGAAGATATTTGCGACAAGCAGGCTGTTACAAAGATATTTGAAGAATTCAAGCCGACTGCAGTCATGCATCTTGCAGCTGAAAGTCATGTTGATCGGTCGATTGATGGGCCGGCTGCCTTTATTGAAACCAACATTGTCGGAACGTTCACGTTGCTTGAAGTGGCCCGCGCATATTTTGATGCGTTGCTCGAAGCGGAAAAAAGCGCCTTCAGGTTTCATCACATATCCACCGATGAAGTTTACGGATCGCTTGGCGATGATGGGCTGTTTACCGAAGAAACGGCGTATGCACCAAGTTCACCCTATTCGGCAAGCAAAGCCAGTTCGGATCATTTGGTCAGTGCATGGCACCATACTTATGGTTTGCCGGTCGTCATCAGCAACTGCTCGAACAACTATGGGCCGTATCAGTTTCCTGAAAAGCTGATTCCATTGATGATTTTGAACGCACTTCATGGAAAAAAACTGCCGGTATATGGCAAAGGACTCAATACACGGGATTGGCTCCATGTGGAGGACCATGCAGAGGCGTTGTTCACAATCCTTACCAAAGGGAAGGTTGGTCAGAAATACAACGTGGGCGGCTGCAATGAAGTAAAAAACATCGACGTTGTTCGCGCCATTTTTGAAACCGTGAAAGCCCTGGTGCCGGAGCATGTTGCGCGTTCATTCGAAGATGCTGTTTCATATGTGTCGGACCGCCCCGGGCATGACTGGCGATATGCAATCGATCCGTCGAAGATGCAAAAGGAACTGGATTGGACGCCCAAATACAGTTTCCACACCGGCTTGCGCCAGACCGTGCAATGGTATGTCGACAATCGTTCCTGGTGGGAGCCAATCCTTAACAATAAATACAATGGCGAGCGGTTGGGCGAAGCTGTGAGCGTTTCAAATGATTAAGGCGTTAGTGTTTGGCCAAAATGGACAGTTGGCGACCTGCCTTGCGCAGCTTGGCAAGGAATATCCAGACATCAGTCTTGATTTTTTCGGGCGTAGCAGATGCGATATCGAGAACCCGTCAAACCTTCTGGAGGTTATCAGGACCGCGCGCCCGAACCTTGTCATTAACGCAACCGCCTATACAGCTGTGGATCAAGCCGAAAGTGATCAGGAAACCGCCCGAACAATCAATCAAACGGCTGTTCGGGTTATGGCTGAGGAAACGGCAAGGCAAGGGATCCCGATCGTTCATTTTTCGACCGACTATGTTTTTGACGGCACTGCGACCGCACCGTATTGCGAAGATGACGACGTTTCGCCGCTTGGTGTTTATGGTGAAACCAAGCTGGCAGGGGAACTTGATTTGCAACAGGCAAACCCGTTTCATGTGATATTCAGGACGTCGTGGGTATATAGCGCCTACGGTAAGAATTTCGTCAAAACGATGCTGAACCTGATGGGCAGCCGCGCCGAAATCAAAGTGGTGAATGACCAAACCGGATGTCCGACAAGCGCACATGATATCGCCAAAGTTTTGCTGAAGATGGTTCCGCAAATTGTCGACCGTGATTTCAAAGGGTTCGGGACTTACCACCTGGTTTCCGATGATCCGATGACCTGGTGGGGATTTGCAAAACTTGTTCAGTCAACAGGGCTTGAGGTGTTTGGTCCGGATTGGTCTGGTGGTCGTTGCGAAGTATTGCCGATAACATCCGAGATGTATCCAACTGCTGCAAAACGCCCCGGTTATTCCGTCTTGTCGACCGCTAAATTCCAAAAGACTTTCGGAATGCAAATGCCGCTGGTTTCGGAAAGTCTTGCGACCGTAATATCCGAGCTTAAGAAAGGCTATGCGCATGCGTAAGGGAATAATTTTGGCTGGTGGGACGGGATCCCGTTTGCATCCTTCGACGCTTGTGGTTTCAAAGCAACTGCAGCCGGTTTTTGACAAGCCGATGATTTATTATCCGCTGACTACCCTGATGTTGGCGGGGATCAGAGAAATTCTTGTCATCAGTACTCCTCGTGATGTGCCGCTATTTAAGGAACTGTTGGGTGACGGAAGCCAATGGGGATTGAAACTGGAGTACGCGGTGCAAACTGAACCGCGCGGTTTGGCTGATGCCTTTATTGTTGGGGCAGACTTCATTGGAAATGATGATTGTTGCCTTATTCTTGGCGACAATATCTATTTCGGTCACGGGCTTACGGATTTGCTCGCCAATGCGATGGCACAGAAAGAAGGGGCAACCGTTTTTGCATATTTTGTGCAGGATCCCGAGCGTTACGGTGTTGTCGAGTTTGACCGGAATGGCGTTGCCCTGGATATCGAGGAAAAACCGGCGGAGCCAAAGTCCAACTATGCCGTTACCGGGCTTTATTTCTACGATCAGGATGTTGTTGATATCGCACGTTCCGTTAAGCCATCTGCACGCGGTGAACTTGAAATCACAGATGTGAACAAGGCGTATCTCGAACGTGGTCAGCTTCGCGTGGAGAAAATGGGGCGTGGCTATGCCTGGCTTGATACGGGAACGCATGGTGCAATGCTTGATGCGGCAAACTTTGTCCGCACGGTAGAAAACCGTCAGAGCCTCAAGATTGCATGCCCGGAAGAAATAGCACTACGCAGCGGCTTGATATCGGTCGATCAGTTCGAGAAGTTGATCGGATCTTTTGGGGCCAGCTCTTACAAAACCTATTTGCAGACGGTTCTCAAGACGCTCGATCAAATATGACGGGACCTAAAAGGCTGGATCATTTCTGTATTCAGCAAATGTCATTGCTTCTGCATCTTTGGCGGAGAGTGTCACTTCGCTGGCATCAAATGGCCATTTGATCGCAAGGTCGATATCGTTCCATTTAATGGAACGTTCTGTCTCGGGTGCATAGGGTGCGGATACTTTATAGGTAACTTCCGTATCTGGCTCCAAGGTTACGAAGCCATGGGCAAATCCTTTTGGCACGAAAATCTGGTTCCACTTTTTCGCACTGATTTCAGCCGCAACCCATTTGCCGAACGTTTTTGAATGCGCGCGGATATCAACGGCAACATCAAGAATACGACCACGCACGACACGAACCAGTTTGTCTTGTGCGAAGGGCGGACACTGATAATGCAGGCCCCTCAGGACCCCTGTGTCACGTGATAGAGAGTGGTTGTCCTGGACAAAAACTTCCTCGATTCCCGCAGCGCTGAAGGCATTTTGGCTATAAGTTTCCGAAAAGAACCCGCGCTCGTCACCAAACTGCTTTGGGTAAAGAACTTTTACATCCGGAATTTCAAGGGCTTCAAACTTCATGGATTGGGCCTTATACAGAATTCAGCAACAAATCGGGTGACGAGTAATAGATGAAACGGCTTATCGCATTTGCGCATTATTATAAAGATGCAGTTATCGACGAGTATGTTTTGCGCTTGCTCGACGGGGTTGCGCCATATGCGGACCGTATCATTTTTGTCTCCGACAGTGCTCTTCCCGATAACGAGGTAAGAAAGATAAGCGACTTGGCAG
Organism: Thalassospira sp. MCCC 1A02491; assembly: GCF_001613785.1. NCBI lineage: Bacteria > Pseudomonadati > Pseudomonadota > Alphaproteobacteria > Rhodospirillales > Thalassospiraceae > Thalassospira > Thalassospira sp. MCCC 1A02491. The sequence goes on along the minus strand of NZ_LPVX01000023.1, from coordinate 201,210 downwards.
AATGCGTGCATGCCAAAAGCCATGGCATGTACGATTTTGGCAGTTGGAAAATTGCATTGGCCGCGGTGAAAGATGATCTGCCGAACTATGACGAAGTCATTATTATGAATGACTCGTGTTTCGGGCCGATTGCCGATTTCAAAGACGTGTTTGAGGCGATGGATCAACGAGATGTCGATTTTTGGGGCCTCACAGGAACCCACCTTCGAAAAAAACGACATTACAGCCTCAATAGTTACTTTGTTGCCTTTCGGCGTAATGTTCTGTCAGACCCGAAATTTGCAGATTTCTGGGACCGGGTTGAACAAGAAACATGCAAGAGTGACATCGTTTACAAGTACGAGTTCGGAATTTCTGACCTTCTGCATGCAGAGGGGTACAGGTCAGGTACCTATTGCGGTTGGTTCCATGACGATGTGATGATTTCCAGTGCTTTCTTCCCTGTCGTGTGGAAGAAAAAGAAATGCCCTTTGGTCAAGGTCAAATTGTTCCGCCTCAACCCGGCCATGGCGCCGAAGCTGAACACCTGGCTGGATATTTTGAACCCGGTTTATCCACGCTATCTGGTCGATAATCTTGTCAGCCGATATCTTGGGACATCTGTGCCAGAACACTACGAATTCCGCTATCGGACATTTAAAACCTATTGGTGGCATCCTCGCTTCATATCGACCAAGGCCAGATACACCAAATCGCGAAATTGGTGGCGCTACTACATAAAGTTTCTTGGATTGCCTGTTTTCATGCTGATATTGCCATCAGGTATAAAAGAGAAAAAGTAACACCCTTAAAACAAGCCTGTTCATGCGCACCAATGGTCAGGCACGCAAATGGGTGGGCAACAACAGTGACGGAGAAACAAATGAAGTTTCGTTCGCACTATATGAGCATTGTGCTTCTGAGCTTGCTTTGCGCATGTGCAAGCCAGCAAAAGGGTGATGTCGCAACATCCGTACCGGTTTGCGCACAACAACTTACCGATTTTGATCACGCTGTCGCCAGTCACGGCATAAGAAACGCGTCCACCAGCAAAATGCCAGCGTTCCCGTTCTTGCGCGCAAATCGCAATTCGGTGCTGATGGGCAAACAGGTTGGCGCTGCGGTCGCAGGCGGGCAGGCGGCTGATGTGCTTTTTGCCGATTGGGTAGCGCAAATGCGTGGGCTTGATCGTGCGGCGCGGGCTTCGGAGTTTCGTAATCGTGGCGATGCGTCAATGTCATCACTTGCGCGTATTGAAGACTGCGCAGACCAGATGGCAGCACAACTGGATATGGCTGATTATCAAGCTCTGTCGAAGTCGGTTTTCGTTCCGGACGACTATCTTGATTTTCAGCGGATCGCCGGGTTTTACCCGTTGACGGCTTTTGCAGCCCATTTTGGTTACGAGGGATGGAAGCGCGACAATCTGGGCAGTTTTGACCTTGGGCCGGATGCGTTGATTGGGCTTGGCGCATGGGAAAGCTATCAACTGTCGGGCCTGAACGATGGCGGGGCTGCGACCCTTGCCATAAAGGACATCAGAAAGGACGCATTTGGCCGGCTGGTTCCAACAGCGATGGAGCTTGAAAATATCGCCCGGGCCTATGCGCCCGAATTTCGCGTCCGGGTACAGTCTGACAGCGACCGGATCGGGCATCCGTCACTATCGGCCAAAGCGGCGGTTGCGCATGTCGATATTGATCAGCCAACGATTTTCTATCGGCTTGGTCACACCTGGTTCAATGATCAATGGCATCCGCAAATCATCTATACTGTCTGGTTTCCGGAGCGCCCGGTACAGGGCATGTTTGACATTCTTGCCGGGCATCTTGATGCCCTGATCTGGCGGGTGACCCTTGATGAGAAGGGAGCGCCATTAATTGCCGATACCATTCACGGATGTGGTTGTTATCACCTGTTTTTCCCAAGTCCCTCTGTGTACCGGATTGAAGCCCCCGAAGATGGCGACATCCGCGAAACGGCGGAAAGTCCGGCCGGGGCAGTGGCATCATCGGTTTTGGCCCGGCCGATTCTGTGGATTAATGCCGTCAGTCACTATCTGATGGCGGTTACGGCCCGTGATCAATATGAGGCAAATCGCACTGTTGCCTCCTCCCTTGTGGCAGAGCATCAGCTTGGCAGTCTTGCACTTGGCGATGGGACAGGGTTTGCCAGCCTGTATGACGAAGACGGTTTTGTCCCCGGCACCGAACGGCTGGAACGGTTTATCTTGTGGCCGTTGGGGATTGATAAGCCCGGCGCCATGCGCCAGTGGGGGCATCATGCAACGGCCTTTGTCGGTCGACGCCATTTTGACGAGCCGGAATTGCTTGGACGTTATTTCGACCTGAAATGACCGATCCCGGTGCCGGACGTGAGGGCACACCCGAATGATAGGCCGCCGGGAACCCTAATCAGGGGGGCATAAATATTTTTCAGCGATTCTGCTGTTGCCCATTGTGATCGGATGGGCCCGCATTATTTTACGGCAAGGGGTTGTGTCGGTGATCGGAAAATGTTGTGATCACCACCCCGTCGCACATGGCGGTTTTTCGCGCGCCTCAAGCGGCCATAATTGCGCAAAAATCGTGACAGTTCTGCGTCTTTTTGCATCTTCCTATTGACTTTGAACAGGCACTTCAATAAATGCTGTTAGCACTCGCCGGGGGTGAGTGCTAATACGGGCTCATCCCGGTTAGTCGTAGTTTTAAACGAGCCTTAGCTTTAACACGGAGTTGTCTAAAATGAAGTTCCGTCCGCTGCATGATCGAGTACTGGTACGTCGTGTCGAGTCCGACACCAAGACTGCCGGTGGCATCATTATTCCGGATACCGCCAAAGAGAAACCGCAGGAAGGCGAAATCGTCGCTGTTGGTTCTGGCGTTCGCAAAGATGATGGCTCGGTCGTAGCCCTCGACGTCAAAGCAGGTGACAAAGTCCTGTTTGGCAAATGGTCGGGCACCGAAGTCAAGGTCGACGGCGAAGAGCTGCTGATCATGAAAGAGTCCGACATTATGGGCATCATGGAATAAGTCAGCCCTTTGGGTGACTTAAGTCCACGTTCATCCGTCTCATAGAGAGGAAAGAATATTATGGCTGCTAAAGAAGTAAAATTCTCCACCGACGCACGTTCCAAAATGCTGCGCGGTGTCGACATTCTCGCTGATGCCGTCAAAGTGACGCTCGGCCCGAAAGGTCGTAACGTTGTTATCGAAAAATCCTTTGGTGCGCCGCGCGTAACCAAGGACGGTGTTTCGGTCGCCAAAGAAATCGAACTGACCGACAAGTTCGAAAACATGGGCGCACAGATGGTTCGCGAAGTCGCGTCGAAAACCGCCGATCTGGCTGGTGACGGCACCACGACCGCAACCGTTCTGGCACAGGCAATCGTTCGTGAAGGCAACAAGTCCGTTGCTGCCGGCATGAACCCGATGGACCTGAAACGCGGTATCGACCTTGCAACCGCAAAAGTCATCGAATCCATCCAGAGCCGTGCACGTAAAGTTGCCGGTCGCGACGAAATCGCACAGGTTGGTAACATCTCTGCAAACGGTGACCGTGAAGTTGGCGAAATGATCGCCGAAGCCATGGAAAAAGTTGGCAACGAAGGCGTTATCACCGTTGAGGAAGCCAAGGGCCTGCACACCGAACTCGACGTTGTCGAGGGCATGCAGTTCGACCGTGGTTACCTGTCGCCGTACTTCGTGACCAACCCGGAGAAAATGGTCGCAGAAATGGATGCTCCGTACATCCTGCTGTTCGACAAGAAAATCTCCTCGCTTCAGCCGATCCTTCCGCTGCTTGAGTCGGTCGTTCAGTCCGGCAAGCCGCTTCTGATCATTGCTGAAGACATCGAAGGCGAAGCTCTGGCAACCCTGGTTGTCAACAAGCTGCGCGGTGGCCTGAAAATCGCTGCTGTCAAAGCTCCGGGCTTCGGCGACCGTCGTAAAGCAATGCTCGAAGACATCGCCATCCTTACCGGTGGTCAGGTTGTCTCCGAAGATCTCGGCATCAAGCTGGAAAACGTTTCGCTTGATATGCTTGGCACCGCGAAATCTGTCACCATCACCAAAGAAGAAACCACCATCGTTGATGGTGCCGGTGAGAAAGCACAGATCGAAGCACGTGTTGGTCAGATCCGCGCCCAGATCGAGGAAACCACCTCTGATTACGATCGTGAAAAACTGCAGGAACGTCTCGCGAAACTCGCTGGCGGTGTTGCAGTGATCAAAATCGGCGGTGCTTCGGAAATCGAAGTTAAAGAACGTAAAGACCGTGTTGACGATGCTCTGCACGCAACCCGCGCGGCTGTCGAAGAAGGCATCGTTGCTGGTGGTGGTACGGCTCTGCTGTACTCGGTCAAGGCGCTCGAAGGTCTCGAAGGCGAAAACCATGATCAGACCATCGGTGTTGACATCGTTCGCCGTGCCCTTCAGGCACCGGTTCGTCAGATCGCAACCAACGCTGGCGTAGACGGCGCGGTTGTTGCTGGCAAACTGCTTGAGCAGGATGACGTCGAGTTCGGTTATGACGCCCAGAAAGGCGAATACACAAACCTGATCAAAGCTGGCATCATCGACCCGGCCAAAGTTGTTCGTACTGCCCTGCAGGACGCAGCATCGGTCGCTGGTCTGCTGATCACCACCGAATGCATGATCGCTGAAAAGCCGGAAGACAAGTCGGCTGGCGGCGCACCTGACATGGGTGGCATGGGTGGTATGGGCGGTATGGGTGGCATGGGCTTCTAAGCCTTACACCTACCGACCTTGCACTACAGGAAGGGCTCCGCATTTGCGGGGCCCTTTTCTGTTGGGGCACTTCATATGTTTGCGACAAGACAGGCGTATGAAACGCGACGCGTGATGACGGGCCAGCAAGCAGTATCTGGTCGGGTGGGGCGTAATGGACCTGTTCAAGGGGACGTTTGCTATAGGGCGGCAAATTCCCGTTTGCTCGGGTCAACAGATCACTACACCGTGTCGCTCATGGTCTCGGAATCCGGGAAGCTGACATCGGTGGTGCCCGGCGCGCGAAATACCCGGTTGCGGCCAGTATTCTTGGCCTGATAAAGGGCCCAGTCGGCACGCCTTAGCGTGATGTCGGGAAGTTCGTTGTCGCGATGGGCGGCAACACCGGCGCTGATGGTAATGTCGATGTGATGGCCATCCGCCAGGATCGGTTCTGCACAGACATTTTTCCGGATACGTTCGGCCACAGCTGCCCCGGCACCACAATCATTTTGCGGCAGCAAGATCACGAATTCTTCGCCGCCAAGCCGGAGGAACAGCTTTTCCTCTTCAAACCGCAGGGCGCGTGACGTGATTTCGCATATCCGTTTCAGAACAATATCCCCGCAATCATGTCCGAACGTGTCATTGACCTTTTTGAAGTGATCAATGTCGAGCATCACCATGCAATAAGGCCGGTTCGTGCGCAGGGACAAGGCATGAACACGGCGGGCATAATCCTCGAACGCGGTGCGGTTCAGAAGCCCGGTTAGCGGGTCATGGCGGGCCTTGAATTCAAGGTCGATCCGTTTGAGTTTCTGATGGTGGATGTTTTTGAGCAGGCCGATCATCCGTTTGGGGGCGCGATTGCGGTCCCATTCAATGACCGACCCGCTGTGATGGAACCAGTTCCACTGATCTTCCGATCCGACATGCATGCGGACTTCTATTTCAAAGGCCGGTTTGTTGCCGCTGATATGTTCGGCGATGGCTGCATCAAACTGTTTGCGGTCATCGGCATGAATGCGGTCCTTGAAGCTGTCAAAGGTCAGGCAGACTTCGCCGTGATGGATTTCCATCAATCGGTACAGGTTATCGGAATAGTATCCCTGCTGCTTGGCGAAATCCCAGTCCCAAAGACCCTGACCGGTGCTATCAAGGGCGAATTGCAGCCGCTTGTCGAGTTCAAGGCGCTTGCGTTCATTGCGGCGTTTGGTTTTGCGGTCAATGCGGATTTGCAAAAACAGAAACAGGGTCACGGCAATCACCACGCCCGATGCAATCAGTGCGGTCTGACGGGTGGTGTCATAGTTGCCCATGAAACTTTTGATCGGTACCTGCATGTAAATGGTGATCGGAAGACCATCAAGGTTCTTGCGCGCCAGCACAAAATCCCCAAACAGGGCAACACCCCCCATATCGATCTTGTCGCTGTCGGCATTCAGATCCCAGAATGCTTCTTCCTGACGGGCGGAAAACCAGTCGGTGGTTCCGATATGGGGCGACTGGACTTCGGCCAGAAGATCATCGGTTTTGAGGGGCGCAACCCGCATCCGTGATCCGGAAAGGAACCGTTCAAGCGGCGTGTCCTCATACGGGTTTTCAATCGCCAGAAAGATCATGATCACGCCAAGAAACGTGCCGTTCGGCGACCAGATGCCGCGTTCAACAGCAAGATATCCAGATTTCAGGCCAAGGGTCGAAGTGGCGCGAAAGGCCGGTTCGATCCAGTCATCGCGATGGCGTGCAATGATTTCCGAAACCGGAAGGACGGTTTTATCAAAATCAAAAAATGTGAAGTCATGGGCAATCCTGCCCGCCGCATCAAGCAGGATATACCCTACCAGATTGTTGTCATCCTTGATCATGGTTGACAGATGACGTTCAAGATCAAAATCGGGAACAATCACCGCTTCGCGTGCCGCCATCAGCGCGGTGTTGTCAGCCTTGATCAGGATGCTTGAAAGATTGTCGCCATAGGTGGTGATGGCAAAGCCGGTGGTATCGATCGCACGCTGACGGGCGGTTTGCCGTTCTGAGACCGTCTGCCAGGCCATCAGGAACAACACGCCAAGGAGCAATCCGATCGACAAAAAGACGCTCAGGAACTGTTCGTCAAGGATGCGCCGCCAGCCGGGATATGTGGTTTTTACCGGCATTACGGTTGTCCCGCGATCTGGGTCAGGGTGCGAACGGCAGATTGCGATATGCCTGCTGTCGCGGCGAGCTCCCCCTGATGGGCAAGCAGCACAAGGCGCTGCTTCTGGCGTTCGGTCATACCCGGGTCGGCAATGTCGATATTGTTTTGTGCCGCGGTAATCAGGGATGCCTGTTGGTGCGTGACCGCCAGTTTCCGGCCGCCATCAACCATTTTTTCCCAAACCCGCAAGATGATATTACGCGTTGCCGGTTTCAGCCGGGCCCAGACATCATGGGAAATCAGCGGTACATAAAACGGATAATAGGAATAGCTCAGAAACGCATGGGCAATGCCGTGCTTCCAAAGGGCGGCACTGACCACGGTGCTGGTGGTGGTCAGAAGACCGTCTATTTCCTTGCGATCAAGGGCGTCGGGAACGTTGGGCCAGGGGATCAGCACAGGAATGGCCCCCATGGCCTTAAGCCGCAAGGCATTGCCTTCGCCCCCGGCATAGCGGATGCGCAATCCGCGAAGGTCCCCGAAATGATTGACCGCAATGTTGCGGGTAAAAATATGGGCCGGTCCCAGATCAAGCCAGCGTCCCAGAACCCGGACATTAAGGTTCTTTTCAAGGGACTGGTTCAATCGCGTTCCGAAATCGCCATCGACAATCTTGCGCACATCAGCAGAGCCGAGCCCCATGAAGCTGGGCAATAAAAGCGCATTGAGGTCGGTCGAAAATCGACCAAGGTGCCAGATTCCCGGGGCGGCCATTGCGATCCGTCCGGTCGATAATGCCTCGGCGACATCGCGGTCCTTGAAGGCCTGGGCCGAATGAATGACCCGAAACCTGTGTTCGGATATCTCGGCATTCAGGGTTGCGGCAAATTTCTGTAGGAAAATGGTCTGGAAATGATCGGCGGTGTTTTCGGTCGAAATCAGGATTTCGGCACTGCGCGCGCCAGTGACAGTCAGCGTCATGCAACAGCCGATAACAAGTGCGCGCAATACAGATTTCACGTTCCCGGTCCTTGGCAGAAATTGGCAGGCACCGTGTAACAGGCGCGCTGTTTTGAATGATTTCAGAATGTTGCCAAAGTAGGGGAAAGGTCGGATAGGTAGCCTTGACCTACATCAAGAAAACCTATCCGATCGTCTAGTTTTTGCGGGTAGGGCTTTACCCGACGGGGATCAGCCGAACAGTTTCTTCAGGCTGCGCGGCTGGCAGCGCAGATATTGCGGGGCTGCTTTGACTTCGGCGCCAAGGGTTGCTGCCGCATGCCATGGCCAGCGCGGATCATAGAGAATGCCGCGCGCAAGGGCGATGGCATCGGCCTGACCGGTAAAGGTGATGGCTTCGGCCTGTTCGGCTTCGGTAATCAGGCCGACAGCGATGGTGGTCATGCCGGTTTCGGCCTTGATGCGGGCTGCAAACGGGACCTGATAGTTCGGGCCAAGCGGGATTTTCTGATCAATATGCAGGCCACCGGAAGACACATCGATGAAGTCGCATCCGCGTGCTTCAAGAAGCTTTGCCAGTTCGACGCTTTGATCGATATCCCAGCCACCATCAACCCAGTCGGTTGCCGAAATACGGATGCCAAGCGGGTAGTCGGTACCGACTTCGGCGCGAAGGGCGTCATAGACTTCAAGCACAAGACGGGTGCGGTTTTCAAACGATCCGCCATATTCGTCGTCACGCTTGTTGGCGTGCGGTGACAAAAACTGATGCAGCAGATATCCGTGTGCCGCGTGAATTTCAATCGCGTCAAAGCCGATGCGAATAGCGCGCTTGGCGCTTTCGACAAAGGCCTGCACGATTTCGGAAATCCGCGATTTGCTCAGGGCTTCGGGGATCGGGTCGCCATCACGGAATGGAACAGCCGACGGTGCACAAACCTGCCAGCCATTGGCATGGTCGGGATCAATGGCATGTCCACCAAGCCACGGCTTTTCACAGGACGCCTTGCGCCCGGCATGGGCCAGCTGAATGGCAATCGGCATGTCGGAATGGCTGCGCACGGCGGAAATGGTTTTGGCAAGGGCGGCTTCGGTTTCGTCATCCCAAAGTCCGACATCGCCATAGGTAATCCGGCCTTCCGGTTCGACAGCGGTTGCTTCAATGATCAGCAATCCCGCACCGGACTGGGCAAGGTTGCCCAGATGCATCGGGTGCCAGTCGGTGGTTTTGCCGTTATCTGCGGAATACTGGCACATCGGTGCGATGATTACGCGGTTATCAAGGGCCAGCTTGCCAAGTGACAGCGGTGAAAAAAGAGTACTCATGGTTCATCCTTATCAGGGAGGTCGACCTTCGGACCGACAAACAATGCAAAGAAGCTAATCCGCCAGACACGGGAGTGCCAGTCTCTGTTTTGGATTTTGTCAAAAATGACAGGCTGTTTAACGGGTTAGGTGGATGCGACCGGGGATGATGCCGAGGACGCGATCAGGGCGGGCTGCAAAAAATATCAAAAAAATGCGCAGGCCCACTTGCGGAAAATTTCCTGTGCTCTATCTCAAGTTTGCAAAGGGGCATGGTGCCCTGATACGCGTCAAGGTTGCAGCCTGGTCTGGACCGATGGCGCAAGAATACTCGTCTGTAACGGAGGGTAATTATGACTGGTCTTCAGACTCTTAATGGATCCGCACGTCGTCTTGCATCTGCACCGACCTATGGTGATCCTTTCTCGCTTATTTCCCGTGATTTTGATCGCATGATCGGTTCGATCTTTGGGGATCGCGTAACCTCGTCACAGGCTTTTGCCGATGACAAGGAAGCGGCGAAAACCCTTTTGAACCCGCGTATCGATGTTCACGAAACCGATGATCATATCGAACTGTCCGCCGAACTTCCCGGTGTGGAACAGGATGATGTTGATGTGTCGGTCCTTGAAGGTGTTCTGACCATCACCGGTGAAAAGAAATCCACCCGTGAATCAAACGAAGGTGCCCGCGTCATCGAACGCAGCTATGGCAGTTTCAAACGGTCGTTCCGCCTGAATGATACGATTGATGTTGATAACATTACCGCATCATTCAAGAACGGTGTTCTGGTCCTTACTCTCCCCAAAGTAGCGGAACAGAAACCCGAGCCGCGCAAGATTACTGTCAGCGGCTAAGTGTTGTCTCTCCTCCCTGAGAAGCTTTCCCTGTGTTGCCTGACGGGCGGTTTTTACCGCCCGTCTTTTTTTATCCGGCACCTCACATGGTGACCGGGCTGCCCGTCTTCTGGTGTATCCACACTATCAAAGGAGACCCTGAAATGAGCAGCACACTTGGCGATCTGGCCAATGATTATGCGACGGCGTATAGGGCCGATCTTGCATCTTTTCGAACCGAAACCCAGACCGATCAGCTTTGCGCCATTGCTAGTCGTGTCGCACAAAGCTGCACCGCAGTCGAAACAGGTGGCAAAGAAGTGTCCGTCGCGCAAAGTGAAATTTCCGGTGCGATCATCATCGGCGAGGCGACGGCTAAAAAACTTGCCAAGGATGATGCGGCCTGGATCGCACGGCAGGCTGCTGTCAATCAGACAGAACTGCGCAAGAAGGCCGAAGAACAGCAGGCACGTGATCAGACACTTTTATCCAGTCTCAAAGACCTATCGGGAAAGCTGGTCGGTACAAACAAGTCCGATAGCGGTTATGAGCAATCGGTCGAAGGATTTGAAGACACCCTTGCATCCGGTGCGCTGGTCGCATCCTGATCCGGTGTCACATTCTTTCTGGCGGGTCCGGACAACATTGGTCGGACCCACCATGTTTTTAGTCACGGGGTAGGCAGCGCCCTTTGGGTGTTGAGTAAGTGGTTGTTCGTCAACCAGTTCCCGATGCGGTCGGCAAAGGCCTTGTTTTCCGTTGTTGCCCACTGGTTCTTTCTGAGTTCGAGATAGGTAAAAGTGCCGCCTGCATCATATCCCGCACCAGCCCAATCACGGCGAACCCGTATGGCGGCGACGACGTCCTTATAGGGGACATTAAGAACCGCAAGTTCACGGGCATAAAGGTTCTGTCGCGCCATCTGGCGTTCGGTTGCCCCGAACCTGGCGGCATTGTTAAAGACGTTCTGCTGGATCGAATAAGTCGGGCACCAGTATCCCTGCAATCGTACACAATAAACCCATGTTTCGGCAGCCGGTTCCGGCTGACCGGGAACCTTGGGCGGGAAAAGGGCACCGATTTCATGCGTCCCCGAAAGGCACACGGCCGTGTAATGCGCAAGGTCCTGATCGCCTCTGCGATAGACAATGGCAGGCGTTGCCGGGGATGTGCCTCGGCGTGAAAAGCCATGACCAAAAATCTCGTCGGGGCTTCGTGTATCTCCGCGCCATGCATACAGGGCCCGGTTGCTTTGGGATGTGTTGCGTTTGAGGTCCGGCGGCACCCAAAGATAGTCGACATAGGCAAATGCAGAGCGTTCATTTGACAGCAAAGCCCAGAAATCATCCGCGCAATTCGTCCCGTAAACCTTTTGTGTCCGGCCGGAATTTTCGAGGTCCACATTCTCGATATAAAGCTCTATGCCGCCAATTCTCTCTGTTGTCATGACATGCCTCGTTTGAAACAGTGCGATGCATTCCGACGGAGAGACAATGAAACTGTGAGAAACTGGCGAACCGGTTCGGGCAAAAGCAAAAGGCCGGGTTCGTGATCAACCCGGCCTTGGAAATGTTATGTCGCTTGTAAGTGCATGCTTATCCGGTTTTGCTATAACCGATCTTGTGATCGAGCGGCATTTCAAAAAGTCCGGTCGTATCAAACTGTTCAAGGGCCGATATCCATGGGGCGAGATCGATATTCTGCGCCTTGATCCAGTCCGGGTTGTAGTATGTGTCGCGATAACGATCCCCGCCATCGCACAGCAAGGTCACAACCGATCCGGTTTGTCCGGCCTTTTTCATTTCAGTGATCAGTGACAGGGTCGCAATCAGGTTGGTGCCGGTCGACCCGCCGCAGCGTCGGCCAAGATGCCGTTCGAGATAATAAAGTGCGGCAAAGCTTGCGGCATCTGGAATGCGATACATCCGGTCAACCACGGTCGGGTTGAAGCTGGGTTCGACGCGCGGGCGGCCAATGCCTTCGACCCGTGATCCTGTCGTTCCGGTGACAGAGCAGTCACCCGTTTCATATGCATCATAAAAGACCGAGTTTTCAGGATCGGCGACGCACAGTTCGCACCCCTGGCCCAGTGTGCGCCCATACCGGATATAACGGCCAATGGTCGATGATGTGCCGCCCGTGCCGGCCCCGACCACAACCCATCGCGGCACCGGATGGGGTTCGCGTTTGAGCTGGTCAAAGATGCTTTCGGCGATGTTGTTGTTGCCGCGCCAGTCGGTTGCCCGCTCGGCAAAGGTGAACTGATCCATGTAGTGACCGTCAAGTTCACGGGCCAGACGCTGGGACTCTTCGTAAATCTGGCCACTGTGGTCAACCAGATGACTTTCGCCACCATAAAAGGCGATCTGATCGATCTTTTGCTGCGAGGTCGATTTCGGCATCACGGCAATGAAGCGCAAGCCAAGCAGACGGGCAAAATAGGCCTCTGATACGGCGGTTGATCCGCTTGATGCCTCGATAATCGGGGTGTCCCGGGTGATCCAGCCATTGCACAATCCATACAGAAACAGCGACCGCGCCAGACGATGTTTCAGACTGCCCGACGGGTGGGTCGATTCATCTTTCAGATACAGCCCGATGCCATCAAGTTTTGGCAAATCAAGACGGATCAGATGTGTATCGGCAGAACGATTGAAATCAGCTTCGATCATGCTGATGGCGTCTGCCACCCATTGGCGGTCATATGTCATGTTGGTTCCTGACATCTGTTGAATCACGTGGTTTCGACCTGTGCGGATCGGCAATGGGCATCTGTGTAGGGGATTATAATACAAAAAACTACAGTGAAATTGTGTCGATACATTTCTGCAATCACCTGTTTTTTAGGAGATTGGGCTTGCTAACACTTTTTTCAAAGCTAACCTCTAGGATACAAGGTTCCCGATTCTTCCGACCTGACTGGATGGCCCGAAAATCATGGCTGATGACGACAAAGATCCGTTTTCCACACGACATGGTGCATCTGAAATCGGTGCTGCCTATGACGTGCCGGTGCGCGTTTCGACCGTGATTGGCAAAAGCCAGATTCAGGTTGCGCAATTGATGCGTCTGACCCGTGGTGCGGTGCTTGAACTTGATCGCAGGGTCGGGGAGCCGGTTGATATCTATGTCAATAACCGGCTTGTCGCGCGTGGCGAACTTGTCGTGGTTGATGAAAACCTGGGCGTGACGATCACTGAAGTCGTCAAGACCGGCACAATCATCGAGACCCATCACTAAAATTCTGACCGCAGCATTATGAAGCAAACCCGCCGTTTCTCGGCTGATGGCGGGCATTTTGTCATGCGAAGGAACTTGTAAGGTTCGCAGGCGTTTATCCCTAAACCCCTTTTAAACCCCGCAGTCCGGCCACTGTCTGTTGTGGCAGTTGGCGAACTCATTCAGCCGAGGGCTATCTCATGATTAATCTTCTGACATCAGGCCTTCTGGCTCTGATCGGTCTGGCACTTTCTGTTGGTGGTGCCTGGCTGATTGCAGTCGGAGGGAGTTGGTATTACGCGCTTGCCGGGTTGGCATTCCTGTTGGCAGCGTATTTGTCCTTTGCGCGTAAACCGGTTTTGTTGCCGTTTTATGGTGCGTTTTTATTGGCAAGTCTGGCCTGGGCTGTTTGGGAAACCGGGTTTGACTGGTGGCAACTGGCCCCGCGTGGCGGACTGATTGTGGTGATTGGTCTTTGGCTGATAACGCCGGTGTTTCGCAAAACACTTGTTGCTGCGCCAACGGACAATGGATCGCCGGAAACAAATGCGAAGCGTTCCTTTGTCCTTGAAGGCAGCATCGTGATTGCCGTGATCGTTGCTGTCTATTCCATGCTGAATAATCCCAACGAAATCGAAGGCAATCTTCCGTCGGATGTGGTGGCGGAAAATCCGCAATTTGGCGGTGCGGTCCCCGATGGTGACTGGCATCAATATGGTCGTACCCCGTATGGGCAGCGTTATTCCCCGCTTGATCAGATCACGACCGAAAATGTTGCATCACTCGAACAGGCATGGGTTTATCAGACCGGCGATCTTAAACGCGCAAGTGATGTGCCTGAAACAACCTATCAGGTGACCCCACTTAAGGTGGGCGAGACGCTTTATCTTTGCACCCCGCATAGCTGGGCGATTGCGATTGACGCCAAAACCGGACAGGAAAAATGGAAATTTGATCCGGGTGTTCCGGAAAATCCCGACCGGCAGCATCAGACCTGTCGCGGGGTGACCTATTACAAGGATCCTGCCACGACCGAAACCGGCCCCTGTACCGAACGGGTGTTCCTGCCGACATCGGATGCGCGTCTGATTGCGCTTGATGCCCGGACGGGCGAGGTTTGCCCGTCATTTGGCGATGAAGGGACCGTGCATCTGGAAACCAACATGCCCTATAACCCGGCGGGGTATTATTATTCGACGTCGCCGCCGGTTGCTGCTGATGGCAAAATCATCATTGGCGGGGCCGTGAATGACAATTATTCGACCAAGTCGCAATCGGGCGTCATTCGCGCATATGACATCAATACCGGCGCGTTGGTCTGGAACTGGGATTCCGGAAATCCGGAACAAACCGAACCGATCCCGGATGATCAGACCTATACCGCCAATTCACCCAACAGCTGGTCTGTTTCAAGTGCGGACGAGAAACTCGGCATGATCTATGTGCCGCTGGGCAACAAGGTTCCCGATCAGTTGGGCATGAACCGCGATGAAAATGTGGAAACCTATTCATCGTCGATTGTGGCGCTCAGCCTTGAAACCGGTCAGGTGCAGTGGGTGCGCCAGACGGTGCATCATGATCTTTGGGACATGGATGTGCCTGCACAGCCGGCCTTGCTTGATATCACGACACCAGACGGGGAAACCGTTCCCGCACTGGTCGGCCCGACCAAACAGGGCGATATCTATGTTCTTGATCGTCGTACCGGCGATCCGATCATTCCGGTAACCGAGGTGCCGGCACCCGGTGGGGCCATTCCCGAAGATCACACCGCACCGACCCAACCGGTATCGGGGCTGACATTCATGCCCGAACCGCTTACGGGCAAGGATATGTGGGGCATTACCCTGTTTGATCAGCTGGCATGCCGTATTGCGTTCCATGGTTTGAAATATGAGGGTCGCTATACGCCGCCGTCGCTGGAAGGGACGCTTGTCTATCCCGGCAATTTCGGAACATTCAACTGGGGCAGTGTCGCCGTTGATCCCGAACGCCAGATCATGTTCGGTATGCCGACCTATCTTGCCTTTACATCGCGCCTGATCCCGCGTGATGCCGTTCCGCCCCGCGGCAGCGAAAAGGCCAGTGAAATGGGCATTAACCGAAATGAAGGTGCCCCTTATGCCGTGGAAATGGGACCGTTCCTGTCGCCGCTTGGTATCCCGTGTCAGGCACCGCCGTGGGGCTATGTGGCCGGTGCTGATCTGCGCACGGGCGAGATTGCCTATAAGCACAAAAACGGCACGGTCGAAGACATGACCCCGCTACCCTTGCCGTTCGAAGTCGGTGTGCCGGGGATTGGTGGTCCGATCCTGACCAAAGGTGGTGTTGCCTTCCTTGGGGCCGCGGTTGACAACTATTTCCGTGCCTATGACGCCACCAATGGCAATCAGCTTTGGGAAGCCCGTCTTCCGGCGGGCGGTCAGTCAACACCGATGACCTATGAAACCGATGATGGCACGCAATATGTGCTGATCGTTGCCGGTGGTCATGGTTCGATCGGCACCAAGCCGGGCGATTATGTGATTGCCTACAAGCTTCCGAAATAGGATCACACGGGCACCTGTTTTGCAGGTGCCCGTTTCTTATGTGCAGGCAAGTGTGCCGGCAAGTCCAAGCTGATCACTTACCAGGGCACGTCACCGGCAAGGCGTTTTTCGACCTGCTGAATTTCGTCGATGCTTAATCTTGGTTCCAATGCGTCTATGGCCGACTGGGGATCAAGTGGTTCGGCCTCGTTTGCGCCTTCGGGAAAGGTCATTGGCCCGTTTGCGGAACGGCGCAGCCAGTAATAGGCATCGGCAAGATTTTGCGGCACACCCCAGCCACGTTCAAGCAATGCACCATACATGAACTGGGCGGCGTGATTGTTGGCCTTGGCGCCGATTTCAAAATAGTGGGCGGCTTCGATGAAATTTTGCCGTGCGCCGCGCCCATGGAAATATTGTGCGCCGATCAAATAGGCCGCATCGCCGTTTTCCGGATCGGTTTTCAGCGCGCGTTTGAAAAATTCGGTGGCGCGAAACTGGTCATAATGCAGGCCGTGACCGTTAAAATAGAGAAGCCCGATATAATAGATCGCACCACCATGATTGGCGCGTGCGGCCTTTTTGAACCACTTTGCCGCGTTCTGATAGTCGGGTTGGCCCAGATCCCCGCGATAATACAGCAATCCCAGCGCATATTGCGCATAGGGATCATCCTTTTGCGCGGCCGATCGCCAGTAGTCATGGGCCTGTTCAAAATCACCGGACCGATAGGCATAATAGCCGGTCTGGTAGTCGCGGCTCATTTGGCGCGCCTGTCCGGGGTGGGGGATGGCCGCAAAGCTTATGCCGATCAGGGCCGCAATCATCAGCCGTCTGACCAGCTTCAGGGCAGAAGGACGCACGTTCTTATCTTTGTCCGCTGTTATGAAGAAGGGTGTCAGGAATTGTTTTTAAACAGCGGAACGACCTTGCGCGCACGCTTTTCGATGGCCTCTAGCACGTTGCTGATATCAGAACTTTGTTTGATCCGCTCGCCACTGTGAAGCGCGAGATACTGGCCGGCATTCTTGTGTTCGCTGCCCAGTTTGATCACGGTGAAAAGCGGTGTTTCGTGTGTGGAACGAAAGATCGAAAACATTGCCATCCCGTCCAGATGGTCGATCGCATAATCGCGCCAGGCGCCGCTTGCAACCTGACGGGAATAGGTATTCATGAGCCGCATCAGTTCGGACCGGTCAAAATGCACAAAGCTTTTGGCTTTGCGGTATTTTGCCAAATCGAACAGTGTTCCCATGTGATTCTCCGGCAATGTGGTCGTCTGGCTGTTACAATCCGGGAACGGAAAATGACAGCCATATGACACGGTAGCGTGGATTGCACTGCGTCTCAAGTTGCAATGGACAAAAACCGGTTCACACTATTTGTGACCGGTTTGATTATCCCAGATAATTCAGTGAATTATGCCCTAGAGGCTGCGCGAACGGGTCGGCGGCCAGTCAACGGTTTGTGCCCCGGTGTTATAGGGATCGGGCGTACGATAGCAACTGACGGCGGCCAGGGTGCGATAGCAATAAAGCGGCGTTTCCGGTACCGGGTCCTTTTTGCAATAGGACTTGCCGTCAATTTTGCGAATGGTTGAGCAATCCTGACCGGTTGAAAGCGAAACCATATGGTCAATCAGGGTTTTGTCGGTGTTGATGATGCTGACAACGTCAAAGGCAAGATACCATTCCCCGCCGGTAAACAGGCTGGTCCCGACAACATCGGACATAGTGGTGCTACAGCCTGATACCCCGGTTCCAAGCAAAGTGGCAAACAGCCCGGCCAGTATGCGCTGTCGAATGACGCGCTTGGCATCCTGTCGGTTTTGAACCTTTTGACGACGTTTCATGGTGTCTCCGTCCATCCACCGGGCAAATTTGACCGGTGACAGTGTGAAATCTGTTCCCTTGGATTTATCAAAGCAATCACTGTGCCGAATTGCCCAAAGGAAGGATCATTTTTGTCATATGGGCGGTGGCGGGTTTGTTTTCAGGGGCTTTTGCCTGCATTGCTGCGCGATATGCCGGATCCGGCGCGCGGGCAAGTATTGGCCCACATCGGCGCAAGAGCGGCGATATCGCGCCGCAGGCTGGGAATAATGACGCTGGCAGGCAATTCTTACCGCTTTGGGGGATTAAATCGAAACCGCGCCGCGTTTTTGCCGCAAATTCGGTCTTTGTTACCCGATCACGGGGCTGACAAAGACGCCCGGATCGGGCTGAAAAACGGCAATGGGGCAAAATAATCGACCGAATGCCCGGATTGGCTTTGTGCAGACTTGACCCCTTGCGTGCTGGCGCGTTAAATCCTTGCCAGAATTAATTCAGATAAGCGGGCAGGTTGCCCGCTTTATTGTGACCGGATTGGAGCCGTTTTCGTGGTTGATATTTTCCAGGAAGTCGAAGAAGACCTGAAGCGCGAACGCACAGAAGAGCTGTGGCGCAAATACGGGAAATATGTCATCGGCACTGCTGCTGTGATTGTTTTGGGTGTTGCCGGGCGTGAAGGCTGGAAAACCTATGAACACAGCACCAGCATCGAAAATGGTACCCGCCTTGCCAATGCTGTTGAACTGGCAAATGCCGGTGAAGACAAACAGGACGCGGCCCTTGAGGCGCTTGATGCGATCATCGCAGAAGGCAATGCCGGTTTTGTTGCATTGGGCCATTTCCAGAAAGCGGCTGTTTATCTGCGCGCTGGTGCGACCCCGTCGGCTGTGACCGAACTTGAAGCAGTTGCCGGCAATTCCGACATCGATCAGGTTTATCGTGATCTGGCCGTCGTTCAGATTGCCATGAACAGCGCCAATGAAAGCAATGCCCAGGAACTGATCACCCGGCTTGAGCCGATCGCGGTTCCGGAAAACACCTGGTATTACTCGGCGCGCGAAATGATTGCGCTGCTGCATATTGCCGCGGGCGAAATCGATGCGGCCAAGCCGCTTCTGACCGAAATTGCCGACGATAACGAAGCTCCGTCAGGCATGCGCGCACGGGCAAGTGAACTTCTCAAGGCCGTTGGTGCCTAACTGCGACCAGCAAGGTTGGCCGGGTTTCCCGGCCACCGTGATGACAGCTTGAATCAGGGGAAACGGTTTTGACCACACGCGGTATTAAGTCACTTCTGTGCGTTATGGGGATGACGGGCCTTTTGGCCGGGTGTTCGGGTTGGCTTGGCGGCACCGAAGAACCGCCATTGCCCGGGGAACGCATTTCGGTACTGGCCCTGCAAAGCACGGTTCAACCTGATATCGATCTGTCTGATCAGCGTGTTGTTCTTCCGGAACCCGAACCGATGGTCGACTGGCCGCAGAATGGCGGCATTCCAAGCCATGCCTTGCACCATGTCGGTCTGGACAATGATGTTCTCAAGCAGGACTGGTCGATTGATATCGGCGAAGGGTCGATGGATGACAACCTTCTGCTTAATCAGGCAATCATTGCACGTGGCGTGATCTTTACCATTGATGCAAGCGCCGAAGTCCGTGCCTTTGCGGCCAATTCGGGAAAACGAATCTGGTCGCTTGAACTGGCACCGGAAGACGAAGAAGACAGCACGCTTCTGGGTGGCGGTCTGGCCTATGAGGGCGGCATTATTTATGCCACCACCGGCTTTGCCGAAATCATTGCCATTGATGCGCCAAGTGCCACGGTTCTGTGGCGCACCCAGGTCAGCGCCCCGATGCGGTCTGCGCCGACCGTCCGTGGTGGCCGTGTCTTTGCCATCACTGTTGATAACCAGACCATCGCGCTCAATGCCTTGACCGGGGAAACGCTTTGGAACCATCGCGGTGCAGCCGAGGGTGCGGCCTTTATCGGTGGTGCCAGCCCGGCGGTGGATCAGGGCGTTGTGATTTCGGCCTATTCGACCGGCGAGATGTATGCGCTGCGTGTGGAAAACGGGCAGGTGATCTGGTCTGATGCCCTTGCCGGGGCCGGGCGCACCGATGCCGTTTCGGCAATCGCTGATATCCGCGGTCTTCCGGTGATTGATAATGACCTTGTGATTGCCACAAGCAACTCGGGCCTGACGGTTGCGATTGACCTTCGTACCGGCTATCGCGTCTGGGAACTTGAGGCCGGTGGCATCCAGTCACCATGGGTGGCCGGCGATTACGTATACCTGCTAACCAATACAAATGATCTGATTGCCTTGCGTCGGAAGACCGGACAGGTTAAATGGGTGACGGTTCTGCCACGTTTTGTCGATCCCGAAGACCAGGAAGAGCCGATTGTCTGGACAGGTCCGGTACTGGTCGGTGACAGGTTGATCGTAGGTAACGAGCAGGGCGAAGTAATGACTGTTTCCCCATATAGCGGTGACATTCTCGGCAAGGATGAACTTTCCGGGCCGATCACATTGCCGCCTTCGGTTGCGGGTGACAGCCTTTACTTCCTGACTGCGGATGCCGATCTAATCGCATATCGCTGATCAGTCAGTTCGAACATTAGGCAAGGTTTCCTTGCAGGATTTGCGATGCGCCGAGGGCAGTGAAAGCCGTCGGCGCATAACGCCTTTTATAACGAGAGTCTGAAAGTCAGATGTCGCTTAAAGTTGCCATTATCGGTCGCCCCAATGTCGGGAAGTCGACCCTGTTTAACCGTCTGGTCGGCAAAAAGCTGGCCCTGGTGGACGATCAGCCCGGGGTCACCCGTGACCGCCGCTATGGCAAGGCACGTCTGGGCGATATGTCTTTTGACGTGATCGATACCGCCGGTCTGGAAGAAGCATTCGATGATTCCGTCGAAGGCATGATGCGCCAGCAAAGTGAAAAGGCGTTCGAGGAATGCGATGTTGCGCTGTTCCTGATTGATGCGCGTGCGGGACTGACCCCGCTTGACAACCACTTTGCCGACTGGCTGCGCAAACGCCACAAGCCGGTTTACGTCATTGCCAACAAACACGAAGGCAAGGATCAGGATCCCGGCCTTTACGAGGCCTATGGCCTTGGTCTTGGCGATGTCGCCCCGATCTCGGCCGAGCATGGTCTCGGGATCGAGCTTCTGTATGACATTCTTGAACCGCATTGGGACGAATGGAAACACCGTCAGCGCGTTGCCAAGCAACATGCCCGCGAAGCTGCCATCGAGGCATTGGAAGATGCCGCACAGGAAGCTGATGACGATGTCGATGATCTGATTGATCCCGATGGCTTTGCCGATGACGAGGGCGAAGTATTCCCGTCCTATGAAATCGAATTCAGCGAAGATGACGAAGACGAAGACGGCGAACTGATCGTCGAAGGGGCGCGCGATAACTCCAAGATCCAGCTGGCCATCGTCGGCCGCCCGAATGCCGGTAAATCGACCCTTCTGAACCAGTTGCTGGGTGAAGAGCGCGTCATGACCGGCCCGCAGGCCGGTTTGACCCGTGATTCGATCGCGGTCGACTGGTCCTATGAAGGGCGTCCGATCCGTCTGGTCGATACAGCCGGGATGCGCCGCAAAAAGAAAATCGATGACCGCGTTGAAAAGCTGTCGGTTGCCGATACCCTTCGCGTGATCCGCTATGCGCAGGTCGTTGTTTTGATGCTTGATGCGACCAACACGCTTGATAAGCAGGACCTGACGATCGCGCGCATGGTGCTTGAAGAAGGCCGTGCATTGATCATTGCGGTCAACAAGTGGGATGCGATCAAGGACAAGGCAGGCGTCATGCAGGAACTGCGTGACAAACTTGACGTGTCCTTTGCCCAGGCCAAAGGCATTCCGGTCCTGACCTTCTCGGCGCTGACCGGGCGTGGTACCGATCGTCTGATGCCGACAGTTCTTGATATCCACGATATCTGGAGCCGCCGCATCCCGACATCACAGCTGAACCGCTGGCTTGAAGCAACCACCGAACGCCATTTGCCGCCGGTCATTTCCGGGCGTCGCATCCGTCTGCGTTACATGACCCAGGCGAAATCGCGTCCGCCAAGCTTCTTTATCAACTGCTCCAAGGCGGCCGAACTGCCCGAAAGCTATACGCGTTATCTGATCAATGGTCTGCGCGAAGATTTCGATATGCCGGGCGTTCCGATCCGTATTTATCTGCGCAGCAGTGACAACCCGTATGCCAACAAGAAAAAGAAACGCTAGTTTCCTGATTTCTTGTCCCAGAACGACCAAAGCCGCCCTTGATCATCAGGGGCGGCTTTTTGCTGCGTTTTTGGCGGGCGTCATGCGGTTTGATGCATCTGCCTTCTCAGATCAGTTTTGCGGGATCGACGGGCCGTTATCAATGATGTCACGGATATGGTCGGGCAGGTCATCCTCGGTAAAGCGTTCCTGGATTTCGCCGTCCTGAACAAAGGCAAAAATATCGGCGATGTCCTGACCGGAAAAATCAATCTGATATCCGAGATCGGCCTGTTGAAGGTGGAGCATCTGCTCGGCCCCGCGCCACATGCTGGCAAAAAATTCAAACGGCTCACGCGCTATATTCATGTTCGACGCATCAAGACTTGGGCCGATATTCCCGCCGACACTGTTGACGGAATGACAGACAACGCAGCCGCGTTCGGCAAACAGGTCCTTGCCGCGTGCCGCATTCATTTCAGGCAATGTAATGGACGCGCCATTATGGTCGGTTGCGCGCGCATCATCGGCGGTGCTGATGGTGATGACAGCCCCGATGGCAACGGCAATCGCAACAGTGCCCAAGGATGGAATAAAGCGGAAATTCAAGGCCTGTGTCATCGGCGTCCCTATGTCAGATAAGTGTCTGCTGGGGGCACATGCTATCGGTCCTTGGTACTCAAGCGCAATGGCTTGATGTCGTGGACATAAAAATTGTTTTGAAAATCTGCATTCCGCAACAGGAACACAAAAAAAGGGCCCGTTCGGGGCCCTTTGTCGGTGCGGTATGTGGAATGCCTAATACGCGTTGACCACTTCGCCATGTTTGGTACAGCTGGCCTCTGCCAGATCGACAAACACATCGGTGATGCTGTCGGGCGTGGGCAGCGTTTCGGGATCTTCACCCGGATAGGCTTCGGCGCGCATTTTGGTGCGGATACGACCGGGATTGATCAGATTGACGCGGACCTTGCTTTCCTCAAGCTCCTGGGCATAGGACAGGACAAGGGCTTCAAGTGCGGCTTTGGTGGCGGCATAAAGCCCCCAGAAGGCACGACCCTTGGCCGAGGCGTTTGAGGTCACGAAAATCGCGCGCCCGGCATCAGAAAGCTGCAAAAGCTTATCGACTGTGCGGATCAGGCGGAAATTCGACGTAACGTTGGTTGCGACCGTATTGTCGAAAACCTGTGTATCGATGTGACCGACCGGGGCGATTTCGCCCAGAAGACCCGCATTGCCAACCACGATATCAAGCTTGCCGAACCGTTCATAAATGGTCGGGCCGATGGCATCGACCTTTTCGAACATGGTCAGATCAAGCGGCAGCAAGCTGATCTTGCCGCCGGCATCGGTGATTTCGTCGCTGAGTTCTTCAAGCGCGCCGACATTGCGACCAATCGCAATGACCTGTGCGCCTTCGGCAGCAAAACGTTTGGCAACCGCGTAACCGATCCCGTGCGAGGCACCGGTAATCAGTGCCACGCGTCCTTCAAGGCGCTTTGTATCGATCATGCAGACTGCCTTTCGACCAGCTGGCTCAGCTTGCGGTCCTTGTTTTCGGCATTGTGATCGGTAAGCCGGATTGGATAGTCGCCGGTAAAGCACGCATCACAGAATGCCGGGCTGTCATTGTCACGGCCTGGAAGACCGGTCGCACGATACAGACCGTCAATGGTGACGAAGGCAAGGCTGTCGACACCGATGATCTTGGCCATGCTTTCGATGTCGTGATTTGCCGCCATCAGTTTGTCTTTGGACGGGGTATCGACACCATAGAAGCACGGGTTGGTCGTGGGCGGGCTTGTGATGCGCATATGCACTTCTGCCGCACCGGCCTGACGGACCAGATCAACGATCTTGGTCGAAGTCGTACCACGCACGATCGAGTCATCGACCAGAATAACGCGCTTGCCCTTAAGCTTGCCGGGGTTGGCATTATGTTTCAGCTTCACGCCAAGGTGGCGGATCTGATCGGTCGGTTCGATAAAGGTACGGCCGACATAATGGTTACGAATGATGCCCAGTTCGAACGGAATACCGCTTTCCTCGGCGTAACCCAATGCGGACGGAACGCCGGAATCAGGGATCGGCACGACAACGTCGGCTTCGATTGCGGACTCACGGGCCAGTTCACGACCGATATTCTTGCGCACGTCATAGACGCTTGTGCCTTCGACGATGCTGTCGGGGCGGGCGAAATAGACATGCTCGAAAATGCAGAAGCGCGATTTGACCGGTTTGAACGGCTTGATCGACCGCAGGCCGTCTTCGGTAATTTCAACGATTTCGCCCGGTTCGACGTCGCGGATGAATTCCGCGCCAACGATATCAAGGCCGACCGTTTCCGACGACAGGATATAGGCATCATTGAGCTTGCCCAGAACCAGCGGACGCACACCAAGCGGATCACGGACACCGATCAGTTTCTTCTGGGTCATGACGACCAGCGAATAGGCGCCTTCGACCTGACGAACCGCATCGATCAGACGATCGACGATCTTCTCGTACAGGCTGGTTGCAATCAGATGAATGAAGGTTTCCGTATCCGAGGTCGACTGGAAGATCGAACCGCGCTTGACCAGACGATCACGCACCGCAAGCGAGTTGGTCAGGTTGCCGTTATGGGCAATCGCCAATCCACCGAATTCGAAATCGGCAAAAAGCGGCTGCACGTTGCGAAGCCCCTTGCCGCCAGCTGTCGAATAGCGGACATGGCCAACTGCACGGTGGCCGGGAAGGCTTTTGATCACATCTTCGGAGCCAAAGATATCGCCAACCTGGCCCGAGGCCCGATGAGCGGGAAAATCTTCGCCGTCATAGGAAACAATACCGGCGGCTTCCTGTCCGCGGTGTTGCAATGCATGAAGGCCAAGGGCCGTCAGTGCAGCAGCATCCGGGGTACCAAAAACGCCAAAGACGCCACATTCTTCACGTAGCTTGTCGTCATCAAATGGATTGGTGGTCAGCATGAGTGGGTTCCGCTCTCTCGCCGGTGGCGCACGGACAACGTAATTTTACGAAACCCACACGCCTCACTCGTTAGTGGTCGCCTCGATCAGGCGATCCAAATCATCGCGCGAGGGCCTTGTATACCCGTTTAGGGGCGCGGGTCCAGTCCCTTTTGGTTCCGGACCAAGAAGTTGACGATAGGTTTGCTCGTTTGCATCGGCCCGACGCTGTGCGCGCTCAAGCTCTTGGGCGGTGGTATCGAAAATTTCGTCAGGAGCCATGCGCATAATAAGGAACGCGCCTTCTTCCAGAACCGGGCGGGTCCGGGCATCGCGGACCCAGTCGGGTTGCGAATCTGCGGGCAGCAGCCAGGACAGGGCCAAAAAGCCGATACAAACGATCAACGCGCCGCGCAACAGACCGAATACAAAGCCAAGGGTGCTATCAAGACTATCAAGGCCGGAATTCTGAACAGCCCGTCCGATACGGCCGCTCAGGAACGAGAAAATCAGAAACGTAATCAGAAAAAGACCAACCCCGGTCGCCAGATCGGCAATCAGTTCAGACGGGATCAGATCACGGACATAGGGCCGGGCAATTGGATAGCCATAAAGCGCGCACAAACCCGCACCCAACCATCCCATCATCGACAGGATTTCGTGGATGAAACCACGGAAAAACGCAAACACCCCCGACACAAGCAGGATACCGACAACAATCAGGTCAAACACATCGCGTGCGCCAAGATCGGGGAGGGCAGAGAAATCCATCAGTTCGTAAACCTTGTAAGTCAGTCGGTCCGGGTGTGTTCGGGATCAGGTCACATATCGCAAAGTGCGTTTAATACATGCCTTCGCGCGGGCGCACCTTGTCGCGGACATCGTCGCCGAATAGGTTTACCAAATCCTGAAGATGACCGATTTCAGTCTGGTTCAGACCCTTGATCGACAGCTTCTTCTTGCCCTGGGTGCCGTTCTTGGGGGTATAGGCATTGCCAAAGCCAAGTTTGGTGGCTTCTTTCAATCGCGATTCGAGTTGCCCGACCGGGCGCACTTCACCCGAAAGCCCGATTTCCCCGACAATAACCGTTTCGGCCGGAACCGGTGCATCGGCAACAGCCGAAATCAGGGCGGCAGCAACCGCCATGTCAGCAGCAGGTTCACCAACCCGCAAACCACCGGCAACGTTCAGATAGACGTCAAACTGACTAAGCGGCAGGCCGCACCGCGCATCCAGCACGGCAAGGATCATGTTCATGCGTGCAGAATCCCAGCCAACAACCGCACGACGCGGTGTCGCAAGGGCTGATTGGGCCACAAGGGCCTGGATTTCGACCAGCATCGGGCGTGTGCCTTCAAGCCCGGCAAACACCGCTGTACCACTGACCGGCGCTTCGCGGTCGGCAAGGAAAAGCGCAGACGGGTTGGGCACTTCGACAAGGCCGGCATCGCCCATTTCAAACACGCCGATTTCATCGGTCGCCCCAAAACGGTTTTTGACCGCGCGCAGGATGCGGAACTGATGGCCGCGTTCGCCTTCGAAATACAGAACCGTATCGACCATATGTTCAAGAACACGGGGGCCTGCGATCTGGCCTTCCTTGGTGACGTGACCCACCAGAAGGACCGCAAATCCCTTGCGCTTGGCAAGGCGGATCAGTTCAAGCGCACAGGCGCGAACCTGTGACACGGTGCCGGGCGCACTATCAAGGGTGTCGGCATACATGGTCTGGATCGAGTCAATGACCACGACGTCATGGCTGCTGGCTTCAAGGGTTGTGATGATATCACGCAGACTGGTGGCCGCGGCGAAATCGACCTTGGATTTTTCAAGTCCCAGACGGGCGGCGCGCATGCGGACCTGATCGACCGCTTCCTCGCCCGAGATATAGGCACATTTGTTTTTGGCAGCCATCGCACCAACGGCCTGAAGCAGGATAGTGGATTTGCCGATCCCCGGATCCCCGCCAACCAAAAGGGCCGATCCCGGAACAAGCCCCCCGCCACAGGCGCGGTCAAGTTCGGCAATGCCGCTTATGATGCGTTTGGGACTTGCACTTTCGCCTTCAAGGGCGACGAATTCGATGGTTTTGCCCTTGGCACCCCCGGCAATGCCACCTGCTGCCTTGGGGCCGCTTTCGACGCGTTCTTCTTCGATGCTGTTCCATTCCCCGCATCCGTCACAACGACCGGTCCATTTGCGGTATTCCGCACCACAGTTCTGACAGATGAAACGGCTTTGGGTTTTGGCCACAGAATGCTCCGCAGATCAAAGAAAAGAAATGTCCGTAACGGCGATTGCTGTCGCGTGCGACAGGATCAAAGATGCTTGAGATCAAGTTCAAGCGGACCTTCGATATCACCGGCAACGAATTGTTGCAAATAGGGGTTATCGGCAGTGTCGATTTCCGAAACCGGGCCGTCCCAGATGATCTTGCCCTGATAAAGCATCGCGACCCGGTCGGCAATTTTGCGCGCACTTGCCATATCATGGGTAATGGTCATCGCACTGGCGCCCAGTTCGCGGGTGCATTTGACGATCAGATCATTGATCACATCCCCCATGATCGGATCGATACCGGTCGTAGGTTCGTCAAAGAACAGGATTTCCGGTTCTGTCGCGATGGCACGCGCCAGTCCGACGCGCTTTTGCATGCCGCCCGAAAGCGATGCCGGGGACATATTGGCGACGTCCGATCCCAGTCCGACATCTTCGAGACGGGCAATGGCAACGTCGCGCGCATCGCGCGGCTTCATGCCACGGCCTTCGATCAGGCCAAAGGCCACATTTTCCCAGACCGAAAGGGAATCAAAAAGGGCAGCGCCCTGAAACAGCATCCCGGTTTTCGCAAGCATCGCATCGCGTTCGGCCTGACTGGCATTGGTCATATCAATGCCATCGACCGTGATCGATCCCTGGTCCGGGGTCAGGAGGCCCAGAACACATTTCAGCGTTACCGACTTTCCGGTGCCCGATCCGCCGATAATGGCAACCGACTCCCCCGGGGCAACGTCAAGATCGACGCCCTGAAGAACCTTTTTCGGGCCGAATGCCTTGTGGACATTACGCAGTGATATCTTGGCGGGATTGCTCATGATGCGGTCCGGCCCTTAACGCGTAAAGAACAGTTCGGTGACGATATAGTTCGAAATCAGGATCAGGATGGAGCTTGAAACAACCGCATTGGTCGTCGCCTGACCGACACCCTGTGCCCCGCCACGCGAATGATAGCCGTGATAGCAGCCCATCAGCGTGATGATAAAGCCGAATACGGCGGCCTTCACCAGACCGGAAATCACATCAAGCTGTTCAAGATACTGGAACGTATTGCGGATATAGGACCCGTCATTAAAGCCAAGCTTGTTGACCCCGACCAGATATCCGCCAAGCACCCCGATAATATCGCCGATCAGAACAAGTACGGGCAGGGTAACCAGACCCGCGACAACGCGCGGAACCACCAGATATTTGAACGGATTGGTCGAAAGCGTGACCAACGCGTCGATCTGTTCGGTGACGCGCATGGTGCCGATTTCAGCTGCAATCGCCGCACCAACGCGGCCCGCCACCATAAGACCGGCCAGAACCGGTCCCAGTTCGCGGGTCATGGAAATGACAACGACGGTGGCAACCGCACTTTCGGCTGAAAAGCGCGAGAACCCGGAATAGGATTGCAGGGCAAGAACCATCCCGGCAAACAGGGTGGTCATGGCGACAACCGGCAACGAGAAATAGCCGATTTCGCGCATCTGTTTGAAGATCAGGCGAAAATAGATCGGCGGGGTGACCATGTGGCCAATTGTCCGACCTGCAAACACCGTCACGCGACCAACAAGGGCCAAAAAGGTCAAAAAGATATGCCCAACCGGCGCAAAGATCGGCATCTGTACTTCGAAGTCCCCTGTTATCGGCCCGCCAAGATTGTATTGTCCGGTGGTTCGGCCAGTTTTTATGGATCAGCTTTCTGTATAAACCCGCCGATAGCGATGTCCAAGCGAAGTTAGAATTTCATAACCGATTGTACCAGCAGCAGATGCGACATCGTCAACCGTCATCTTGTCATCAAGAAGCGATACCATGTCGCCAGCCTTAAGCGGCTTGCCCGGAAGGTCGGTGATATCAACCGTGATCGCATCCATCGAAACCCGCCCGACATAGGGAACGGCATGCCCCTTGATCAGAAGTTTGCCGGAATTCGAAAGCGACCGCAGCCAGCCATCGGCATAGCCGACGGCAATGGTGGCGATTTTGGTTTTGCGTTTTGCCTGCCAGGATGCGCCGTAACCGACGGTTTGCGGTTCATCAATGTCACGCACCTGCAAGACCTTGGCCTTAAGGGTGACCACTGAGCGCATCGGGTTGGTGGTTTCCGGCGTCGGATTGCCGCCCCAAAGTGCAAAGCCCGGACGGCAGAATTCAAGGTGATATTCGTTGTCACGGAAGATCGCCGATGAATTGCAGAAACCGCGCGGTGCCGGGGGCAGGCGACGATACCATTTCATGAACAGGTCATATTGTTCCTTGGTGATCGGGTTTCCGGCCTCGTCGGCGGCGACCGGATGGGTCATGTAACCGGCTTTTTCAAACCCGTACAGAAGCGATGAATAACGATCGACCAGATGGCTGACATCAAGCGGCGTCAGGCCAAGGCGGCTCATGCCGGTATCAAGATGGATGAATGCCGGGGCCGGGCGTTCATATTCACGGCACAGATTGGACCAGCGTTCGATCTGTTCGAGATCATTGAGCACCGGGATCACGTCATTTTCGATGAAGAATTCTTCGTCACCGGGCAACACACCGTTCAGAACGGCAATCCGTCCGCCGCCGCGCAGAACCGGGAACAGTTCGGCTGCTTCGTTGGCCTGTGCCACGAAGAACAATCGGCATCCCTGCTTTTTCAGGACCGGAACGATGGTGTTGGCGCCAAGACCATAGGCATCCGCCTTTACCACGGCACCACAGGTGCGCCCGGTATAGCGTTTGGTCAGACGTTGATAGTTGTCGGCAACTGCTTTCAAATTGATCTGCAGTTCCGCGCACTCGGCAGCACGGCCGACGGCGGGAAGAACGGTCATTCGTAATACCCCGTGGAATCCGTTTACGGATGGGCGCTGGCCCAAACCCTATTCATATTCTTCTTCAGTGTGATCAAGATCGCCAAACTTGGTGTAGTTCCCGTCAAAGAACAGGCGCACGTTGCCCACCGGGCCGTGACGCTGCTTGGCAACGATTACCTCTGCGGTGTTGTAAACATGGTTCAAACGTTCCTGCCACTGCGCATAGCGTTCACCGAACTTGTCGGTGGCTTCTTCCGGGCGCTGGGCCGGTTCGGCACGTTCGAGATAATATTGTTCGCGGTAAATGAACATCACGACGTCGGCGTCCTGCTCGATCGAGCCGGATTCACGCAAGTCAGAAAGCTGCGGGCGTTTGTCGTCACGCTGCTCAACCGCACGCGAAAGCTGTGACAGCGCCAGGACCGGAACTTCAAGCTCCTTGGCAATGGCCTTGAGCATACGGGTAATTTCCGAGACCTCCTGCACACGGCCATCGCCGCGGAAGTTGGTCGGCGGTGCCAGAAGCTGAAGGTAATCGACGACGATCATGGCAAGGCCGTGCTGACGCTTCAGGCGGCGGCAACGGGTTCTAAGTGTCGATACCGGCAGGGCCGGCGTATCGTCGATATAAAGCGGAACGGTGTTGAGTTCCTGGGTCGCCAGAAGCAACCGTTCGAAATCCTGTTCGTTAAGGTCACCACGGCGCATGTTATCGCCCGAGACCTCGGCTGCCTGCGACAGCAGACGACCGGCCAGCTGTTCTGCCGCCATCTCAAGGGAGAATACGGCAACCGCACCAGTACGGGTTTCATCGCGGGTGTCTTCGCCCGCCAGCCGGTTCTGATGGGATGCAATCGCCGCGTTGAAGGCCACGTTCATGGCAAGGGCGGTTTTACCCATCGACGGACGACCGGCAAGGATCAGCAAGTCGGACGGGTGCAAACCGCCAAGCTTGCGGTCAATGTCACGCAAGCCCGTGGTCACGCCAACAACGCGCCCGGCGTTCTTATAGGCGTGATCGATATTCTCATAGGCCTTGGCAAGGGCCGGGCCAAAGGCAACAAAGCCCGATTCTGCGGCCCCAGCAGTCGCCAGCGAGAACAGTTTCTGTTCGGCTTTTTCGATCTGGGTGGTGGCGTCGGTATCGAGTTCGTATTTATAGGCCTCGTTGACCACATCTTCGCCAAGCTCGATCAGCTCGCGGCGCAGATACAGGTCATAGATCAGTTTGCCGTAATCCCCGGCATTGATCACGGAAACAAGGTTGTTTGACAGTTCGGCCAGATATTGCGCGCCGCCGATTTCTGCCAGTTCCTCGTCCTGTTTGAAATAGGCCTTGAGCGTAACCGGGTTGGCAAGCTGACCACGTTCGATCAGTTTGCCACAGGCCTCGAAAATGCGGCCATGGCGCCCGTCTGCGAAATGTTCCGGGCGCAGGATATCCGACACGCGCTCATAGGCGGCGTTGTTGTTCAGGATTGCGCCAAGAAGGGCGGCCTCTGCCTCGAAGTTATGGGGAGCCATACGTTCGAGCACCATATCGGCGTCGTCGCCGTGGTTCATATCCAGAGGAGCAAAAAGGGCATCAAGATTGGGATCTGTCATGGGCGGAAAAGGTATCAGTCATCCGGTTGGTCGCAAAGAGTTAATCGGTATAACTCATAGCCGGTATTCCGCAAGCGCAGAGGTCGCACATCCGACAGGTTTTTGAAAGTGCACTCAAAAATCCGGTCCGGGCGCTGTCGGGGCATAAGGGGACCAAAAGAAAACGGCACGCCCTTGCGGACATGCCGTTTTCCGAATGGTCTTGGAAGAAAACCCGCAATTAAGCGTTGGTTTCTTCTTCGCCTTCAGCAGCTTCGTCAGCAAGCTCAGCCGGAACTTCTTCTTCGAAGAGTTCTTCTGCAGCTTCCAGAGCTTCTTCTGCTTCTGCTTCCTCGATGGTGCCAAGAACAGCGGCGCCTTTACGGAGCTGCTCTTCTGCATCTTCTTCGGAACGTGCAACGTTGGCGGTTACTTCGATAGCAACTTCCGGGTGCAGGTTGATTTTGACCTGGTGCAGACCAAGGGTCTTGATCGGCTGATCAAGAACGACCTGGGTACGGGCAACAGTGAAACCAGCTTCGGTAACTGCGGTCGCGATGTCGCGTGCGGTAACCGAACCGTAAAGCTGACCGACGTCGGATGCCTGACGAACGAGGGTAACAGCAAGTTCACCCATCTTCTCGGCAACCGCTTCGGCTTCTTTGCGGCGTTCCAGGTTGTCAGCTTCGAGCTGTGCTTTCTGTGCTTCGAACACAGAAAGGTTTGCTTTGGTTGCACGAAGGGCCATGCCCTGCGGCAGCAAGCGGTTGCGGGCGTGGCCCGGCTTGACGGAGACTACGTCACCCATCTGACCGAGTTTTTCTACCCGCTGGAGCAGAATAACTTCCATCACCGATCCTCCTCATTGCTACGGGTCATCGGTTCTTTCCCCCGCAGCCTGATTAAATGCTCAACAATTCCAAGTCCGGTGATCGCAATAAACGACCAGCTGGACAGAACCGCGACGATGTAAAACACCGTCAGTATCATACGTTTTTGCGGCCATCGGGCTGCCTGCCCATGCACCAGCGCCAATCCCTGAAACAGGAACGGCACTGCCAGCACCACCGCGACGTTTCGCGCCACATAGGCCAGGGATCCATCGGCAAAGCCGACCGTAAACCCGGCCAGGGCGAACGCAAACAGTGACCAGCCAGGCAAGGCGAAAGACGCCATTTTCGGTGTCGGACGCAGGTTTTTGCCTGCGCGCACCAGAATTGCCTGTGCGATTGCAGCATTGGCGAACAGCATCAAAAGCCAGCTCACCGCAGCAATCGCCGGGAAGTAAACCTGGAACATGCCAATCAGACCCTGAACATCGGATGTCATAGGGACACCCATTTCCGAGTACATCTGGCTCAGGAACCTTGCGATAAGATCCTGAATGTCCAGACCTTCCGCCGACAGGGTCCCGGTAATGAAGATCATTACCGTTGCGACCATGACGGCCATGGCACTGACGACAATTCCGGACGGCAGAAAGGCAAGATTGCCATTTTCATCTTTCCGGATGACCAGCGCCATGCGGGTCAACAACATCGCCGGTCCGGCAAACACGATCACAAAGACCGTGAAAGGCAGCAGTCCCCCAAAAAGAACAAGGGCACTGCATGCGGCAATTGCCGCAACCAGCAGGCGTTTGGGTCCCTGCCAAAGTCCCGTCAGGAACAAAGGCAAATGCCCGAAATATGAGAGCAAAAGAGCAAGCGGATTTCCTGATAGGACCAACAGGAACAGAACGGCACTGCCAAGTCCTGAACCAATTGCTATGAGGGTATCACGTTGCATCATTTACTCCCGGCCGAGACCGCAAAAGGGTCTCTTGCCGACTGCCTCAGACCTGGTCTGCGTAAGGCAGCAGCGCCAGGAAGCGTGCACGTTTGATGGCTTTTGCCAGTTCGCGCTGCTTCTTGGCCGAAACCGCAGTGATACGGCTCGGAACGATTTTGCCGCGTTCGGAAACGAAACGCTGCAGCAGTTTGACATCTTTGTAGTCGATCTTCGGCGCATCATCACCCGAGAACGGGCAGGTTTTGCGACGACGGAAAAACAGACGACGTCCAGCCATGATTATATCTCCTCGCTATCTGTTAGCCGTGCTGACGGGGACCGCCACGGCGATTACCGCCACGACCGCCGCGCTCGTCGCGGTTACGCAGAATGGCAGACTGTTCTTCTTCGAACTCGTCAACCTTGACAGTCATCTGACGCAGAACGTCTTCGTTCAGGCGCATCTGACGCTCATATTCCGCGATCACATCTTTTTCAGCTTCGATCTGGAAGAGAGTATAGTGGCCTTTGCGGTTCTTTTTGACACGGTATGCCAGGGAACGCAGACCCCAATATTCGGTTTTAGCGATCTTGCCACCGAGACCTTCGATGGTCTGGGTCAGCTTTTCGTTCAGGCTTTCGACCTGTGCAGTCGAGAAGTCCTGACGTGCGATAAACACGCTTTCGTACTTGCTCATAATACTCCTAATCACTCCTTGTGGCTTATCTCTTCCTGACATGACCTCATGTCATGCAGGCATAGCCGGGCAATCCCGGCAAGGAGCCGTGAGACGGCGGAATATACACTTTTCGCCCATTAGTGCAACGCCAAATGCAAGTTTTCCACAGTCGGGCGTATGGGTGCCGAAATCGGTGCGGCGCGTTGATTTGTCTTGGCCCGGACCCGTTCGGGGGTGTTGCGCCAGTGTTGCGCTTTCCTGAGGGCCGATATGCGTGAACTGGTTCACACTTGAAACAAAAAGTTCAAGAGAGTAGGCCTTTTGGCATATGTCGGGCCGGTAACCCGCGCGACCTGTTGGTCATTTCTGTTCAACCACAGGGATGGTCGGTCTGTTCGGGGCGCGTGATGCACTCCTTGAATGCCGGTTCGTGAACCTTGTCTCAAGACTTGTGGTTAGTGATGGTAGAACCTTCTATTGATGCGGCGTCTTCACGCCGTGCATCGTTGCTCAATTTATGTTTGCTGGCGCTGTGCGTCGGAATTGTCACCGGATATGGTGCCGTTGCCTTTCGCGCACTGGTAGCACTGATCCATAACATCGCCTTTTTCGGTGTCTTTTCGATCGATTACGACGCGAACCTTCTGACCGAGCCGAGCAACTGGGGCCCGTTGGTCATTCTGGTGCCGGTTCTTGGCGGTATGCTGGTTGTGTTTCTTGTGAACAACTTCGCGCCCGAGGCCAAAGGCCACGGTGTGCCCGAGGTGATGAACGCCATTTATTTCGAACAGGGCCGTATTCGCCCGACGGTGGCGTTGGTCAAGTCGGTTGCATCTTCGTTGTCTATCGGGACCGGGGCGTCTGTCGGGCGCGAAGGTCCGATCATTCAGGTCGGCTCGGCGCTTGGATCAAGTATCGCGCAGATGTTCAAGCTTCAGACCGGGCAGCGCATCACCCTTCTTGCCGCCGGGGCCGGGGCCGGGATTGCTGCAACCTTCAACACGCCACTTGGGGCGGTGCTGTTTGCGATTGAACTGATGATGCCCGAAGTCTCGACGCGAACCTTCCTTCCGGTGGTGATTGCAACCGGGGCTGCGACCTATATCGGGCGGATATCGTTCGGGTTGGCGCCGGCCTTTGAAGTGCCGCTTGCCGCCGTTCCGCAAGTTTCGGCAATCGATCTCCAGGCACTTGTTGTCTATGTCATTCTTGGTGTCTTGTGCGGCATTGCCGCCTGGATGCTGATCCGTTCGATGCTGATTACCGGGGCGTTCTTTAAAAAGATGCCGGGCAATGACTATACCCGTCATGCTGTCGGGATGCTGTCGGTCGGCATTCTGATGTATGTGCTGCTGCTGACGGGCGGCAACTATTATATCGACGGTGTCGGCTATGGCACGATCCAGCATATCCTGCGCGGGACAATGACATCCTTGCCGCTGCTGGTGGTTCTGTTCTTTGCCAAGCTGTACGCGACATCGGTCAGTATCGGTTCCGGTGCATCGGGCGGGGTGTTTTCGCCGTCCCTGTTTGTTGGCGCGACCCTTGGTGCGGCGTGCGGTGTTGTCGGTAACATGATTTTCCCCGATGCGGGGATTACCCCGGTCGAGTTTGCTCTGGTTGGCATGGGCGGTGTTGTTGCCGCGGGGACCGGTGCGGCGATGACGGCGATCATCATGATTTTCGAGATGACGCGTGACTATAATATAATAGTGCCGCTGATTGTGGCGGTGGCGATCGCGCTTGGTTTCCGTCGCATGATCATCAGCGAGACGATCTATACGTCAAAATTGGTGCTGCGCGGACGTCATATTCCCAAGGAACGCCACAGCAACATGTTCATGGTCCATCCGGTGCGCGAGGTCATGACCACCAAACAGCTTTATGCCGATGCCGCACTTCGGGTTTCGGAAGTTATCGACAAGGTCGGTCCGTCGCCGGAACCCAACCCGATGATTGTCATCGAAGGGGACCGGATCGCCGGTGTGATTCCCGATGTGACCGCGCTGTTTTCGGTGGCCGGTGACAAGGGTAACAAGGCGCTCAAGGAGCTGATCGGTGAGGACTTTGTTGTCGTGGTCGATGACATGAACATGTATGACGTCATCAAGCGCATGGAACGCCGCAAGGCCCGGGCCGCAGTTGTGGTCAAACCATGTCGTGGCGTCCCCCGCCAGGATGATGTTTGCGGCGTGATCACGAAATCCCACATCGCCGATAGCGTGGTGTCGAGCATGCAGCACTATATCGGCTAGGCCCTGGCGGTCGCAGTTGCGATTGTGCAATGCATGATAGGCAATCCTTCAAGAAAGGCAGCAAACATGTCATACATGGTTGCTGCCTTTTGACTTGAAATCATGAATTTCCGTGCCACCTTGTTGGCGAGGTTCGCACGCGATGAGTAAAAAACCGTATCTGTTCTTGACAGTGGAGGCGGGCACGCTATCAAGGGTGGCTCGATTTTGAGGGGCCGACATACGGCGCAGCCTTCGCATAAGCTTACAAAGGTATATTTGAGATAATGACACGCGCACTCGTTTTCCCCGGTCAGGGGTCGCAAGCGGTAGGTATGGGCAAGGAACTGGCAGATGCATTCCCGGTTGCCCGCGAAGTTTTCCAGGAAGTTGATGACGCGCTTTCACAGAAGCTCAGCGCATTGATGTTCGAAGGACCGGAAAACGAACTGACCCTGACGGAGAACGCGCAGCCGGCCCTGATGGCTGTCAGCCTTGCCGTTACCCGTGTTCTTGAAAAGGAAGGCGGTTTTACGCTGACCGACAAGTGCGATCTGGTTGCCGGTCATTCGCTTGGTGAATATTCCGCCCTTGCTGCTGCTGGCACCTTTGCCATTGCGGATGCGGCCCGTCTTCTGAAAATCCGTGGCCAGGCCATGCAGGCTGCCGTGCCGGTCGGTGTTGGTGCGATGGCGGCCCTTCTGGGCCTTGATTATGCCGATGCTGTTGCCGTTGCCGAAGAAGCCGCACAGGGTGATGTCTGCACGGCGGCAAACGACAATGCAAATGGTCAGGTCGTTGTGTCGGGCCACAAGGCCGCGGTTGAACGTGCTATTGAAATCGCCAAGGAAAAGGGTGCGAAACGCGCCGTCCTGTTGCCGGTTTCCGCACCGTTCCATTGCCCGCTGATGCAGCCCGCCGCGGATCGTATGGCCGAGGCGCTTGGAACTGTGGCGATGAATGCACCGGCAAAACCGGTTGTTGCAAACGTCACAGCAGAAAAAACTGACAATCCGGAAACCATTCGTAAACTCCTTGTGGAGCAGGTTTGCGGCACAGTGCGTTGGCGTGAGTCGGTTCTTTACATGAAAGAACAGGGCATTACCGAGCTGGTCGAGATCGGCGCAGGCAAGGTTCTGACTGGCATGGTCCGTCGTATTGATCGTGATCTGAGCGGCACCGCCGTCAATGGTCCGGCAGATATCGAAGCATTCCTCGGCGCGCTTTGATCGCGTTCCGGGAAAAGACGAACCCAAAAGGGAAAGAAAGTTAATGT
This sequence comes from Thalassospira sp. MCCC 1A02491, assembly GCF_001613785.1. Lineage (NCBI taxonomy): Bacteria > Pseudomonadati > Pseudomonadota > Alphaproteobacteria > Rhodospirillales > Thalassospiraceae > Thalassospira > Thalassospira sp. MCCC 1A02491. The sequence continues at coordinate 163,901 of NZ_LPVX01000023.1, read as the reverse complement.
TTGATCTTGCAGGCAAAACAGCACTGGTAACCGGTGCGACCGGCGGTATCGGTGGTGAAATCGCCAAGGTTCTGGCAGCTGCCGGTGCAAAAGTTGCCTTGTCGGGCACCCGTCAGGAACGCCTCGAAGCCGTCGCATCCGAGATCGGCGACAAAGCTGTTGTGGTTCCGGCGAACCTTTCGGATTCCGCATCTGTTGATGGTCTGATCAAGAATGCCGAGGAGGCCCTTGGTGGTCAGCTTGATATTCTGGTCAACAATGCGGGCATCACGCGCGACCAGCTTGCCATGCGTCTGAAGGACGAAGACTGGCAGGCGGTTCTTGATGTCAACCTGACGTCTGCTTTCAAGCTTGCGCGCAATTCGCTGCGCGGCATGATGAAACGCCGTCACGGTCGTATCATCAACATCACCTCGATTGTTGGTGTTACCGGTAACCCGGGGCAGACCAACTATGCCGCTGCCAAGGCCGGCATGATCGGCTGGTCGAAGTCGCTGGCACAGGAAGTTGCCGCGCGCGGGATCACGGTGAACTGTGTTGCGCCTGGTTTCATTACCACGGCAATGACCGAAGAACTCGGAGACGCCCAGAAAGAGAAGCTTTTGGGTGGCATTCCGGCAGGTCGCATGGGCGACAGCAAAGAGATCGCAGCAGCGGTTCTGTATCTCGCAAGTGACGAAGCAGCTTATGTCACGGGACAGACCTTGCATGTGAACGGCGGAATGGCGATGATTTAACCCGTTGCGGGTTGCCTTCTTTTCTGTTTAAAAGGGGCCGCTATACCAAATATTGAAATCGGCAATTGTATGTTGTCGGTTTCCGGTTCCCGGGAGGTCCTTCAATAGGGGGAGTAAACGGGCACCACGTGAACACTAACTGACAGAAAACCTATTGAAGGATTTGAGCTATGAGTGATGTCGCAGATCGCGTGAAGAAGATCGTTGTCGAGCACCTCGGTGTTGAAGAAGACAAGGTCACTGAAAACGCAAGCTTCATCGACGATCTTGGCGCAGATAGCCTGGACACCGTCGAGCTGGTTATGGCGTTTGAAGAAGAATTCGGTTGCGAGATTCCGGACGACGCGGCTGAAAAGATTCTGACCGTCAAAGACGCGATCGACTTCATCGAAAAGGCGAACGGCTAATCTTGCCGTGAGACATGGGCGCCGGAGGGCATCCTCAGGCGCCCTTTTCGTCTTTGCTGGATTCATAAAATAAAGGCGTAATGCGGGATGAGACGCGTAGTTGTTACCGGACTTGGTGCTGTAACGCCGCTTGCTAGCGGTGCTCAGATCACTTGGCAGAAACTGCTGAACAGCCAATCCGGCATCAAGGGCATCGATACTTTCGATGTGTCCGATATCCCTGCCAAAATCGCAGGCCTCGTGCCGCGCGGTGAGGGTGAAGGACTGTTCAACGCGGAAGATCATGTCTCGATCAAAGACATGAAGAAAATGGACGATTTCATCGTCTATGGTATTGCCGCAGCAGATCAGGCACTCGCTGACTCGGGCTGGAAACCGGAAACCGACGAAGATCAGGAAGCCACCGGCGTTCTGATTGGTTCGGGTATCGGTGGTCTGCCGAAAATTGCGGATGCTTCGGATCTTGTGAATAACGGCAAGACCCGCCGTGTCAGTCCGTTCTTCATTCCGTCCTGCCTGATCAACCTGGTTTCTGGTCAGGTTTCGATCAAACACGGTCTTAAAGGCCCGAACCATGCTGTCGTAACCGCATGTTCGACCGGTGCGCACGCCATTGGCGATGCATCGCGCATGATCATGCTTGGCGATGCCGACGTCATGGTGGCCGGTGGTGCAGAAGCTGCTGTTTGCCGTCTTGGCATGGCTGGTTTTGCTGCAGCTCGTGCACTTTCGACCGGTTACAACGACACCCCGACCGAAGCATCCCGTCCGTGGGATGAAGGCCGTGACGGTTTTGTCATGGGCGAAGGTGCAGGCTGTGTCGTTCTTGAAGAATACGAACATGCCAAAGCACGTGGTGCGAAGATTTATGCAGAAGTTGGCGGCTATGGCATGTCCGGCGATGCATATCACATCACCGCACCGGCAGAAGACGGAAATGGTGGTTTCCGCTCCATGCGTAATGCGCTTCGCAACGCTGGTGTGAACCCGGAAGACGTCGACTATGTCAACGCACATGGTACGTCGACTCCGCTGGGTGATGAAATCGAACTGGGTGCGGTCAAGCGCCTGTTTGGTGATCACGCAACCAAGCTGTCCATGTCTTCGACCAAATCGGCAACCGGCCACCTTCTGGGGGCTGCGGGTGCGATTGAAGCAGTGTTCTCGATCCTTGCGATCCATGAAGGCGTCGTTCCGCCGACCCTGAACCTGCGTAATCCGTCCGAAGCCTGCAAGGGGATCGATCTGGTTCCGCTTGAAGCCAAACAGCGCAAGGTCAATGTTGCCCTGTCGAACTCGTTCGGCTTTGGTGGCACCAATGCCTCGCTGGTTTTCAAGGCGTTTAAATAGCCGAGCCTCGGGAGTTTTCCCTTGAAGCGTTTTCTGCTTTTACTTGGCTTGCTTATCATCACCGCCGCGCTCACCATTGGTGGGGCGGCGGTGTATGTTTATGTGCAATACACATCGCCAAGCAAACTGGCACAAGGCCGCGACATCATTATCCCGCAGGGGACCGGTGTGCGCGGTATCGCCGAAATTTTCCGTCGTGAACATATTGTTGATGAACCGCTGATCTTTCTGGCGGGGGTGCGCGTCAGCGGGCTGGACCGGTCATTACGTGCTGGCGAATATCATTTCCCCGAACGGGTCAGTCCACGTCAGGCGGCCGAAATCCTTGCTTCGGGTGAAACCGTCAAACGGTTTGTAACCATTCCCGAAGGCCTTCGGTCCGGCGAGATTGTTGAACGTATCAATCTGGTGGATGGCCTGACCGGCGAAATCACCGACATACCCAGCGACGGTACCCTTCTGCCCGAGACCTATCAGTTCTCGTACGGGGATACCAAACAGAGCATCCTTGATCGCATGCGCGCAGCTCATGACGAAATGGTCGAACAGCTTTGGCCGGGGCGTGACCCCGACTTGCCGTTTGATACGGTCGAAGAGGCACTGGTTCTTGCATCCATTGTTGAACGGGAAACCGGGGTAGCCGCCGAACGCGCCCGGGTTGCGGGGGTGTTTGTCAATCGGTTGCGCATTAATATGCGGTTGCAGTCCGATCCGACGGTTGCCTATGCCATCAGCCCCGACAAACGTCTGGAACGTGCCCTGACGCGTCAGGATCTTCGGTTTGAAAGCCCCTATAACACCTATGTTACCGGGGGACTGCCGCCATCACCGATCACCAATCCCGGACGCGAAGCGTTTTATGCGGTCCTGCACCCGGCAGAGACAAAAGAACTTTACTTTGTTGCCGATGGCACCGGGGGACATGCGTTTGCCCATACGCTTAAGGAACATAATCGCAATGTCGCGAAATGGCGGCGTATCCGCGATGCCCAATAGGGCTGGGTGCCTGCGCTAGAAATCAAACGTAACGGATAAGTGAAAAGGCTGCCAAATCATTGGCAGCCTTTTGTGTTTCGGTGCGGCAGATGTTATTCGCCGGTTGCGTTCTGATCTGGTGTAGATGCCTTGCGCGGCACACGGTTGGCCACCAGATCCATCAGCCATTGCGGCGTCATTTTCAGAAGGCCGATAATGATGTTCATTTGCCAGGGGAAGGCAATCATCCCGCGGTTTCGTTCAAGCCCGCGCGCGATCTTTCGTGCGGCTTTGTCGGCCTGCATGAAGAACGGCATGGGAAAGTCATTGGCATCGGTGATGCGGCTTTTGACAAAGCCCGGACAAATGACATTTACCTTGATGCCGGTTGGCGCAAGTGCCCCGCGCAATCCTTCGCCATAGACACGAATTGCGGCTTTGCTGGCGCAATAGGCCGGGGCTGATGGCAACCCGCGCCAGGACGCCTGGGACGCGACCAGTGCGATTTGGCCACGTCCGCGAACGCGCATGACGTCAATCGCCGGATCAATGGTATTGAGAACCCCGGCAACATTGGTGGCAAAGATGTCTCTGACCTGTTCGGGGCTTTCGCCAAGACCGCCGGTCCCTGCTGAAATTCCGGCATTGGCGATGACAAGGCTGAGCGGGGCCAGCTCATCACAATGCGTGACATAAGCAGTCATGGTTTCGCGATTGGTGACATCAAGAACATCGGCATAAACATTGGCCCCGGCTGCGCGACATTCGTTTTCAACAAGCCGCAAGCGCGTTTCATCCCGACCGCTGATAAACAGGGTTACGCCGGTGCGGGCAAATTGTCTGGCAAGTGCGGCACCAATGCCGGAACTGGCACCGGTAATCAGAATGGCGTGATACTGAAAGGACATGGTTGCTCGTATGCGGTTCTGAAATACAGTTTGTCGAATTTTGCGGACCATGATGCAGCAATAGGGCAGCATTATGAAATACGGGCATTTTGATCCCATATTGCAGTTATCAACGTGCCTTGAAACCTTGGCCCTTGGCGCGGTAAAGGGCAAACGTTATAAACGCGCAAACATGAAATCATACTGGATGGGAATATGACCGTATCAAGCATGACCGGCTTTGCCCGCACCGACGGTGCAGCGGAAGGTTTCGGCTGGACCTGGGAATTGCGCAGCGTCAATGGCAAGGGCCTTGATGTGCGTGTCCGTTTGAATGGCGGGTTTGAACGGCTTGAAGCCAAGGTGCGCGATGCGGTGTCCAAACGTTTCAAGCGCGGTAATATTGGTGTGACCCTTAATGTCGTTCGGGCATCGGATAGCGGGTCCTATGCCGTAAATCGTGAACTTCTTGCCGAATTGATTGCCATCGCCGAAGAGTTCGACAATACCAGCAGCCTGTCGGCCGGAACCATCGCCGATCTGATGAATGTGCGTGGCGTTCTTGAGGCAATCGAACCACAGGAAGACGAGGCAACCCGCGACGCGCGCGACGATGCTGTGCTTTCAAGCCTTGCCGATGCAATTGATCAGATGGCAGCCCATCGTGCGGAAGAAGGCGAAAAGCTTGATGCCATGCTGCGCGGACATGTCGATAATATCGAAGCCACAGTGACGCGGGCGGAAAGCTGTGCAGCTGCACGGGGGGACGCCATTCGTGAACGTCTCAAGCGCCAGGTTGAAGAATTGCTCGATGCCGGCAAGTTCGAACCAGAACGCCTGCACCAGGAAGCAGCCCTGCTTGCAACCAAGGCCGATATCCGCGAAGAGATCGATCGTCTGAAAGCACATATTTCGGCAGCACGTGACATGCTGACCAAAGGCGGTTCTATCGGGCGCAAGCTTGACTTCCTGTGTCAGGAATTCAACCGCGAAGCCAATACGCTTTGCTCAAAAGCCAATGATATCGAACTGACCAATTGCGGCATGGAGCTGAAAGTGATCATTGATCAGCTCCGCGAGCAGGTCCAGAACGTCGAATAAGCGGGCAGGGAAGGAATTCAAAATGACCGATCCACATAACCGTCGTGGTGTGATGCTGGTTTTCTGTGCCCCGTCCGGTGCGGGCAAGACAACCATTACCCGTCAGCTGCTTGAAAAAGATGACCGGATATCGCTTTCGGTATCTGCAACCACGCGCGACGCCCGTCCGGGCGAAGAAGAAGGAAAGCATTATTTCTTCAAGTCGGTTGATGCCTTCAAACATATGATTGCTGACGATGAATTGCTGGAATGGGCTGAAGTGTTCGGCAATTATTATGGTACTCCGAAGGCCCCGGTCGAAAAGGCTCTTTCTGACGGGCATGACGTGCTGTTTGATATCGACTGGCAAGGTGCGCGCCAGCTGCGTGACAAGGGCGGTGCGGACGTGGTTTCGGTCTTTATCCTTCCGCCGTCTTCGGCCGAGCTTGAACGCCGTTTGCGTGATCGCGGACAGGATGCCGACGATGTCATCATGAAGCGCATGGCCAAGGCCGGCGCAGAAATCAGTCATTGGGAAGAATTCGACTATGTCCTGATCAATGATGATCTGGAACGTTGTCTTGCCGATGTGCAGCATATTATCGGTGCCGAGCGGATCAAACGCGGCCGTCAAACCGGCTTGCCAAGCTTTGTCAAAAAGCTTCTGACCGATTGATCAACTGATAGCGCAAATGAAAAATGGCCGCTTTACGAAGCGGCCATTTCATCATGGACCTGTGTCAGGCGGACAAAGTCCGCGACGCTGAGTTCCTCCGCCCGGGCAGTTTCCGTGATTCCAGCCTTGTCGAGCAATTCACCAACATTGATATTCAGGGTTTTCAGGCTGGCGCGCAGCATTTTACGGCGCTGACCAAATGCCGCCTGGGTGATTTTGGCAAGACTTGCAAGGTTGATATCTGCCCCCCGGTCGGCTTTCGGGCGCAGTTGCACGACCGCGGATGTAACCTTGGGCGGTGGTGTGAATGCACTGCGATGAACATCAAACAGGATGTCACAGTCACACAGATATTGGCACAGGACCGACAACCGGCCATAGGCCTTGCTTTTGGGGCCCGCGACAACGCGTTCGGCGACTTCCTTCTGGAACATCAGGGTCAGGCTGGCGAACTGGTCGATCTGCATCAGCCAGCCCAGCAAAAGCTGTGTGCCGACATTGTATGGCAGGTTGGCGACAATCTTGCGCGGGGCCGGGCCAAGCTTGGTGACGTCAACGTCCAGTGCATCACCGTCAATGACGTGCAGGGCGCCGGGATAGTGGTTGCTGATTTGCTCCAGAACCGGTTGGCAACGCGGATCGCGTTCAATTACGGTCAGATTTTTTGCACCATGGAACAGCAACGCACGTGTCAGGCCACCTGGTCCCGGACCAATTTCAATGACGGTTGCGTCCTCAAGCGGGGCCGCTGCACGGGCAATACGCCCGGTCAGGTTTAGGTCAAACAGGAAGTTCTGCCCGAATTTCTTTTGTGCCGACAAGCCATGCGTTGCAATGACTTCACGAAGCGGCGGCAGGCCGTCATTGGCCAGTTTTCCAGTAGTATCGTTATCTTCTGACACGTGGGTCAGGCTCCTGTCAGGCGTTCATGTGCCATGTCCGCAGCCAATTTAAGGGCTGCTATCAGGCTATCGGGGCGGGCGATGCCTTTCCCGGCGATGTTCAACGCCGTGCCGTGGTCTGGCGATGTTCTGATAAATGGCAATCCCAGCGTGACATTTACGCCACCATGAAAATCAAGTGTCTTGACCGGGATCAGGGCCTGATCATGGTAGGGGCATAACGCAACGTCATAATTCTCGCGGGCTTCATTATGGAACATGGTATCTGCGGGCAGGGGGCCAATAACGTCCAATCCCTTCTTGCGCAATGCGTTGATGGCAGGCTCGATAATTGTTTGTTCTTCGCTGCCCATTGATCCGTTTTCACCGGCATGCGGGTTAAGCCCGGCAATTGCCAGACGCGGCATTTCAATGCCGAAATCCCGTTGCAAGGCCGTTGCTGTAATCTCGCATTGTTCAATGATGCTGTCCGACGTCAGCTGTTTGGGGACGTCGCTCAGCGCGATATGGATGGTCAGTGGAACAACGCGAAGCTTTGAATTGGCCAGCATCATCACCGGAACGGTTCCCGGTCCTGCCAGTTCGGCAAGGAATTCCGTATGACCGGGATGTTTGAACCCGGCTTCATAGAGCGCACTTTTCTGAATGGGGTTGGTTACAACGCCACAGGCCGAACCATCTTCACACAGCTTTACTGCGCGGGTGATGCTCTCGATCACCACAGTTGCGGTATTTGCCGATGCAGTACCCGATATCGGCATGGCATCGCATTCATCAAGTGCCAGAACGGGCAGGGCATTGTCAAAAACGGTGATTGCTTCCGAGATGTCCGAAACAACTTTGATCGGAACATTTTCGCCAAGCTGCTTTACCGCATGATCAAGAATCGTGATCGGTGACAGGACACAGAATGGCGACAGGCTTTCATCTTTGCGACGCAGCCATGCCTTGAGGCAAAGCTCTGGCCCGATGCCGCCAGGCTCACCGATGGTTAGTGCAATCGGTGCGATTTTGCTCATTCTGTTCCTGCCTTTGCACGATCACATACGGATGTCGATAAAGGCCTGTCGACGCAATTCACGCAGCTTGCGGCGTGCCAGGATATCAAGACGTTCCATCATGAGACGGTTTTCGATGTCCTTGCGATCGGGCAGATTGCTTTCTTCGGTTTTGTTGCAAATCATCACCAGCAGCGCACCGCCATCGACCTGAACAATATTGGATGGCTGACCAGGTTGAAGATTGGTGATCGCCTGGGCAACTGGTCCGGACAGTTCGTTGGGGGAAATGCCCTTCATTTCGCCGCTCATCTCGGAGCCAAGGTCAACCGCGACATTTGCCAATGCCTGACAACTGTTTGCGGTTTCCTGCGTGTTGCGCAGAACGGCGACTTTGGCGTCAATCTGCTCTTTTGGCATGGACTGAGACAGGGGAACAAATAACTGATAAAGGTCAAGCCTTACATCGGTAATTGCCCCTGCGTCGCCGACACGCCGGTCGAGAAGTTTGATGATATAATATCCGCGAATGGTCTGGATCGGGGCACTGACATTGCCCGGTTCAAGCTGGTTTACAGCCTGCTGCAGATCACCTGCGAGTTCGCCGGCATATAACCAGCCAAGATCACCACCATTTGCCGCACTTGCACTTGCAGAAAACTGACGTGCCAGGGCACTGAAGTCAGCTCCTTGCTGCAACGCGCCCAGAACTTCCTGTGCGGTTTGATAAACGCGTGTACTGTCTTGCGGATTGTCTACCGGAAGAAAAATTTCCTGAACGCGATTTCGCGGTTTTCCCTGGTTGTTGACAATGCGCTGAAGGTTTTCGTCAATTTCTGCTTCGGAAATCTCTACCTGACTGCGCATGGAACCCAACAGCCGTTGCCAGGCAACCTGCGGACGGATCTGGTTTTCAATTGTGCCCGGTGCGATGCCGCGCTGCTCAAGAAATGCATCAAGCGTCCCTTCGGGCAGGCCTGCATTTTGCTCGATCAGTGTTTTGCCACGGGTGATATCAGCCTCGGTCACTTCGATGCCGCGGCGCTCTGCCTCCTGCAACTGCAAGGTTTCGTTGATCAACTGCTGCAGAATTTGCGGCGCGATCTCGTTGCTTTTTTCCGGGGTCATCCGGATGTTGGATGAAACCGCAACAAGCTTGATACGTTCAACCAGATCAATGATTGAAATCGGATCATCATTCACGACCGCAGCGACGCCGACCGGCGATTGCGCCTTTGACGGGGCCGCCATTGCCAACAGGGCAATCGCGCCAACGACAGCGCAGATATTTGATATTTTGAAAATCGAAACTTTTGAAATCATGTTTTCTTACAATCCGGCTGCGGAGGCAACTTCACCCAGCGTTTTGAAGACCAGGCGGAACAGGAATTCGTCTGATTCACCAAGATCCTGGTCCTGATAGAAGGTGCGACGTATCCGCCCATCAAAGATAAAGCATTCATCTTCATACACAAAGCCGACACCATATTCCAAGGGGTCTGACTGATCTATGTCGTAGCGACCATATGCCATGCCCGACCAGTATTCAGAAAACTGCCGCTCAGCCCTGAAATATAACTCTTCGCGTTCGTTGAACTCTTCGCTACCTGCATCATCTGTGAAGTGTACGTAAGTGGTGTTCACGCGGAGCGTATCAACTGAACCAGCAGTTAATGCAACCTGATTGCGACGGGCGGAGAAATCGTCCTTATCCAAGCGATAACGATAGGTCAGGTCAAGATATTGGCTGGGCGCAACAGTAAAGCGCCCGACATAGTCAGACATATGTTCGTCAAGTCCCGATCCTTCTGCAAACGTATCATTTTCCGCAGCGCGGTAACTTTGGCCGAACATTGCACTTGTATAGCCACCGGTCGGCCCATAAAGCCCCCATTCGAGACCGTAACTGGCGCGAAAGCCGTCTTCGGCGCGGTCAATGCCACCAAACCGGTCATGGGCAAACAGATTGATATCATCAAGTTCGAAGGACTGGGAATCCTCGTTGGGAATCTCTTCCGGGTTGCCGCCATTCGGTGACCAGGCCGCCATCGCAACTGGGGTGATGACCTGATGATATGCCCCTTGATCGCTGACAAACGGCATGCGCCAGTCAATCGCGGCCAATGGAAGCATCCGTCCTGTGTATCCGCTATAGTCGTCTTTGTTGTCACGTTCCACGTCAGAGACCATATAGCTGTCGCCGCGCACAGACAGGCTGAGCTTTGTCACATCACCCAATGTGCCAACATGCGGAAGTTCCCAACCGACCTTTGCTGAAGCCCGGTGCGAGTCAGCCCCGTCCTCACGCGTCAAGGAAAGACCGTCAACATCAAGGGTCGTTATGCTTCCATATTTGGCAGGGGCTGTTTGCCCGTGGAATTGCATATGCGGCAGGACGATCGGTGTTGTGTCCCTGTCATCTCCAGATTTAAGGCCCTGGAAATAATATCCGTCAACGCGGGTGTAGCTCGCGCCCCGGAAACCCTCCGTAAACAGGTTTGAGGTCAGCACCGAAGGCGAGGCAAACCCGTAGCGTGACAGATATGTTTTCTCACTGGCCTGCTCGGCGTCAAAGCCCCAACGCCAGGTCGGGTCGATGTCAAAACGGCCTTCTGCGTCAATGTGACCTTGCCAGTCATCATTGCTGTCCTGGGTAACGCTTCCGGTTGCTTCAAGTTCCCCCGCATCAAAGCGTTGGCGATACTCGGTTGCGAGCAGTGCCCCTTCATCCAGTGTGTAGGTCGGTGTGAAGGTCATATCCTTGCTTTTGTCAATCGCCCAGTAATAGGGCTGACTGAAATAGGATCCGACATAGCTTGTGCTGCCAAAGGATGGCGCCAGAAGTCCCGATTGCCGTTTTACAGTAGGGTCCGGATGTTGCATGTAGGGGGTGTAAAACACTGGAACGCCAGCGAATTCAAGTCGGGCATCTTCGTATTCAACGGTCTTGTTTTCGGCATCGTGAAGCACACGCGCCGCACGGATACGCCATAATGGCGTTCCTGCCGTGCCGTCATCATCCTCGCAAACCTTGCACGGGGAATAGACCGCTTTGGCGATTTCCGTAAAATTACCGGCACTGCGTCGCGCACCGGTACCAGCCAGGCGGGTATTTTCATCAAGAAGAACATAGATATCTTTGACAATGCCGTTCTTGAAATCGCCACTGAGCTCCACATAGCTGGCAAAGGTTACTTCACCGGTTGGCTCTGTAATACTGACATTGCCAGATGCCGTCAGAACGTCCTGACTGCGATCATAACTGACCGTATCGGCAAGAAGGATGCGTCCTTCGCGTGAAATTTCGACATTACCGCGCGCAGTAACAGTTTGCAGCTCACGGTTATAATCAACTTCATCGGCGCTAAACAGGATAGCAGGTGCTACCTGATCCGGTTGTTGTGCATTCACATCCTGGGCTTGTGCCAACGGAATACCGAACTGGCCCCCAAAAAGCACAATGCCACATCCCAGTATTGTACTGGTTGCCAGTCTTTTTATCATTCCCCCCGCAATGGTCATCTGACTAGCCATCCTCAAGATGTAGCAATGTTGAAACCCCGAGTAACAAAGAAATACCGGCGGGTGCCCAGGCTGACAAAATTGGTGGAATTCCGCCAGAAACGCCCAAAGCTGAAATGACGTCGGTACAGAAATACAAGATGAATCCGGTTGTCACCCCACCACCGATAACAAGGGATGCCCGTCTGCGTCGAGAAAATTTAAGACAGAACGCCGCAGCAATGAGAACCATCGCACACAGCAAAAGCGGGCGCGACAGCAGGCTATGGAAGTGAATGCGGTGGCGTGTGGCGTTGAAACCGGCACGTTCCAGCAAATTGATGAATGGCTTGAGATCCCAGAACGACATGGTTTCAGGTGAAGCAAAGCTGTCCTGGATTTTGCGCGCCGTCAGGTTGGTCGGAAGCTTCATGCTTTCAGTAAACTGGCTGGCCTGACCGGGTGTAAAGGTCCAGGCATCATAAAAATGCCAGGTGCCCGGTTCAAGAACGGCACGCGCAGCGTCGATCCGGGTGGTGAAATCATCGGAATTCTGAAAGCGGAAGATTGTTACGTTGCGAAGGTCAATTTGGTCATCCTGCTGGCTGCGCACCGCGCGTGCATAAATGACAGCCTGACCATCCTGTGTGCCCTGGCGCAACCAAAGCCCGCTTGAAGACAAATTCATCACGCTGACATTGTTCTGCAAATAGCGCGCTTCGAGCATTTCATAGCGCTGCAACAGGATTGAAGATAACGGATTGAGGGCCGCGACCTGAATAGAGCCGAGGATCAATGCGCAAAGAATGGGGGGCAGCAAAAATTGCCATGCAGAAACACCGGCAGCGCGAGTGACGACCAGTTCCTGATTCCCCGTGAGCTTCCAGAACGAGAACATCGACCCGAACAAAACCGCAAATGGCAGAACCTTTTCTGTCATGAAGGGAATTCTGCTGGTCGCCATCTGAACAACAATTCCGACAGTGGCGTCCGGTTTGCTTCCAGCCCGTCTGAGAAGTTCGATCGTATCACCAATCAGGATCAGACCGATCAAAAGAGCCAGAACGGCCAGAATAGAAAACAGAACATGCTTTCCGAAATACCATGTGAGGGTCGGTGACAGTCTCATGCCTCTGCCTCTTCAGCGATCGCGCGTTTGGCACGGATCTGAGGCCCGCGGAATGTCCAGTACAAGCCCAAAATAATCGGCAGAAACGCGTTGGCATACATCAGCGGGATCAAGGCGGAATTCTTGGCCGCAAGGTTTTTCATCGCAATGCCAAGTGCCTGACAAAGAACCATGACGCCAATCGCAATCAACAGACGCCCGGTCTGGCCCCGCCGCGAGAAACTGCTTGATACCAGAACCGCAAGCGCAATGCTTGCAAATGCAATCGCGTTAAGAGGCGAAATCAATCTGTCATGCCCTTCGGCCCGGAAGGCCCCGATATCGTTTGATGCAATGTCTGGTGGTGTTCCGGTAAGAAGATTGAATACACCGCGTTCACGGGCCTCGCGATAACGCAATGTCGGGTCTTCTGCACTATGCGCGATATCAACGGCATAGCGGTCAAAATACAGGATCGACATCGTACCGTCTTCGGCGTTGACTTCCTGCCGGTTACCATCAAGCAGCACAATGCGCGGCCCTTCATCGGTTCGCAACAGCGCACCGTGCTTTGCCATCATAGTTGTCTGCTGGTCGGGGTCGCGGGAATCGTGGACCAGAATACCAAGCAACTCGTTGTCGCGACCAACTTCGCGCACATAAACGGTCAGACCATCAAGATCGGTAAAGCTCCCCTCCTGCAACAACACCGACGAAAAGTCATTGCGGATCGAGAATTGCAGTTCCTTGAACTGCTGATAGCTGTAGGGAAGGTAAAACAATGTCAGGAAATAACAAACACCCGTCGACAGCAGCGCAACAATCAGCGCCGGCTTTGCCAGCGCCCATTGGTTAAGGCCGGCTGATCGCATAATGATCAGTTCGCGATCCTGGATAAGTTTGTTGTAGGTAAAGACAATAACGAAAAACAACGAAATCGGAATGATGATCGTCAAAAAGCTCGGCAGCAGCAAAGATGTCAGCTGCAAAAACACCGAGATCGACAGACCCCGGTTCACAATCATTTCGACAAAACGCAGGCTTTGCGACAGCCAAATGACACAGAGAAGCCCCAGTGTCACAAACACCATCATAATCAGCTGCTGTTTAAGCATATATCGGGTTAAGCGATTCATCGGGCGGATTATAGAGAAGCAATCAAAAACCGAAACAGGAAATTATCGCCAAATTGGGACAAACCGTACGGAATTTCCGAATGTTGGCGTTTGCAGAAGCATCAAAGCTGTGGGGCAGGGCGTGTATTAGAAATGTCTGCGCCATCGTCGTCTTATGGCAACGATGGCGCAGCACAATCTCGGCAAAGAGTTTGTCAAAATAGTGGCTGGGTTTCGTGCAATTCTGCCCGGCGGCTATTTTCAATCTGGGTTGCCATAAATGCTGCTTCAGGAAGCAACTGTTCAAAGAAGAACCGGCATGTAGCGATCTTGCGTGCGCCAAAATCGGAAGAAATATCTGCTTTGGCCGCGGCCGTCATGGATCTGAGGATCAGCCAGCCCGATACACAAAGTGCCGCCTGTCGCAAATAAGGGGTTGCCAGAACCTGCATCATCCGGTCATCGGTGCGGCACCGTTCAATGATTGTTGCGGTGCTGTGCTCAAGCGCCTTGATTGCATGTTCAAGGGCCGTTGCCGCATCGCCAACGTCATTGCCGCTTTCGGAGCCGGAATTGCGAGTTTCAGAAATGGTTTTCCGGATATCGGTTATCAGCGCAGCAAGTGCAGCCGCGTTGTCGCGCAAGACCTTGCGCCCGATGAAATCGAGTGCCTGAATGCCGTTGGTGCCTTCATAGATCGGTGCGATGCGGGCATCACGAAGATGCTGGGCTGCGCCGGTTTCCTCGATAAAACCCATGCCGCCATGAACCTGAACCCCGAGCGATGCATTATCGACCCCAATATCCGTCGACCATGCCTTGACCAGCGGGATCAGCAGATCTGCCCGCGCCTGCGCGGCAGCTTTGGCTGTCGGGTCGTCAAGGTGATGGGCCAGATCAAGCTGGACAGCGGCATAAAGTGACAATGCACGTGCTGCTTCGGTCGAGGATCGCATGCGCATCAGCATGCGCTGGACATCGCCATGAACAATAATCGGTGCATCTTCGCCGGTTTTCGGATCGCGCCCCTGTTTGCGGGTAAGGGCATAATCAAGTGCCTGCTGATAGGCACGTTCCGAGATCGCGACACCTTGCTGTCCAACTGCCAGACGCGCGTTGTTCATCATGGTGAACATATAGGCAAGACCCTTGCCTTCTTCGCCAACAAGATAGCCGGTTGCACCACCATTATCGCCAAATGACAGAACCGCCGTCGGGCTGGCATGGATGCCAAGCTTGTGTTCAAGGGATACACAATGAACATCGTTGCGCGTGCCGATTTCACCGGTCTCGCTAACCAGAAACTTGGGAACAATGAAAAGCGAGATGCCCTTGACCCCGGCAGGGGCATCGGGTGTGCGCGCCAGAACAAGATGAACGATATTTTCCGTCATCTCGTGATCGCCATAGGTAATGAAAATCTTTTGTCCGCTGATGGCATAACTGCCGTCGTCTTTGGGAACGGCGATACTGCGGACTTTCGAAAGATCGGAACCCGCCTGCGGTTCGGTCAGGTTCATCGTCCCGGTCCATTCGCCGCTGATCATGCGTGACAGGTAAAGCGATCGCTGGGCATCCGATCCGTGCGCAATAAGTGCCTCGATCGCACCGGCCGTCAGCATCGGGCAAAGCGCAAATGCCATATTTGATGCCTGCCACATCTCCGCGACAGCCGCGCCGAGCAGGATCGGAAGCCCCATGCCACCTTCTGATTCCGGGGCAGATATGCCTTGCCATCCGCCTTCACAGAACTGGGTATAGGCATCCGTCCAGCCAGAAGCGGTTTGGACTTTGCCATTGGCAAGAAGCTTGGCACCTTCCTGATCGCCGGTGCGATTTAACGGCGCGAGTACTGATGCCGCAAATTTGGCAGCTTCTTCGAGAATGGCGTCAACAAGATCGGCACTTGTTTCGGAAAAGGCCGTTAACCCGGCAACGGTTTCAAGACCGATGACATCGTGGATGAGAAACCGGAAATCGGAAACCGGTGGCGTAAAATCGCTCATGAAAAAAGACGTCTCCCTGAAATGTGAGCCGCCCGCTCGGAACAGTCGACTTTTTGCCGACTTTGATTGTTTGGAACAGCATAACGGTGCATCGCACCAAGATCGAGTCTGTTTCAGCACGGCTATCTGTTTTCTGACTTCGACATTGGTTTAAGGGCGAAATGCGTTTGCCACTGGCAAATGGACAAAATGCTTCCGATATGACAATTCACCCCATATTGATCGCGATGTGAGCTGAATCCTCGGGTAATTCGGTCTCGAGGGGTCGCCAAGCGTATAAAGGCAGGCTAGACTTGCCCCAGTCGAGACGCATTCGCATTGCAATATTGGCAATATGGAATACCTATAGTCGCCAGACATGCATGTGAATTGTATCCGGAAGACAAGTTAACAGGACAGGAGTGGGCTTTTGCTGCGTAAAGGATTATTGCCAATTTTGTTTGCGGTGCTGATTTCGTTTGCCGGAACAAGGTTGGTCGCCTGTGCCGGGCCCGCCTGGCCAAGTGACGAAGAACGCAGATTCCTTGATGCTTATCGCGACAGCGTGACTGTTGGTGCGACTGACGAACAATTTGCCCATGCCGACAAACTGTATGTCGAAGCACTTCAGGTTCTTTCCGAAACCTATGTCGAGAAAATCGACCGTGCTGCCTTTGTCGAAAACAGCATTGCGATGCTTGATGAAATCGACACCGAAGACAAATCGCCGACCGGCATTGTCGGGGCGGTTCTTGATGACAGTTTGCACAACCTGGATCCGCACAGCGCCTATATGACAGATGACATGTTCCGTCGTCTTCAGGAAAGCACCGAAGGAAGTTTTGCCGGTGTCGGCATTGTGATCGCCCTTGATGATGACAAGCGTATCCGGATTGTTTCCCCGATCGATGACACGCCGGCCGCACGTGCCGGTTTGCGCCCCGATGACCGCATCACTCATATTGACGGGTATCAGATGAA
Organism: Thalassospira sp. MCCC 1A02491; assembly: GCF_001613785.1. Classification (NCBI taxonomy): domain Bacteria; kingdom Pseudomonadati; phylum Pseudomonadota; class Alphaproteobacteria; order Rhodospirillales; family Thalassospiraceae; genus Thalassospira; species Thalassospira sp. MCCC 1A02491. Next base: position 147,199 of record NZ_LPVX01000023.1, on the reverse strand, counting down.
AGGCGAACCAATTTCCGAGGCGGTCCGCAGAATGCGCGGACGGGTTGGTGATCCGGTGACTCTGACCATCATGCGCGTCGAAGACAGTTTTGATGTAACTGTCAAACGTGCGCGGATCGAAGTCCCGTCGGTCAGCGCCGCGATCATTGACCAGGATATCGGTTACATTCGTGTATCGCGTTTTGATGCGACCACCCTGGACCAGACACAGGAATACCTGTCTGAGCTGGAAGACAAGATCGCCAAGCCGCGCGGCATAATTGTTGATTTGCGACGAAACCCGGGCGGGTTGCTTGATAGTGCGGCGGACATTGCCGATCAATTCCTGACCGATGGGCTGATCGTTGCCACCGAAGGCCGTGGAGAGCGCAAATTGCGCAGCTATGAAGCAGACCGGGCGGACTTCTTTGACAAGGTCCCGATGGCCATTTTGCTGGATCGCGGGTCAGCTTCCGGTGCGGAGCTGATGGCAGCTGCCCTTCGGGAAAACGGGCGCGGTGTGATTATCGGGGAACGTTCATTCGGAAAGGGGTCGATGCAGCGGATCATGCCGTTGACGTCGGGCGGTGGACTTAAAATCACCACCGGCTATTACACCACGCCGGAAAACCATATTGTTCAGGGCAATGGCGTTATCCCGGACATCGAAGTCAATCGTGCCGATGCCGAAGAATTCGAACGCGAAATCGATCTGGCCAATGCCTTGCCCGCCCGCCGACGTGATCCGCGTCAGTCACTGGCAAAACTTGATGCCAAAAGCTGTGAACAGGATATCGCAATAACCCGCCTTGGCAAAAGCAGCCGGGACAATCTCGAAGACCAGACAGAAGACGCTGACAATCCTTATCGGGATTCTGTTCTGGAATGTGCTGTCGGGTATTTCAATGATGGTCCGCTTGCCGCATATCGCAATCAGGTTGAACCGCTGTTGCGTGCCGGTCTGTAGGACCAGATACCGTATAGAAAACAAAAAGCGCGACCGGTGCCGGTCGCGCTTTTTTCTTGTTTGGTCGGATGCTGTTACCCGCGGGCAAGCAGATCAATCAGGCTTGAAGTATCCCAGCGATTGCCGCCGCGTTCCTGCACCTGGGCATAGAACTGATCGACAAGTGCGGTGACCGGCAGGCGGGCGCCATTGCGTTTGGATTCTTCAAGGCAAATGCCAAGATCCTTGCGCATCCAGTCAACGGCAAAGCCGAAATCAAACTTGTTCTGAACCATCGTGCTGCCACGGTTTTCCATCTGCCAGCTGCCAGCCGCACCCTTGGAAATGACATCAAGAACCTTTTCCATATCAAGGCCGGCCTTGACGCCGAAATTGACACCTTCGGAAAGACCCTGGACCAGACCGGCGATGCAAATCTGGTTGACCATTTTGGTCAGCTGACCGGCACCGCTTTCGCCCATCAGCTGGCAAGAGCGTGCAAAGGCATCAATCACCGGCGCTGCGCGATCAAATGCAACCTTATCGCCGCCACACATGACGGTAAGAACGCCGTTTTCGGCCCCGGCCTGACCGCCAGATACCGGCGCATCAATAAAGGAAATGCCTTGTGCCTTGGCCGCAGCATAAAGTTCGCGTGCGACATCTGCCGATGCGGTGGTGTTGTCGATCAGGACCGCACCCTTATCCATGCCGGCAAACATGCCGCCATCGCCAAGCATGACACTGCGAAGATCATCATCATTGCCAACGCACGAAAATACGAATTCCGCCCCCTTGGCCGCTTCGGCCGGGGTCGGGGCAGAAGATCCGCCATATTCGGAAACCCATTTTTCGGCCTTGGCAGCCGTACGGTTATAAACAGTTACGTCGTGACCTGCTTTTTGCAGGTGACCGGCCATCGGGTATCCCATGACACCGAGACCGATAAATGCACATTTGGCCATTGTTTGCCTCCCAGATACAGATGGACACCAGTAAAGGTTGCGGGGCAAGCAATGTCAATGAAGGCAAATGTCACCACGACAATGTTTTCACGATCTGGAAGACCAGCGTCATTTTACGGGGTTAATCTTCGTCGAGTTCTTCGGCGACGCTGTGGATGATGCGGCGGTCATAAATCAGAATTTCCGGCCGTTTCCCGGGATAATCAAACTGCGACAGATAAAAACGCATGGCATTGATCCGCGCACGTTTCTTGTCATCGGACTTAACAATGACCCATGGGCTGTCGGTGGTTGATGTATGGAAAAACATGTCACGTTTGGCCTCGGTATAGGAGTCCCAAAGGTTTTGGGATGCCAGATCGACCGGGCTGAGTTTCCATTGTTTGAGCGGATCATTCTTGCGCTGTTGAAAGCGTCTTGCCTGTTCCTTTTTGCTGACCGAGAAATAGAACTTGGTCATGTGGATGTTTGACCGGATCAGCATTCTTTCGAGTTCGGGAACCGATTGCAGAAATTCGCTGACTTCGAACATGCTGCAAAAGCCCATGACCCGTTCGACCATGGCGCGGTTATACCAGGACCGGTCAAACAGCGCGATTTCACCGCCGCTTGGCAGATGTTCGATGTAACGCTGGAAATACCACTGGGTCAGTTCGCGATCATTGGGTTTGCCCAAGGCAACAATCCGTGCGCCACGCGGATTAAGATGTTCGGTAAACCGTTTGATGGTGCCACCTTTGCCCGCAGCATCGCGGCCTTCAAAAATGATCAGCGATTTCAGATTTTCGGCCTTGATCCAGTTTTGCAATTTCAAAAGTTCGATATGAAGCGGCGCGATCAGTTCAAGATATTGCTTCCCGCGCATCTTTTTTGCCCGTGCCGCGGGATCGGGATTGATGTCAGGCGGTAAATCATCGGCGATGGCATTGGCGATCCCGTTACGATCCGATGGCCGGTCATCCAGACGGTCCATGGTCATGTTTTCGGAATCCAGCAAGAACCGGTCCTTGGTCTCGGTATCAAGTTGTGACAGCGCCGATGACCTGTTGGCTGCCGACCGGCTTTTGCCTGTGCGGCGTGTGGCCTTTGTCAGCAGTTCAGACGTGCCGTTCTTTTTCTTTCCGGATGATTTTTTGCCCGCATTCATTGTCAAACTTTCACACTGTATGAAGGGTATGTTGGAAACAGTGCGAGATTAATCAATCATTTGCAATGAACTGGATCAATTCGACCCGATGATGAAAATGCCCGACCGATAGGGGGTCGGTCGGGCAGGCGGATTGCAAGTTGTGCAGGTGACGCGAAGGGGGAGCCTGTTTGGGATGTAAAAGCCGTGGGGGCGGCACCAAAACAGGTTCCTTAATGATCAGATGTGATCAAAGCAGATTGAAAGAGCGCCGGTATTCTTCTTCGGCATCGGCACGTGTCAGGCCGATATCAAGGAGTTGCGCATCCGTCAGGGACAAAAGTGTCCGGCGTTGACGACGAATGGCGACGAAACGCGCATAACGATCTGCCAATATGTTGATCAGGCCCGGGATGTGGTGCAAACGCCGCGTGATGGTGATGGTCGAAAGCGTGTGCCGGGCGGTTTGTTGTGGCTCCTGGGATGTCGGAGCAGGGCAAGCCGTGTAAGCCATGATCTTCTCCATGGGTTAATATTGCTAATGCAATGTTTGCTGTGAAACCCATATTGCGGCTATGATTAGCGATCGACAAACGACTATTTCTGATCAATTGGATTAGTTGATCTAATCCATAACCGGAGAAGCTCGATGCGGCTGCCACCCCTGCAATCCTTGCGCGCCTTTGATGCCGCCGCCCGACATCTGAGTTTCACCAAGGCAGCCGAGGAACTTTTCGTTACCCAGGGGGCGATCAGTCAGCAGGTGCGTCAGCTCGAAGAATACCTTGGGTTCAAGCTGTTTCATCGTCTGCCGCGCCAGATTTACCTGACCGAGGAGGGGGCCCAGCTTGCCCATGCGACCACTGCGGGTTTTTCACGCATATCGGATGAAATAGAACGTCTGATGCTGGTCGAGGAGGCCGGTGTTGTCACCGTCAGTGTTCTGCAAAGCTTTGCGGTTAAATGGCTGGTGCCGCGTCTGGGATATTTTCGGGAAGCCTATCCCGACATTGATGTGCGCATTCATGCCGATGACCGCATGGTTGATCTGCGCACCGAGGGGATCGATCTTGCCGTGCGGTTTGGCAGTGGTAAATATCCCAACCTGAATTGCGAAATGCTGATGCGTGACGAATCATTTCCGGTGTGCAGTCCGGCATATCTGGCAAACAGCCCGGCCCTGAACACGCCCAGGGATATTGCCGGTCACCAGTTGCTTCATGATGCAACTGCGATCATGGATCATCCCCATGCAGCGGACTGGGAATTCTGGCTTGATGGTGTCGGTGTCAGCGGCGTCGATGTCAGTCGCGGTTTGCGATTCAATTCCGGTGATATGGTCATTCAGGCGGCCCTGATGGGGCAGGGGCTTGGCATGGCGCGCACCAGTCTTGCCGCCCTTGATCTCAAGGCCGGGAACCTGGTGCGGCCCTTTCCGCAAACCGTGGCGTCAAACGGGGCCTATTACCTGGTTTACCCGGAAGAACATCTCAGACGGCCGCGGGTGCAGGCGTTTGTGAACTGGCTAAAGGGCGAGGTTGCCCAGACGTTGCGTGAAATTGACGAAGATGGTGCGATGGCACCCGATTGATCCGGCCGTCGGGGCAGCTGCCCCGACCGGTTCCTGGATCAGATCAAGCCAAGATCGCGTAACTCATCGGCCATGTCATCGGGCAGCGTTTGAGTATCGCCGCCCTGTTTGTCATCGGGCGGGCATTTGTCTTCGGTCAGGTAACGCCATCCTTGAAAGGCACGATGCGGATAGGGGCGGGTTTCGATCAGTTCGGGATCAAGGACGATACGGCAATATTTGGTGCCTTCTTCATTGACGAATTCTTCAAGATCAATGACGCGCTGGCGACAGCGAATGGCCCCTTTGATCACCCAATAGATCGAACCACCATCCAGAATCTCGTCGCGGCGTTTGGGCGTCATGCGCGTGGTGTGGAAAATCCGGCCATAGTTTTCCTGAAACCATGTCTGCCATTCCCGCAGTCCTTCCGGGGTTTCCGTGCCGACGCTGAGTTTGATGATATGCAGTGGCATTTCGTGATCTTCTTTTGGGGCGTTTTGTCGCAAGGGTATGTTCCGCGTTCTGACCTAGAACCCCTACGATCAGGGGTCAAGGACGGATTAATAAAACACATAAATTAGTGTATTTAAGTCTATTTCACAAAAAAACTTGACCAATTTTGGTTAATCAGACAAATTCTTGTGCAGAAAAGGTCCGATCAATGGACCAAACCCGAGAGATTTACAGGCTGAGAGAACCGAATGTCCCTGCAAGTTGTCACGGCAAACCGTCTTGGTGATGGGTTGGTGGTGTTTTTGACCGCACAAGGCGGTTGGAGCGAAAACATCAATGACGCCCGCGTTGCCGACGGAAAAGATGCCGCCGAGGCGATGCTTGCCGAAGCAAGCGCCCCCGAACTCGACGTGGTTATCGTCGGGCCGTATCTGATTGATGTCGAACAGCAGGACGGTGGACTGGTTCCGACAAAATACCGCGAAGTTCTGCGCACAAAAGGCCCGAGTGTCCGTGAAGACCTTGGCTATCAGGCGGTATAAGGAGAGACCCGATGTATCGTTACGACGATTTTGACCGCCAGCTTGTTCAGGAACGCACCGAGCAGTTCCGTGAACAGGTAAAACGCCGTCTGGCCGGTGACATTACCGAAGAACAGTTCCGTCCGCTGCGTTTGATGAACGGTGTGTATCTTCAGCTGCACGCCTATATGCTGCGCGTTGCCATTCCCTATGGCACGCTGCGCGCTGATCAGCTGCGTCAGCTTGGCATGATTGCCCGCAAATATGACAAGGGCTATGGCCATTTCACCACGCGCCAGAATATCCAGTATAACTGGCCGAAGCTTGATGAAATTCCGGACGCATTGCTTGATCTTGCCAATGTCGAGATGCATGCCATCCAGACGTCTGGCAACTGCATTCGTAATACCACGACCGACCAGTATGCCGGTGCCGCGGCCGATGAAATCGAAGATCCGCGTCCCTATTGCGAACTGATCCGCCAGTGGTCGACATTCCACCCGGAATTCACCTACTTGCCGCGCAAGTTCAAAATCGCCGTGACCGGTTCGCCCAATGACCGTGCTGCGGTCAAGGTGCATGATATCGGTCTTCGCATGCATCAGAACGACGCAGGCGAAACCGGCTTTGAAGTCATCGTCGGCGGTGGTCTTGGCCGTACGCCATTTGTTGGCAAAACCGTCCGTGACTTCATCGGCAAGAATGACCTGTTTTCGTATCTTGAGGCCATCCTGCGTGTTTATAACCGTTTTGGCCGTCGCGATAACAAGTACAAGGCCCGTATCAAGATCCTGGTGCATGAACTGGGTGTCGAGGAAGTCCGCCGTCTTGTCGAAGAAGAATGGGAACAGATCAAGGATGGTTCCCTGCGTGTCGGCGATGAAGAAATTGCACATTACATTGCGCAATTCGCACCGCCTGCATTCGAAGACCTGTCAGACGACGATGCCGATTTTGAACGCCACAAGGCGGAAAATCGCGGCTTCTTCAACTGGGTGCGTTCGAACGTGGTTGCGCACAAACAGCCGGGCTATGCCATTGCCAACGTTTCGCTCAAACCGATTGGCGGCATTCCGGGCGATGCAACCGATAGCCAGATGGAACTGGTTGCCGATCTTTCGGAAAAATACAGCTTTGGCGATGTCCGTGTGACCCATGAACAGAACCTTGTTCTGCCGCATGTGAAAAAGGCCGATCTGTTTGCTCTTTGGACCGCCCTTGATGCGGCGGGTCTGGGGACGGCAAACCTTGGGTATGTCACCGATATCATCTCCTGCCCGGGGCTTGATTATTGCGCCCTGGCAACCGCACGTTCGATCCCGCTGTCGCAGCGCATTTCAGAACGTTTCGGTGATCTGGAACGCCAGCATGACATTGGCGAACTCAAGATCAAGATTTCCGGCTGCATCAATGCCTGCGGGCATCACCATGTCGGCCATATCGGTATTCTTGGTCTCGATAAACGCGGCAAGGAATTCTATCAGATCACCCTGGGCGGCGATGCCAGCCAGGATGCATCGATCGGCAAGATCGCCGGTGCCGGTTTCTCCGAGGCCGAGGTTGTCGATGCCATCGAAAGTCTGGTGACCAAATATATCGAAATCCGCGAAAGCGGCGAACGTTTCATCGACACCTATCGTCGTGTCGGCATGGACCCGTTCAAGGAGGTGCTTTATGGCGATCGTTAAGAATGACAGCGTGATCGAACAGGAATGGATCACCGTTGATGCCGAAGGCGATCTGCCATCCAGCGATGAAAACCTGATCGTGCCGCTGGCACGGTTCAAGGAAGAACGCGACAGCCTTCTGGGGCGCAATGGTGGTTTGGGCGTACAGCTCAATCCCGGTGACGCGCCAGAAGATCTGGCGGATGACCTTGACCGTTTGTCGATCATTACGGTCAATTTCCCGGCCTATACCGACGGTCGCGGCTATTCATACGGCCGCGTTCTGCGCGAACGGATGGGGTTCAAGGGCGAATTGCGCGCCATTGGCGACGTCCTGCGTGACCAGATCCTTTATATGCACCGTTGCGGCTTTGATTCCTATGAACTCAATGTTGATGGCGAAACCGCCTTGACCAAGGTCCGCGCCGCATTGAAGGAAATGACGGTCTATTATCAGCCGACCGGTGATGGCCGTGTCACGGCCCAGTCCCTGCGCGAACGCCGTCGCGCTGCGCTGGATCAGAAAGCATCATGATTTCGGGCCCTGTGGCCTGATAATCATACCGAACAGACAGGGCTGTGTGGCTCTGGCGCAAGGGCACCCGATCGGGTGCCCTTTCTTTTTGTTCTTTTATGTCTGGTGGTTAGGTAGGCGGATCATTTGGCCGATTGCAGCTTGCCATGCAGATACAACCTGTAATATGTGACATTGTTCACACAAAATCCGACGCAAGCCTTTGCTTTTCTTATATTTAAATAAGCCCAGTCTATGTCGGGCGACTTGGCGATAGGAGCGCTTCATGATCGCGGCATTTAACAATCTGAAAATATCGGCAAAGGTGTTTGGTGGCTTTGGGGCCATCCTTGTCCTTTTGGCGGGCGTCTCCATGATCGGGGTGCTGTCGATTGGCAGTGTGGGGGATGACTTTGTGCGCTATCGACAGGTCGCATTGCAATCCAACCAGGCCGGTCGTGTGCAGGCCAACCTTCTCGAAGCACGGGTTGCTGTAAAAGATTACTTGCTGACCGGAAATGCCCAGTCCGCCCAGCGGGTCAAGGACCGCCTTGCCGCGACTTCCGCACTCAATGATGAGCTGGCGGCGCTTTTGACAGAAGATGACCGCAAGGAAGATGCGCGTCTGGCGGGCGAGAACCTTAAAATCTATTCCGAAGCGTTTGACAGGCTGGTGGCATTGCCAACTGGCGATCCGGCGCGCGCAGATATCGTGACCAATACCCTTGACCGTATTGGTCCGATTGTCGCCAAGGAACTTGAAGAACTGAAACTTGATGTCAAAGCCGAACAGGATGAAATCGGACCGCGTGCAACAGCGGCCGCCGAACAGTCGGTCATCATCAGCGAAGTCCTTTCGGGATTTGCCATCATACTCGGGATTGCGGCGGCATGGTTCATCGGTGCGGGCATCTCCGGTCCGATCCGCAAGATCACCGATGCGATGAATGATCTTGCCGGTGGCAACAAGCAGGTTGAAATTCCCGGTCAGGATCGCAGCGACGAAATCGGTAATATGTCCAAGGCGGTTCTGGTCTTTAAACAGAACATGATCCGGGCTGATGAACTGGCCGCCCAGGAGGCCGAGGCCGTCAAGGTCCGCGAACAGCGCGCCCGGAAAATCAGTGAACTGACCACCGGCTTTGATGCGGATATCTCGGTGGTTCTGAAAACGCTGGCGTCAGCCGCAACCGAAATGCAGGCAACCGCAACCGGCATGAGCAGCACGGCCGAAGAAACCAGTCGTCAGTCGGGCATTGTTGCCGCGGCTGCCGAACAGGCATCAACCAATGTTCAGACCGTGGCCAGTGCCACCGAAGAACTCAGCGCGTCGATTGCTGAAATCAATCAGCAGGTCAATCAGTCCACGGCGGTGGCCCATCGCGCGGTCGAGGATGCGGAAAAAACCAACGCACAGGTCCGCGGCCTTGCCGAAGCCGCCCAGAAGATCGGCGATGTGGTCGGTCTGATCAGCGACATCGCGGAACAGACCAATCTTCTGGCGCTGAACGCCACGATCGAGGCCGCCCGTGCCGGCGATGCGGGCAAGGGTTTTGCCGTTGTCGCCGCAGAGGTCAAAAACCTTGCGACCGCAACATCGCGCGCGACCGAGGATATCACAGCCCAGATCACCGGCATTCAGAATGAAACCAATGGTGCGGTGAATGCGATTGCCTCGATTTCGACGACGATTGCCGAGATCAGCGAAATTTCAGCAGCAATTGCAAGTGCGGTCGAACAACAGGGGGCTGCGACCCTTGAGATCACCCGAAACGTCCAGGAAGCATCGGTTGGGACATCCGAAGTCACCACCAATATTGTCAGCGTGAATGAAGCAGCCGATTCAACCGGTACTGCGGCCGAGCAGGTTCTCAGTGCCGCAGCAGAATTGTCCAAGGAATCTGAAAACCTGCGCAGCAAGGTCGAGCAGTTCTTGAATTCTGTACGGGCAGCCTAGGCAAGATCAGACGGCGCAAGGGTCATCAAAAGACAGGGGCCCTTCGCCGTTTCATATTCCCGCCCGGCCTTGAAACCGATGGCTTCATAACACCGGATGGCGCGTTCGTTTTCGGGATCGGGGTCAATGCCGATCATTGGTGCACCGCGTTCAAACAGCATGCGGGCCAGTGTTTTCAAAAACATCTGGCCATGCCCGGATCCCATCATGTCAGGCACACCGATAAACGCATCAAGACAGCGTGTCTGGGCGGGCAGGGGATCAAAATGCGCCTGTGGCCATTGATGGGCATCGTAATGCTGGGCAAAGGCAAAGGGCCGATTGCGGTATGACACAATCAGCGTTGCCATTTCGGCCAGTTCGACATCTTCAGAAATCAGTTCAATCTGTTCGACCGGATCGCCCCACCAGCGGATGACTTCGGGGACATGCAACCAGCGTCTAATCATTGGCAGATCATTTGGGGTGGCCCGTCGGAAGCTGTAATTTGACGGGCCCATTCATTATTCCCCGGAAGTTTGCCGCTTTGCCGCAAAGGCCAAATTGACCTTCGAAGCACTTGATCTTCCTATCTGATCACAAATCCAGCTTCCTGTCTCGGCAAGCTTTTCAAGATCGATACCGGTCTCGATCCCAAGGCCGTTCAGCATATAGATAACGTCCTCAGTCGCGACATTGCCACTGGCCCCCTTGGCATAGGGGCAGCCGCCTAGACCCGCAACCGAACTGTCGATGGTGGCAACGCCCATCTGAAGAACCGCCAGCAAATTGGCAAGTGCCTGACCATAGGTGTCATGGAAATGTGCGGCCAGTTTTTCGACCGGCACATGTTTGGCAACTGCATCAATCATCGCCTGTGCCTTGGTCGGGGTGCCCGTTCCAATGGTGTCGCCCAGACTGATTTCATAACAGCCCATGTCATAAAGGGCCTTGGAAACCTCGGCGACTTTTACAGGGGCAATATCGCCCTCATACGGGCAGCCCAAAACGCAGGATACATAGCCGCGGACAGCAAGACCGGCCGCGCGGGCGGCATCCGTTACCGGGCGAAAACGATCAAGGCTTTCGGCAATCGAACAATTGATGTTCTTTTGCGAGAAACTTTCCGATGCCGCGCCAAATACCGCCACCTCGGTTGCGCCGCTGGCGATGGCGGCTTCCAGCCCCTTAAGGTTCGGGGCCAGCACCGGATAGGTCACGCCATGCTTGCGGGTGATCTGTGCCATGACTTCGGACGCATCGGCCATTTGCGGTACCCATTTCGGGCTGACAAAGGCGGTGGCTTCGATCACCGATAGTCCGGCATCATTCAGCCGGTTGATCAATTCCACCTTGGTGGCGGTCGCAACCATGGTCTTTTCGTTCTGAAGCCCGTCGCGCGGACCGACTTCAACGATTTTAACCCGGTTTGGCAGATCGGAAATCGCGGCCATTACTGGGCCTCCTCAATCGCGATCAGTTCGGCACCATCATCAACCTGATCGCCGACGGCAAAGAACACTTCCTTGACCGTGCCCGAAACGGGGGCGGAAATGGTGTGTTCCATTTTCATCGCTTCCATGACGACAAGCTTGTCCCCGGCGGTTACGGTCTGGCCGGGTTCTGCCATCACGGCGATGATTTTACCGGGCATCGGGGCGGTCAGGCCGCCACCGGCACCTTCGTTGCCACCGGCTGCTGCCAGCGGATCAAAGATATCAAGACGATCAACGCGACCGGTGCGGAATATTGTCATACGATTGCCATCGCGCAGGACCGTGGCCCGTTTGCGGACATTATCAAGTTTGGCAACAATCGCGCCGTTTTCATCATAATCGGCAGACGCGATGATAGCGCTACCATCGGGCATATCGATGACATAGCCGCTGTCACGGTAATGGACTTTGACCGCGATGTCCGATCCTTCGTGACGCAGGATCAGGTCATGGTGGTTATCGTCATTCAGACGGAAACCGGCCGTGCTGTTCCAGGGCGAATAGGGATCGTTGCTTTGGGCTGCATGTGCCGCGGCCTCCGCATCGCGGGTCAGCAGGATATCAAGGGCGGCAAATGCCAGGGCCTCGTTATCGGGTGTTGCCGGTGCCGGGATCAGGTCATCCTGATAATGCGGGATAAAGCCGGTTTCGACTTCGCCACGTTCAAAGGCCGGATGACGGGCAATATTGCCAAGGAAACCGGTATTGGTGGTGACCCCGACGATCTGAACATCATCAAGGGCCGATGCCATACGGCGCAGCGCCGATTTGCGATCAACATCCCAAGTGATCAGCTTGGCGATCATCGGGTCATAATGGATCGAAACTTCGCCACCTTCATACACGCCGGTATCGACGCGGACATGGTCGGTTTCACGCGGCATGCGCATATGCACAAGCTTGCCGGTGGCCGGAAGGAAATCGTTCTGCGGGTCTTCGGCATAGATGCGAACTTCGAACGAATGGCCGTTGATCGACAGTTCTTCCTGCGCCTTGGGCAATTTTTCACCATCAGCAACGCGAAGCTGCCATTCCACAAGATCTTCGCCGGTGATTTTTTCGGTCACCGGATGTTCGACCTGAAGGCGGGTGTTCATTTCCATGAAATAGAAACTGCCCGATGCATCAAGAAGGAATTCAACCGTACCGGCCCCCTGATAACCAATGGCCTTGGCGGCATCAACGGCGGCCTGACCCATCTGGGCGCGGAGTTCCTGGCTCATGCCCGGGGCAGGCGCTTCTTCGATCACTTTCTGGTGGCGACGCTGAAGCGAACAGTCACGTTCAAACAGGTAAACCGCGCTGCCGTGGCTGTCGGCAAAGACCTGAATTTCGACATGGCGCGGTTTGACAATCAGCTTTTCAATCAGGCAATGGTCATCGCCAAAGCTGCTGGCGGCTTCGCGTTTGCAGCTGATCAGGGCGTCCTTGAAGTCGGATGCCTTTTCAACGGCGCGCATGCCCTTGCCGCCACCACCAGCCGATGCCTTGATCAGAACCGGATAGCCGATTTTGTCGGCCTCGGCGGCCAAAAGGTCGGGGTCCTGATCTTCGCCGTGATAACCGGGGACAAGCGGCACACCCGCCTTATCCATGATTTTCTTGGCTTCGGATTTGGAGCCCATTGCACGGATGGCACTTGCCGGTGGTCCGACAAAGACGCAACCGGCTTTTTCAAGCGCGTCGGCAAAACCGGCATTTTCCGACAGGAACCCATAGCCCGGATGAACCGCATCGGCACCTGATTGTGCGATGACTTCAAGCAGACGGTCGGTGCGCAGATAGCTGTCCTTTGGGGCGGGGGCGCCGATGTGATAGGCCTCGTCAGCATGTTTGACATGCAACGCGTTGGCGTCCGCATCGGAATAAACGGCAACGGTTGCAATACCCATGCGACGGGCGGTCTTGATCACGCGGCAGGCAATTTCACCGCGGTTGGCGATCAGTAATTTACGCGGCATTATTTCTTGCTCCAGTTCGCGGGACGTTTTTCCAGAAAGGCACCAACACCTTCGCGGCCTTCATCGCTGGCACGCTGATCGGCGATGCGGTGCGCGGTATCGTCAATGACGGCGTCGGAAATCGGCTTGTTGGCAACCGCATAGATCAGGTCCTTGGCGGCATGCATGGCAGCCGGGCCATTGGCCAGCAGAATATTTGCCATTTCATCGCCGCGCGCAGCCAGTTCATCACTCGCAACGATTTCATGCACCAGTCCGATCTGTTTGGCTGTTTCGGCGTTGAACCGTTCGGCACTCAGGAAATAGCGGCGGGCCTGATTAACCCCGATGGCCTCGACCACATAGGGTGAAATCACCGCCGGGATCAGGCCAAGCTTGACCTCGGACAGGCAGAAACTTGCCCGATCAGATGCAATCACGATGTCGCAGCACGCAGCCAGGCCAACCCCGCCGCCAAAGGCAGCCCCGTTGACCAGCGCGATGGTTGGTTTTGACGCAAAGTTCAAAACCTTCATCAGTTTGGCAAGTGCCCGTGAATCGGCAAGGTTTTCGCCGTGGCTATATCCCGCCATGCGCTTCATCCAGTTCAGGTCCGCCCCGGCCGAAAAGCTTTTGCCAGCCCCGGTCAGAATGATGACGCGGACAAGTGGATCGGCATCAAGGGTTTCGATTTTGCCGGTCAGGTCCGCGATCAGAGCATCATCAAATGCATTGTGAATGTCCGGGCGGTTCAGTGTAATGGTTGCGACACCGTTTGGCGCAATTTCGCAGATGGCGGCATCAGTCATGTTATTGCTGTTTACATTGGTCATGACGGCCTCACATCCTAAAGACGCCAAACCGGGTTTCTTCGACCGGTTTGTTAAGGGCTGTCGACAGGCCAAGGCCAAGAACCATGCGGGTGTCAGCCGGATCAATCACGCCATCATCCCACAGACGCGCCGACGCGTAATAGGGGTGGCCCTGTTCTTCGTATTGGTCGCGGATCGGGGCCTTGAAGGCTTCCTGTTCTGCTTCGGGCCAGGTCTCACCGCGCTTTTCGGCTGCATCGGCACGAATTTGGGTCAGAACATTTGCCGCCTGTTCGCCGCCCATCACCGAGATGCGGGCATTTGGCCACATCCACAGGAAACGCGGGCTATAGGCGCGCCCGCACATGCCATAGTTGCCAGCCCCGAACGATCCGCCGATCAGGACGGTGAATTTCGGCACATTGGCGGTGGCAACGGCGGTCACAAGCTTTGCCCCATCCTTGGCAATGCCGCCGCTTTCATATTTGCGGCCGATCATAAAGCCGGTGATGTTTTGCAGGAACACCAGCGGAATGCCGCGCTGGGCACACAGTTCGATGAAATGCGCCCCTTTAAGGGCGCTTTCGGAAAACAGGATGCCGTTATTGGCAATGATCCCGACCGGATAGCCAAAGATACGGGCAAAGCCGGTCACAAGGGTCGTGCCGTACTGGGCCTTGAATTCATCAAATTCCGAACCGTCCACGATGCGCGCGATGATTTCGCGCACGTCATAGGGTTTCTTGGTGTCGGTCGGCACCACGCCATAAATTTCGCGCGGGTCGTAGGCCGGGGCGCGGGGTTCGGTCAAAGTCAGGCCGGGGTTCGTTGTCCAGTTCAGGTTTTTGACAATGTCGCGGGCAATCGACAGCGCGTGATTGTCATCCTGTGCATAATGGTCGGTAACACCCGATGTTTTGCAATGAACGTCCGCACCGCCAAGGTCTTCGGCAGAAACGACTTCGCCGGTCGCGGCCTTCACCAACGGCGGACCACCCAGGAAAATCGTACCCTGTTTGCGAACGATGATGCTTTCATCGGACATGGCCGGGACATAGGCACCGCCCGCCGTGCAGGACCCCATGACCACGGCGATCTGCGGGATGCCCTTGGAGGACATGGTAGCCTGATTAAAGAAGATGCGCCCGAAATGATCGCGATCCGGGAATACATCATCCTGACGGGGCAGGTTGGCACCGCCGCTATCGACCAGATATATGCAGGGCAGATTGTTTTCGAGTGCAATTTCCTGGGCGCGAAGGTGCTTTTTGACGGTCATCGGGTAATAGGAGCCCCCCTTGACCGTCGCATCGTTGGCGACAATGACGCATTCAACACCCGACACCCGGCCAATGCCGGTAATGATGCCGGCAGCCGGCACATCCTCGTCCCCATACATGCCATGTGCGGCAAGTTGGGAAAGTTCAAGAAATGGCGATCCGATATCAAGAAGCTGGCGAATGCGTTCACGCGGCAAAAGCTTTCCGCGGCTGGTGTGACGTTCGCGCGCGCGTTCCCCGCCGCCAAGTTTGACTGCGGCGATCTGTTCACGCAGGTCAGCCACCAGTTTTTCCATGTGTTCGGCATTGTTGCGGAATTCTTCCGAGCGGGAATTCACCGCAGATTTCAGTACCGTCATTGTCCGTCTGCACCGTTTGTTATGGGCAATCCGTCGCCCGATGGGTTGGCGTTCATGAGGTTGTTATGGGGTAAGTTTACGTAAGCGTCAATATTAAATCGGTATTTTAGTACCGGAATTGTATATATACAATGCGCACATCGGTTATCCGCAGTTTTCCGCGGGTTTTTGGTTTGTCATTACATTGCGCTGCAATGATGAAGTTTGATCCGCCATATCAATGTTGCCCCGGATTTTGCAAAATCCAGTGGTGACGGGGCCAATTTTAAATCGGGAAATTCGGGTGGGCTGGATTAACTGTCGCTCGTGCTTCGGCGCAGTGAAATCCACTGTTCAAGCTGATCGAGGCGATCATTTCCGAAAAACGGCTCGTCCTCATAGAAGAAGAACGGGGATCCGAACGCCCCCATGGCGATGGCTTCGTCGGTTATTTCGCGGGTGCGCTGTTTCCAGCGCGGCGATTCGACGGCCTGGCGCATTTCACCGGGATTGATTGAATGGCGGGTGGCAGCGGCAAAAACATTTTCCGGATTGGCCATATCAAGCCCGTCGGCGAAATAGCCGCGATAGATATCTTTGGCAAAGCGGCGCGCCAGTGATGGTGAGCGTGATTCAAGCCAATAAAACGCACGCGTCGGTACGAGCGCGGAATAGGGGAAGTTTTGCGGAATGTTGAACGGTGTGCCTTGCAGGCGTGCACAGCGTTCCATGTCATGGCGGAAATATTTGCCACGAATCGGCTGGCTCAGAAGCGGACTTTGCCCGGTTTGCTTAAACGCAGCACCGATCATGAAGGGGCGCCAGATGACCGTAACGCCAACCCGCGATTCGAATTCTTCCATCCGCTCGGCAGCGAGGTAACCATAGGGTGAGGAGAAATCGAAATAGAAGCTGACTTCGGACATATTCCTGCACCTGATCTGTTTGCTTTGTTTTGGGCAATAACCAACCCAAACAGGTTTTCATCCTGTTTGTCTTTGTTCGATAGTGCGGCATTAAGCTATTGCAAAGCAACCAAAAAACAGCAGATCAGGGGATCGTGATGCCCGGGCGGACTTTTACTTCTTCCATCACGACATATGTATGAGTCTGGCTGACGCCCTGAACCGAGGACAGCCGTTCAAGGAACTCGCGATAGGCATACATGTCTTCAACCCGAAGTTTGGCAAGATAATCAAATCCGCCCGCCACCATGTGGCATTCCTCGATTTCCGGCAGCTTGCGGATGGCTGCGGCAAAGACATCAAAAACATCCGGGGTTGTGCGGTCCAGGGTGATTTCGACAAACACAACCAGCGACTGGTTCAGCTTGCGCGGGTCAAGCGTTGCCATATAGCCGGTGATAAACCCGTGCTGTTCAAGGCGGCGCACGCGTTCAAGGCACGGCGTCGGGCTAAGATTGACGCGACGGGACAGCTCGACATTGGACATGCGTCCGTCATTTTGAAGTTCACGCAGGATCTGCTTGTCGATCTTGTCGAGACTCTTTTGGTTCTTCTGCATATCGAATGTCTTACCAGTGTTTGTGACTGCACAAAGGCGAATTGTTTGGATGATATATCGTATTTTACGGAAAAATGGCAGCACATTTTTAGGGTGAAATACTAATGTCTGAGGCCATAGAGGTGCCATCAGGCTCAAAAAGCAGTGCTTTGTGCTGTTTTGCGACCCGTCAAAGTCAATAATACCAGGGAGAGGTCGAACAACATGTTCCGCGCTGAATTGCCCCAACCCAACGATATCCGCCAGCAGATCCGTGATGCGTATCGCGCGGACGAAGAAGCTGCCGTCGAACGCCTGATCGAAAAGGCGCGCCTGTCCCCCGAACAGACCGCACGCGTTCAGTCACGCGCCTATCAGCTGGTCGCCAATGTTCGCAAGGCCGACAATGGCAAAAGCGGCATTGATGCGTTGCTCCATGAATATGAATTGTCGAGCAAGGAAGGCGTCATTCTGATGTGTCTGGCCGAAGCATTGCTGCGCGTGCCAGATGCCGTTACCGCCGATAAACTTATTCAGGACAAACTGTTTGATGCGGACTGGCAAAGCCATCTGGGTCATTCCGACAGTTTCTTTGTCAATGCGTCGACCTGGGGGCTGATGCTGACCGGGAAGGTCATCAAATTTGGCAAGGCGGAAAAGGCCGATCCGGGCCGTTTGCTTAAACGCATGATCGCACGATCGGGCGAGCCGGTCATTCGCAAGGCCTTCAATCAGGCCATGCGCATCATGGGCCGCCAGTTCGTGATGGGCCGCACCATTGATGAGGCCGCCGAACGTGCCAAGGCGAACGAGGAAAAGGGTTATCGCTATTCCTATGATATGCTGGGCGAAGCGGCCCGCACCATGGAAGACGCCGATCGGTACTACAAGGCATATGAAGACGCGATCAATGATATCGGTCGGGTTGCCAATGGTCGCGGTCCGATCGACAGCCCGGGTATTTCGGTAAAGCTCTCGGCGATCCACCCGCGCTATGATTTTGCCAATTATGACCGCGTCATGAATGAATTGACGCCGCGCCTGAAACAACTGGCGTTGCTGGCCAAGAAATATGACATCGGCTTTACCGTCGATGCCGAGGAAGCCAACCGTCTTGACCTGTCGCTTGATGTGATCGGGGCGGTGTTTGCCGACCCGGAACTTGATGGCTGGGAAGGATATGGTCTTGCCGTGCAGGCCTATCAGAAACGGGCCTATTACGTTCTGGAATGGCTTGCTGATCTGTCGGTCAAGGTGGGCCGCAAAATGATGGTGCGCCTGGTGAAGGGCGCCTATTGGGATACCGAAGTCAAATTCAGTCAGGAAAACGGGTTTGAAGGTTATCCCTGCTTCACGCGCAAGGCATCAACCGACGTTTCCTATCTGGCCTGTGCAAAGCTGATGCTGTCGCGTCGTGATGCATTCTATTGCCAGTTCGCAAGCCACAATGCCCATACCGTTGCCTCGATCCTTGAAATGGCGGGCAATGACCGCACCTTTGAATTCCAGCGCCTGCATGGCATGGGCGAAGCCCTTTATGAGCAGATCGTCGACAAGGACGGCGAAAACGTCCCGTGCCGCGTTTATGCCCCGGTCGGCACCCATGAAGACCTTCTGGCCTATCTGGTGCGTCGTCTGCTTGAAAACGGTGCAAATACAAGCTTCGTGAACCGTATCCAGGACGAGCAGCTTCCGATCGAGGAAATGATCGCCGATCCGATCGAAAAGATGGCGGCACTTCCGCGCAAGACCCATCCGAAGATCCCCGCACCGGTTGATCTATATGGGGCGGGCCGCGTCAATTCGCGCGGTATTGATCTGACCGATACCAACAAGCTGCTTCCGCTGAATGCCAAGCTTGCAGAATTCCAGCGCAAGACCTGGTCGGCTGCGCCGTTGATTGATGGCAAGCTGGTTGCGGGTACGCCGATTGATGTCGTCAATCCGGCGAAACTTGGCGAAAAGGTCGGTGACCTTGTTCAGGCCACAGAAGCCGATGTTGATGCCGCCGTTGCGGCGGCGGTCAAGGGCTATGAAATCTGGAACAAGACACCGGCATCTGAGCGGGCGAATGCGCTGCGTCGTCTGGGGGATCTGCTTGAAGACAATATGGACGAGTTCATCGCCCTGTGTCAGCGCGAAGCAGGCAAGCTTTATTCCGATGGCGTTGCCGAAGTGCGCGAAGCGGTTGATTTCTGCCGCTATTACGCAAACCGGGCCGAGGAAACCTTCCGCGAGGGAACGGTTCTTGAAGGACGCGGCGTGTTCGTCTGTATCAGCCCGTGGAACTTCCCGCTTGCGATCTTCCTTGGGCAGGTGACTGCGGCCCTTGCCGCGGGGAATGCCGTTATTGCCAAGCCGGCCGAACAGACATCACTGGTTGCGGCCCGCGCCGCCGAGCTGATTCTTGAAGCCGGAATTCCCGGTGCAGCGTTCAATCTGCTTCCCGGTCCGGGACGCGTTATTGGTAACCAACTGATCAATGATCCGCGGATCGCCGGTGTGGCCTTTACCGGGTCGACCGAAACCGCACAGGTGATCAACCAGGCGCTTGCCAAACGTCCGGGCGTTCCATTGCCGCTGATTGCGGAAACCGGTGGTCAGAATGCCATGATCGTTGATTCGACCGCCTTGCCCGAACAGGTGGTGCAGGACGCGATCATTTCCGGCTTCCAGTCGGCAGGGCAGCGTTGCTCGGCCCTGCGTGTCCTGTTTGTTCAGGAAGATATCGCAGACAAGCTGTGCCACATGCTGGTTGGCGCGATGAAGGAATTGCGGGTCGGCGATCCGAAATTCCTTGATATCGATGTCGGTCCGGTGATTGACGAAAAATCCCGCAAGACCCTTGAAGCGCATGCCGAACGCATGAAAAAGGAAGCCAAGCTGCTTCATGCCTGTGATGTTCTGCCGGAATGCAAGGGTGGCACATTCTTTGCCCCGCATTGCTTTGAAATTCCGTCGCTTGATGTTCTTGAACGCGAAGTCTTTGGTCCGGTCGTGCATGTGATCCGATACAAGGCGCGTGATCTTGACAAGGTTCTCGATCAGATCAATGCATCGGGCTATGGCCTGACCATGGGAATTCATTCCC
Organism: Thalassospira sp. MCCC 1A02491; assembly: GCF_001613785.1. Lineage (NCBI taxonomy): Bacteria > Pseudomonadati > Pseudomonadota > Alphaproteobacteria > Rhodospirillales > Thalassospiraceae > Thalassospira > Thalassospira sp. MCCC 1A02491. Next base: position 127,059 of record NZ_LPVX01000023.1, on the reverse strand, counting down.
GTATTGATGGCACCGTGCGTCAGATTTCGCAGAAATTGCGGGTTGGCAACTGCTATGTGAACCGCAACATGATCGGTGCGGTGGTCGGTGTTCAGCCGTTCGGCGGGCAGGGCAAATCCGGAACCGGGCCCAAGGCCGGTGGTCCGCACTATGTCGAACGCTTTGCCAAGCCGATTGCCGTCACCGGGAATGCCGATCAGGAAGCCGGTTTTGATGACCGTTCACCGATTATCGTCAAAGATGTCATTCCGTCTGACGAATATGCCGCCATACTGGGTGCGCAGGAAACCTGGCAGGCTGTTGATGGCAACGAACGGGTACGCATTCTTGAAAAGCTTGCGGCAAAGCTGACGGCTTCGGGCAAGGCCGAACTTGTCGCCGGTGCGCATCACATCGCCAATTTCGCAGCGGTTTCCGAAAACGGTTTCGTCGCACCCAAACGGATGCCCGGCCCGACCGGTGAAACCAACGACCTTTATTGCCTTGGTCGCGGTGTCTATCTGGTGCAGGTCGACAAAAATGCCGAACCCGTCCGCGTGATCCGCCATCTTGGTGCCGCACTCGCCGCTGGTAACGCGGTTATTCTGGCCGGTGATCAGAAGTGGCTTGGCGATATTCCGGCTCTGGTGATCGATGCCGGATTGCCTGACAATCTGGTCAAATCGGTTGGTACCAATACCGGCCTTGGCGCGATGTATGACGGGGCGATTGCCGGTGTGTCCTGTGTCGCGCCGCTGGATCGGGTTACGGCCTTCAAACAGCTTCTGGCAAAGCGCGATGGCGCGATCCTGTCGCTGATTTCCGATAGCGGTGCCGAAGATGACGGTGCGCTTCCTGATGAAGCCTTCCTGCATCGCTTTGCCACGGAAAAGACCATCACCATCAATACCACGGCGGCTGGTGGCAATGCGTCGCTGATGTCGATGGATGAAAACTGATCCACCTGCGATGGTGGCAGATGCATGGACCGGGATGAAAATTCCGGTCCATTTTTCTTTCATTCATTTTATTTTATGTACTATGCGGCCCTGCGCATTTGCGGCGGGCTTTTTTTTGTCAAAATTCACTGCAATAGATGAAAGAGCCAAAAGCACGTTGCGTTAATTCTGATCCACTTTGCGCGATATCGGCCCCTGTTTGAAATCAAACGAAGGCCAGCAGGGACAAGGCCGGACCGGTGGTGTGAACCACTGGACAACCGGCCGACTGAAGCCGGACAAGGTGAACCAGATTTGATGCAGCAGGCTTTTAAAACAGGAACAGATCAGGATTTGTCGCGTTTGTTCAGAATGGATGACGGATCGCGACACATTCGGATCGCCCGATATTTTTGAACCCATGCCGGGCAGGCATGAAAAGGAGAACATTGATGATCAAGGTTAACCGAGGCTGGCGCAGTGTGATGAAGACGCTTTCGGTCTGTGCAGTTTTGGCAGCGCCGCTTGCTGCTTGTGGACCGCTTCAAATGCCGCTTGAAGACCGCACGGGTAACGACCAGTGGCTTGATACCCAGATCAAGTCAGGCATCCTTGGCGAGTTTTCCAAAGTGGATCACACCTATCTGATGGATGTGAATATCGACATCTGGAAACAGAATGTCATGGTCACCGGCATGGTTGATTCAAAGGGCAAATATTACGATGTGATGTCGCTGGTCAAACAGGATAACCGCATCAAGACGGTCTATGATCATCTGGTGATTGCCGATCAGGAAACCATCGATGCCTATCACCGTGCCGAAGACCAGTATGGCAAAAATGCCGTGCCGGCGGATTCGGCCACCCAGTCCGTTTCCGACGTCTGGATCGAAGGCCAGATTAAGGCATTGTTATTGGCCGAAAAAGGTGTGAGTTCCGTCAACTATCGTTGGCAGGCCGTGCAGAATGTCGTCTATATCATGGGCGAAGCGCAGACCGATGAGGAGCTCAATAAGGTGCTTTCGATCGTGCGCCGGATCAAAGGTGTATCGCGCGTGGTCAGCCACGTAAGCGTTGCCTGATCTTACTGTAAGTAAACAGTTTTTCGAAAATTCCCCGCAGAGATTAAACCCTGCGGGGAATTTTTTTGTCGCTGAAACTTGCGAAAGTGTTTGAAAACTATTCGCAGTTACCTTAGATGTGAGTGCACGTAATTAATAACTGATTGCAATCGCACTTATGTATGTCTGCATCTGCAACGCGCTAAGGGAAAAGGACGTCCGCCGTGCCGCCGAAGAAGGCGGTGCTTCGCGTCCGGCAGAAGTTTTCCGTTTTCATGGCTGTGCCCCACAATGCGGCAAATGCGCCTGTCACATGCGCGCCGAATTGCTGCAGGCAAAAACATGCGGCAATTGTGATTGCGATGATGCAGCAGCCGTAACCGCGAACGTCGCACCAATCGCGGCGGAGTAAGGTCGCCTGATCAAATCGTTATATTAAAAAGGCGAAGCATATACAGCTTCGCCTTTTTGGCTTGTCCTGTTTGATCCAGACGGTTCTACCTGGATCAGGCCGCCCTGCGGGTCAGACCAAAACGTTCTTCAGCCAGGCGGTCGGCGACAAAGCCGGTCGACAGGTTTTGCTGTTTGGCGCGTTCAAAGATTTCGCGCACCGTGATCGCAATGCCTTCGATATGTTTGTTGGTTTCGGCCACCGGCTTGCCTTCGCGGCAATAGTGGACTTCTACCACACCGCCGGCATTGATGACGTAATCAGGAGCATAAAGAATGCCGGCTTCGCGCAACATGTCACCATGGCGGTCATGTTCGAGCTGATTGTTTGCGGCACCGGCGATGATGCCGACCCGCAATTTTTCGATGGTCTTGTCATTGATCACCCCGCCCAGCGCACAAGGCGCAAGAATATCGGCCTCGGTGGCAAGGATATCGTCGACCGAAACGGCGGTGGCGCCAAAGGCATTAACCGCGGCGGTGACGCTGTTATTGTTCAGGTCTGCGACAATCAGCTTGGCCCCCGCATCATGGAGCATCTGACACAGGTGATAGCCGACATGGCCAAGGCCCTGAACGGCAACCCGCAATCCGGTCAGATCATCGCTGCCGAATTTGAAGCGCGCGGCTTCTTTCAAGCCAATGAACACGCCATAGGCCGTGAACGGGGATGGATCACCGGTGCGGGCCGGGTCGGAGCCGTCATTGATGCCGCCGACATGTTTGGTCTGGCTTGCGATCTGTTCCATGTCTTCGGGGCTGGTGCCGACGTCTTCGGCGACGATATAACGCCCGCCCACCTGTTCAACAGCGCGGCCCATGGCGCGGAACAGTTCCGGTGTCTTCTGGCTGCGCGGGTCGCCAATGATCACGGATTTGCCGCCGCCAAGCGGAAGGTTGGCAAGGGCTGACTTGTACGTCATGCCGCGCGACAGGCGAAGCACATCATGAATGGCTTCCTGTTCGCTGGCATAGGGCCACATGCGGCAACCGCCAAGCGACGGACCAAGATTGGTATTGTGGACGGCAATGATGGTTTTCAGGCCAGTGGTTTCGTCACTGGCAAACACGACCTGTTCATGGCCATCAAATGCGGTATCGGAAAAGACGTTCATCCTATTGCAGCCTCCTGGCAGCATCATTGTTCTGGTGCAGGCTGATGCCTGCTTATTCTTTTATGTTTGATGCATTGCCGATCCGATCAATTTCAAATTCATCGAACAGCCAAAAAAGAACGTTTCGGTTGGGGCGTGATGATGGCGTGGAATTTTATGATCATTGCGCATTTGCTTTGAAATATTATTTCGCGACCTGTGCGCTGCAGCATGTTGTCGGCGCGCGGAAGTGACCCATTTGGGGGCGGAATATGATTCTTTTTGATCGGAAATCGCGCACAAAAAACGCGATCCGGTCGGTATTGTAGCTGCATTTGTGGCAATCAATTTTCCAGTCTCGATTTTTTGCGTGCTATGCGCGCTGATCACCGCTGACCGGGCGTTTGACGGAGATGCAGCTATGACAAAATCGCACTTGAAACCGGAGCAATTAACCGTGAAATACGAATTAACCGGACAATTTACGGCTCGTTAAGGCACGAAACGTAAGCTGATGGTTGGGTATCTTGTGGTTGAGATTCCCGGTTCAGGACACGACGGCGTCTGGGCGGCGCCGCCGGACAAAAAAGTAAGGAGATCGGCGGAAATGTCTGCATTCACAGACCATCGCCAGACCGTTTTCGAAGTTGAATTGCACAACCAGGCCGTTCGCGAATGCGTCAAGGAAAACCGTTCCCACGATATCTTTGACGACCGCTGGGCGGATGTGCAAACCCGTGAAGTTGCAGCCTGCGACGAGATGAAGGCCCTTGCCATGATCGAAAACACCTATCCGTCGTCTGACGGATTTGTTGTCGATCACGTCAAACGCCTTGTCTGAGGGGACAAGAAATCTGGTTGCTGATCTGATCAAAAACCAAACGAACGGGGCGGGAAATTTTCCCGCCCCGTTCGTTTGTGGATGATGTTTTCGCAGGCGATCAAGCCCGGGACTTAGCCAAGGGCGCGGTCAACGAAATCAAGCCGGTCCTGTCCCCAGAACATTTCATTGCCAACGAAATAGGTCGGAACACCAAAGATGTTGCGATCGCGCGCGGTCTGGCAATTGTCATCGTAAATCCGGGCAATTTCCGGAAGGTCGGCATTCTCAAGATATTCCAGTGACAGCCCGCTTGCCGAAAGCGCATCGCGAATAACAGCCGGATCGGTAACGTCGCGTTCACGAAGCCAGATGTCGCCCATCAGGGTTTCGGTCAGGTCTGCGACATCCTTGCCGTCTTCCTGGACTGCAATGATGGTCCGCGCGGCCAAGGTTTCGTCGACCGGGAAGAATTTGGGGTGCAGATTGATGGGAAGATCAAGAAATTCCGACCAGCGTTTAAGTTCTACCAGGCGGTAATCCTGACGCGGTTTCGGGCGTTTTGCCAGGGGCACGCCGCCACCATGTTCCCAGACATCTGCCGCGCGGCAGGGCTTGTGAATGATGTCGACACCATGTTTTTTGGCAATGTCGACGGCGCGGCGAAAACCGAAAAACGACCAGGGCGACTGGACGAAAAAGTAATGGATGATCGGTTCGGACAAGTTGGCCTCCTGTTTCTGCAAGGCAGATTATATTTTATCAATGCCCTACAGTGCCCAAGCCCGCCAAGGACGTCAAATGCCAGTCGTCGCGAAGGCACGACGATACGATCATTTATGCGTGAAGGTCGTTTTTCGGTAGAACGGGATCAGTAATCAAGCCACCAGGCGTATTCATCAAGACCCCCAAGCAGGGCGCCGTCAAAGCCCAGCTTCATGATGCCGCCAAGATAACTGTTCTCGCTGCCATAAATCAGGCTTTGCCATTCACGTTTCCAGTAATAGACGTGATGTTCCTGACCCCAGCGGGCCAGAAGGTTGCCTTCGCCGACAAAGTCCGGAGAACCGGCGCGCCAGTTGCTTTGCCAGTAATAGCGATATGTTTCCGCCGTCGCGACATTGATATAGGCCATGATAGTGCGCGGTGTGCCGGTCTTTTTGTAGCGCAGGCGCTTCATGTCATCATAGGTCAGCGGGATGGTTCCCCGATGGAACGGATCAATGATCAGCGTGTCGTAATTGGTCTGGGCCAGCGCATTGATATAGGCGTCTTTGGTGCCATATGGCGAGCTGTCCAGAACCATGGCAAAGTTTTTGGCCTGACGCAGATTGTCGACCACATGCGGGTTGGAATTGATCGGTGTACTTGGGACCTTCGCAAGACTTGAAAGCTGCATGCCCGGTGGCGGGGCAGCATAATAAAGGGCGTCCAGCCCCGAAAGCCGTTGGCGTGCGGTCTGCATATCACCGAGTTTGTCGGTATAATCAACGACCAGATATTTCAGGCCTTCATATTTCAGCCGTTCAAGGTAGCCGAGGATATATTTGCTTTCCTCGTCCTCGGTCGGTTCGCCGTAATTGTCATAACCGAAAAACGGTGCTTCGGTCAGGATGCCGTCAAGGGCGCGCAAATAATCGCGTGCGGGTTCTGCGGTGCCGCGGGCGGCAAACAGGGTGGTTTCCAGATATTCGGTCAGCTCAAGCCCGTTCATCGCGACAATCGAAAAGTCGCTGCGATAGCTTTTTGCCCAACGACTGATGGCAATCACATAGTCACGCATCTCGTCGGTGAATTCGACTTTCGGCTTTCCGGTATCAATCCCGGATCCGCGGCCGGAACTCAGACTGTTCGGCGCGATGGTAAATGGTTCAAGTTGCTGGGCATGAAGGGCAAGCGGGCTTGACGCGATCAAGGCGCTGCCAAGTCCCAACATGCTTCTTGCAAGAAAACGGCGTCGCGACATGGTGGATGAAGGATGCCGGCCCTCTGGCAGCAATGCCCTGTCCTGTGTGCGAACCGAATTTTTCTGGCGTGCTTTTCCCATTCTTTACCCGTCGCTGGTTACCCAAAATGGCTTCACGATGCCGCTTGGAGGTCGCCTTTTTGTGTCATCAGGTCGGTTACCCGGGCACCGATCGCAAGTGACGCAGTCAGTCCGGGTGATTCAATACCATAGAGCATTACAAGTCCATTAAGACCATGGACCTTTTCATCGGCGATCATGAAGTCGCGGGCGGCTTCGCCGGGGGCCTGAATTTTGGGGCGAACCCCGGCATAACCGGTCTGAAGGGCATCTTCATTGAGATCAGGATAGTATTTGCGGATGGCCTCGGCAAAGGCAGACCGGCGTTCCTCGGGGACATCGTAATTTGGCTGATCAACCCAGGTGACATCCGGACCAAACCGCGCCTGTCCACCCAGATCAAGTGTCAGATGAATACCAAGACCGGCCTGTTCAGGTGCCGGATAGATCAGGGTGGAAAAGGGGGCCTTGCCCGACAGGGTAAAGTAGCATCCACGCGCATAATGTTGTGGCGGAACAGTGTCGGATGGCAAACCGGCAAAGCTGCGACCAACCGTCTGGCTGTGCAATCCGCCCGCCACCACCAGTTCGGCGCAGGTCAGGCTCATTTCTTCGCCATCGGCATCACGGGTCGTCACCGTGTAAAGCCCGTTTGCGTGATCAACCGATGTGACCTTTGTATTGAGGGCTAGCGTGGCACCGTTGTTTTCCGCTTCGCCCAGCAACGTCACCATCAGCTGATGCGAATCAACGATGCCGGTGGACGGGCTGTGAAGGGCACCGACGCAATTCAGGGCGGGTTCACGTTCAAGGGCTTCTTCCTGACTAAGCCAGACAAGGTCCATCACGCCATTTTCACGGGCCTTTTTTTCAATTGCACCAAGCGCATCAAGCTGGTCATTGGCGGTGGCAACGATCAGTTTTCCTGTGCGTTTGTGATCGATGCCATTTTCCGCGCAGTAGCGATACAGCATTTCCTTGCCGGAAATGCACAGTTTGGCTTTCAGGCTGTCCTTCGGGTAATAGATCCCGGCATGAATGACTTCGCTGTTGCGGGCACTTGTTTCCGTGCCGATTGCATCATGCTGTTCAATGATCAGAACTTCACGGCCGGTATTGGCAAGAGAACGGGCACAAGCCAGTCCGACGACGCCGGCGCCAATGACGATTGTTTGGATATCTGCGGTCATATTCTGTCGTTTCGTTGGGGCGGAAATTTGAATGATGTGTGTCTGGTCAGTTTGCCTGACGGAAATAAACAGCCTGTCCCTGGTTGTCCTGTCCGTCACCGGTAACGGTCGCCGCACTTTCACTGGTGTAATGTCCGCGGGCAAAGCTGCTGTCATTGCAGTAAACATACCAGCTGCCGAACGGCAAAGTTCCGGTCTGATATGCGCCGCCTTCGTGGCGCCAGATACCTTCGCAATGGCGCTGGTCGTCATCAAGGATCATGGTGCCTTCGCCGGATGGCTGATCAAAACGCAGCATGCCTGTGCCCCGAACGCCTTGCCAGTTGGTTGTGATCCGGATGCCATCTGTCGGTGGCGGTGTCGTGGTTCCGGCCGGCTGATCGGCATCAACGGACGGGGCCACTTCGGCAGTGGCTGGCGAGTTTTCCGGAAGTTCGATCATCAGTCTGCCAAACAACGCGGCGGCGAATTGCTGGGCGTCGATCATCGGCAATGCATTTTGCGGTGAAACCACGCCTGCCTGGGCCTGGACAAGGCCGGGGGTGCAGTAATAGCCAAGAATACGGCTGCCACGCTGTGTCTGGGTTTGCGGATCCCACTGACCGACAAAGGCCACGCATTGTGACCCCTGACGGACAAATGGCGTCAGTGCAACCGGACCATAGCGCGTATCCTGGACAAAGCCCTTGCCATTGATGGCGGTGCGGTCCTTTAGAGCGTCAAACATGTCAAGCAGACGGTCCGGTGCCATGGCGGTGCTGAACCGGAAACCGGGTGCGGATGTCGTGTAAACGGTTTCGAGATAAAGGTCGCTTGCGGCTGTTTGCGGCTCCTTCGGGGTGCGCGGTGCGAACCATCGACCCACAAAAACCGTGCTGTTGTCGCGATACTGACGCAGGAAGGCTGTCTGGCCATCCAGCTGTGTTGTAAAGTTAACGGGGCTTTGATCGGCGGGAATCTGTTCAAATGCACCGGCCTGTTGGGCTGATGCCACATGCGGCACAGAAATCGCCAAGCTGGCAAATATGGCGCCAAACACCGCCGCCCGATACCTCACATCGCGTCCTTTCATTTTGTTTTCAGGCGCATTTTTGCGCTGTGCTACCCTTATCTTTACCTTTGTGCATAAGGATTGGCTAGTGGTCAGTCGTTCGACATTGTCGAGATGAGTTTCTTTTACCTTGATTTTTACTGATAAAGTGGCTCATTGGGGTGATTGGTCATTGGGGACACAACCAATAAGCCTGAATAACGGAGCAGACATTCATGACGGTGCAAGAGACCAGCGCCAACGGGGACAGCGCAGGCCAACAGACTGCGACGGACAAACAACCGCAGTCCAACCGCGCCCATGTGATCGTGATCGGGAACGAAAAAGGGGGATCAGGCAAGTCGACCACGGCGATGCATCTGATTGTTTCCCTGATGAAGATGGGGTTCAAGGTCGGATCGCTTGATATCGATGCCCGTCAGGGGACCCTGACGCGTTATGTCGAAAACCGCACGGCATTCAATGAGAAAAAGCGTCTGAAGCTTCCGGTGCCCGATCATCGCCCGATCTATCGCAGCGAACTTCCTGATGCCAACGAGGCCAAGCTTGACGAACGCGAACGCTTTACGACCGCGTTGGGCGAAATGGTTCTGAGCTGCAATTTCGTGGTCATGGATTGCCCGGGCAGTGACAATTATCTGTCGCGTCTTGCCCATGCCTGTGCCGACACATTGATTACACCGATCAATGACAGCTTCATCGATCTGGACATGCTTGCGCGGATTGATCCCGACAGTCTGGCGATCAAGGGGCCCAGCATCTATGCCGAAATGGTGTGGGATGCGCGCAAACGCCGGGCGGCGATTGATGGCGGGACCATTGACTGGATCGTCATGCGCAACCGGTTGTCCCATCTTGATGCCCGTAACAAGCGCGATATCGCCGAAATTGTCGAAAAGCTTGCCGACCGCATCCGGTTCCGTCAGGCGCCGGGCTTCGGGGAACGTGTCATTTACCGCGAGCTGTTTCTCAAGGGGCTAACATTGCTGGACCTGCGGGAAAAAGGTGTCGGTATCCCGATGAGCATGTCCCATATGGCTGCCCGTCAGGAAGTGCGATCGTTGCTCGAAGTGATCGGCTTCAAACCGGCAGAGGGCGAAGAGTTGCCGATCTGACCGCCTGCGGCCTATATCTTGATGGACCCGACACAGTCCAAACGACATATAAAGCAGGCAGGTCACCGTGAGCCGCAAAGATATTATCCCTGACACGTCAAGTAGCAGGGAAGTCGATGACTTCCTTAAGAATGCGCGTGATCTTGCTGTGCATGCACCGGCATCGGGTCCGTCGCAGGGGCGACTGATCTTTGCCATGGATGCAACTGCTAGCCGCCAGCCAAGCTGGGACCGGGCGGCGGAAATTCAGGCCGAAATGTTTGACGCGGTGGATGGCATCGGCGCACTTGATATTCAGCTTGTGTTCTTTCGCGGTCTGTCTGAATGCAAGGCAAGCGGGTGGTGTCGCAATGCCGGCACACTGCGCAACTACATTTCAAAGGTCAGCTGCCATGCCGGACATACCCAGATCGAGCGTGTTCTTGCCCATGTCGAACGTGAAGCGGACACCCACAAAATAAATGCCCTGATTTATGTCGGTGACTGCATCGAAGAAAACCCGGACCATTTGGCGCCGATTGCCGGGCGTCTGGCGTTAAAGGGGGTAAAGGCCTTCATGTTCCAGGAAGGAAATGACCGCGATGCCAGTTTCGCCTTTGGTGAAATTGCCCGTATTACGGGTGGCGCCTTCATGCAGTTTGATGCGCATTCTGCTGCAAAGCTTCGCAAATTGCTTGGCGCGGTGGCAAGCTATGCGGTCGGCGGGCACGACGGTTTGTCTTTGTATCAGAAGAAAACCGGGTCTGATGATGTCCTGATGCTTGGCCATCAATTGCGGAAACGTTCCTGATGCAGTGGGTTTTAATCGGTATTGCGGTCTTTGTTGCTGTCGGGTTTCTGATCCGCTGGCTGGCTGAGGCCGAGCCGAAAGATGTCCGCAAAATTGGTCTGTTCCTGATTGTAGGGCTTCTGGTCTTGCTTGCAATCTGGCTACTTTTGACCGGTAAAATTGCCGCAATGTCAGCAGCTTTGGCCGTAACAATGCCATTTTTGGTGCGGATGATGAAACTCGGTTTTTTATGGCCATTGTTTCGTCGGGCCTTTGCCCATTACCGGCGCCGGGCGCGTCCGGGACAGATGGGCGGAGGATCTGCCAATACCGGTGGTGTTGGTGGAATATCTGAAATTCGCACGGAAATTTTGCATATGCTGCTTGATCTTGAAACCGGACAAATGAAGGGAACGGTGTTGACCGGATCCTTTGCCGGAAAAGATTTAGACAGCTTGGGGGTTGACGACCTGCAGTTGCTTTTTGTTGACTGTTGTCGTGCAACGGACCAAAGCCGGACGGTTCTGGAAGCCTATTTTGATCGTCGGCCCGATTGTTCGGGTTGGCGGGAATGGCCACAGAGAGATCATGGCGATCACGATGCGCATTTCAGGGGAAACGACCGCAACAATGGCAAAAGAAGCCAGGGCAATAACGAAAGTGCCAGCACGGCGGACATGACTGCAGATGAAGCTCGACGAATCCTTGGTGTAGGGGCCAATGCCACCCGCGCGGAAATTAATCGGGCTTACAAGATCCAGATCAAGGCGGTCCACCCCGATCATGGGGGATCAGACTATCTGGCTGCACAAATCAACACCGCGCGAAGCCTTTTGTTACGGCTATGTAAAGATTAGCGTGAATTATTGGTGCGCTCGCTTGATAGATGTTCTTGAAATGTGGCAGAAGCATATTTGCCTGCACTTTCTGAACGAAGGGGCGTGCAGCGGTTGAAAAGGGAAGTTGTGAATGTCGAGAAAGATCAAGAAGGCTGTTTTCCCGGTTGCAGGTATGGGAACCCGTTTTTTGCCAGCAACCAAGGCCATGCCCAAGGAAATGCTGCCCGTTGTTGATAAGCCCCTTATCCAATACGCTGTTGAAGAGGCCATCGCCGCAGGCATTGAAGAATTCATCTTTGTGACCGGTCGCGGCAAAACGGCAATTGAAGACCATTTTGACCGTTCCGCCGAACTTGAAGCCATCCTGACCGAACGCGGAAAAACCGACGCGCTGGAAACAGCACTTGCCATGATCCCGGAAAACGGTCGTGTGACCTATACCCGTCAGGGTAATCCGCTTGGTCTTGGTCATGCGGTTCTGTGTGCCAAGTCTCTGGTCGGGGACGAGCCGTTTGTCGTTCTTCTGGCAGATGACCTTATCCAGGCCAAAACGCCATGCATGAAACAGATGGTCGAAAGTTATGGCCGGACCGGTGGCAACATGGTTGCCGTAATGGACGTGCCGCGCGAAGAGACCCAGCGCTATGGCGTTCTGGAAGTCGAAGGCACCAATGGCCGTCTGGTCAGTGCATGCGGCATGGTTGAAAAACCGAAACCCGAAGATGCGCCGTCAACCTTGTCGGCAATCGGGCGCTATATCCTTGATCCGGGTATTTTCGAAGTTCTCGAAAACATCCCGCGCGGGGCTGGCAATGAAATCCAGCTTACCGACGCGCTGGCAGCCATGATCGGTCACGTTCCGTTCTATGGATACCGTTTTGAAGGCCGTCGCTTTGATTGCGGCAACAAGATCGGCTTTCTTAAGGCGACCATGTCATTCGCGCTTGCGCGCGATGATATGCGCGACGATGTTCGCGAACTCATTCATGAATTCGCGGAAGGCGAAGCAGCAGAATAATTATTGAATTTCAACAAGAACTGACCGGAACGGGTAATAACTGTTTCGGTCAGTTCATTCTAAATTGGGAATAAACATCCATGCGCGTAGCAATGATCGGGACCGGATATGTTGGACTTGTTTCCGGTGCCTGTTTCTCCGAGTTCGGTACAGACGTGGTTTGTGTCGACAAAGACATCGAAAAAATCGCCCGTCTTGAAGACGGTATCATGCCAATCTACGAGCCCGGTCTGGATGTTCTGGTCGAAAATAACGTAAATGCAGGGCGCCTGACTTTTACCACCGATCTTAAAGAAGGTGTGAAGGATGCTGATGCGGTGTTCATTGCCGTCGGGACTCCGACCCGTCGTGGTGATGGACATGCCGATCTGAGCTATGTTTATGCCGCGGCCGAAGAAATCGCCGAGGCAATGGACGGCTTTACCGTGATCGTTACCAAATCGACGGTGCCGGTCGGGACCGGACGTGAAGTGGAACGTATTATCCGGGAAAAACGCCCGGATGCTGATTTTGCCGTGGTTTCCAACCCGGAATTCCTGCGTGAAGGCTCGGCGATTGGCGATTTCATGCGTCCGGACCGCGTTGTCATCGGTACAAGTGACGAGCGGGCCCGCGAAGTCATGTCCGATCTTTATCGTCCGCTGTATCTGATTGAAACGCCGATTGTTTTCACCACGCGTGAAACATCGGAAATGATCAAATATGCCGCCAACACCTTCCTGGCAGCCAAGATCACCTTCATCAACGAGATCGCCGATCTGTGTGAAAAAGTTGGTGCAGATGTGCATGACGTTGCGCGTGGCATCGGTCTGGATGGCCGTATCGGCAAGAAGTTCCTGCATCCTGGTCCGGGCTATGGCGGGTCCTGCTTCCCGAAAGATACGCTGGCGCTGGTGCGTACCGCCCAGGAACATGGCAGTCCGCTGCGCATTATTGAAACTGTGGTCGATGTGAATGCGAAACGCAAAAAATCGATGGCAGATCGTGTGATTTCAGCATGTGGCGGTTCGGTTGAGGGCAAAACGATTGGCATCCTTGGTCTGGCGTTCAAGCCCAATACCGATGACATGCGTGACGCGCCGAGCCTTGATATCATCCCGGCGCTGACGGCTGCTGGTGCCAGGATCAAGGCATTCGATCCCGAAGCAATGGAAGAAGCGCAGAAGCTTCTGGACGGGATCGAATATTGCGATGGTGCTTATGACGCGATCGACGGCGCAGACGCGATGGTTGTCCTGACCGAGTGGAACGAATTCCGCGGTATGGACCTTGATCGTATCAAGGATGCGCTTGCGCGCCCGATCGTTGTCGATCTTCGAAATGTTTATGATCCGACCGAAATGGCAGAAAACGGTTTCAGCTATTCCTGTGTCGGACGTGCAACTGTTGGAGGCTAATCCAAGCTATGACGAATTCCGCCGGATACAAGTTTGACAGTTCCGTTTTGCGTGAATACGACGTGCGTGGTGTGGTCGGACAGACCCTTCATGCTGCCGATGCACATGCATTGGGTAAGGCCTTTGGGACCATGGTGCGCCGTTCCGGTGGCAAGCGCGTCGCCCTGGGACGGGATGGACGGTTGAGTTCCCCCGAACTTGCCGAGGCCCTGACAGAAGGGCTGCTTTCGACCGGATGCGATGTTGTGCGTATCGGTCGCGGTCCGACCCCGATGCTGTATTTTACGGTTTACGATGAAAAAACCGATGCAGGCATCATGGTGACCGGGTCTCACAACCCGTCAAACTATAACGGGTTCAAGATGCTCAATGCCGGGAAGTCGGTTTTTGGTGACGCCATCCAGGAGCTGGGCAAAATCGCCGCGGCCGGTGATTTCGAAACCGGGCAGGGTACGGTAAGTGACATCGACGTCGAAGACCGTTTTGTTACGCGTCTTTTGGCAGAACTTGATTGTGATGTACCCAACCCGATGACGATCGTCTGGGATTGCGGCAATGGTGCTGCTGGTGATGTTGTGCGCAAATTGACCGCACAATTGCCGGGAACCCATCATCTGCTGTTTGACGAGGTCGATGGTACTTTCCCCAATCACCATCCGGACCCGACAGTCGAAGCCAATCTGGTTGATCTGAAGGCCGCCGTTGCCAAGCATAACGCGGACTGGGGGGTCGCCTTTGATGGTGACGGTGACCGGATCGGCGTGATTGATGGCAAAGGCAATGTTCTATGGGGCGATCAGCTGTTGCAGATCTATGCGGCTGATGTGCTGGAACGCAAACCCGGTGCGGCGATCATTGCCGATGTCAAAGCCAGCCAGACCCTGTTTGACGAGGTCAACCGCCTTGGCGGCAATGCCATCATGTGGAAAACCGGTCATTCATTGATCAAGACAAAGATGATCGAGGCAAAAGCACCGATCGCCGGTGAAATGAGCGGGCATATCTTCTTTGCCGAACGCTATTACGGCTATGATGATGCAACTTATGCCGCCGTGCGTCTGTATCGCATTCTGGTCCAAAGCGGCAAAAGCCTGGCGGAATGGCGTGAAGCAATGCCGGTTGCGGTCAATACGCCCGAAACACGTATTGAATGCCCCGATGATCGCAAATTTGCCCTGATCGAAGAAGTACGTGCACGCCTGGCCGAAACCGGTGCCGAAGTCAGTGGTATCGACGGTGTTCGTGTCAGCACCGACGACGGCTGGTGGTTGCTGCGGGCGTCCAACACCCAGCCGGCAATTGTTGCGCGCTGTGAAGCCGGTGATGATGCCGGTCTCGCACGGCTTAAGGCACAGGTCACCGATCAGCTGGTAAAAAGCGGACTGAAATCGGATGATTTCTTTGCGTCGGGTGCCGGGCACTAGGTTTCTGATCCAACCAAATATGCGATCAAGCCCTGATCTGAATGTTCGGGACTGCGATCCAAAAGAAAAAGGCTGTCAGGTAAATCTGACAGCCTTTTTTCGTATCAGGGATTTGGTCGGAGCTTAGCCCGCGTCACCGGAATTGACCGGGATACAGGCAAGGTTTTCACGACGCAGGGCCGCACAGGCTGCCCGTGCTTCATTCTCGCCATCAAAACCGAGAAGACGCGCACGATAGACAACGCCGGTGCCACTGGCCTGTTGCTCAACCGCAGCGCGGGTCAGGCGCAGGACATCTGGCGCGGTACGGGCGGCTGCAAGAACGGCTTCCTGGGCACGGCGCTGATCACTGAAGGCACCAACCTGGATTGCCCAGCCGCTATTGGTTTCCGGTTTCAGACGGGTCACAACGGTTTGGGTATCAATCCGGCCCGGTTCTTCGACTTCGCGCAATGTTTCACGCTTTGCCATCAGCAACTGTGCATCGGCAGGCAGAATTTTGTCTTCCGGGCTGATGCGGGGCCGGGGAACGCGAATTTCGCCTTCCTTGGTCAGTTCGACATAGGCGCGATCCAGCAGCTTTTTCATCTGGTCATCACGGGTGCGGGCCGTGCGGCCGCCAAACACCACGCCAATCAACCGTTTTCCGTTCCGGTTGACCGATGCCACAAGGTTAAAGCCCGATGCGTTGATGTAGCCGGTCTTGATCCCGTCTGTCCCGTAATAGGACGCCAGAAGGTTGTTGTGGTTTCCATAGGTACGGTTGCCAAAACGGAACTTCTGGGTCGAGAAATAATGATAATAGCTGCCGAAATTCTTACGAAGTGCAACGGCAAGCGTGATCATGTCGCGTGCTGTTGTCATCTGCCCGCGATTGGGAAGGCCCGATGCATTGCGAAATGTCGTGCGCTTCATGCCCAGGCGGCGGGCCTCGGCGGTCATCATCTGGGCAAATTTGATTTCGGTACCGCCAAGATGTTCTGCCACAACCACGGCGACGTCATTGGCCGATTTTGTTACCAGTGCGAGGATCGCGTCCTTGACCGTAATGGTCTCGCCAGGTTGAAGACCAAGCTTCGACGGGGCCTGGCCCCAGGCGCGTTTAGACACTCTCATCGGGGTTGAAAGCGATACCTTGCCATTATCAAGCGCGTCAAAAAGCATATAAAGCGTCATGATCTTGGTCAGTGACGCAGGGTACACTTTATGGTCTGCACGGTATTCATGAAGCACATCACCAGTGTCACCATCGATGACCATGGCGGTATAGGTTCGTGCGATGGCCTTGTTCGGGACAAGGGTCGCGGAAAGCATGATTGCTGTCAGACACAAAAACGCAGCCAAACAGGCACGCAAGAAACTGTTGCGTGTCACAAGCGGTGTCTTGGCCAACGCATTTGGCCCGGAAGGGGTCGTTAAACGCATTATTCGGGCTCGGCTTTCGGTAGTCCCCAAGAACTAAATAAGACCAGTTTCGCATCCCAGCCTTAAACAAATGTTTAAGAGCGTCAATTTTTCGGCTTTTCTAAACGCGGCCATTCTGTGACCATCTTTCTGCGCGAACGTCACTTTTATATCTCCTGATCGGCAAAAAATCGAGGATCGAATGGTTAAATTAATCGCCCCATTTCTCAATAAGATAGGTATGCGTCGCGCCGGTTTGAACAGTTTGGCTGTTTTGTCGGTTGCTGCAATCGGGCTTGCTGGTTGCTCCTATACGCAAAACAGCGACATCAGCAATCCGCTGGTCAGAAAGTCAGCCTGGTTTTCCTATCTGAACGCCGATGACCTGCGCACAGCATGTTCTGCTGGCGATGCAGAAGGGCGGATTCGCATCATCTATAATGCGGATTATTACGACGAAGTGCGCGTCTTCGAGCTTGATCCACATGCCGGTAATCAGCAATTTGACCTGACAACCCGCGTTTTCGGCCCGGCACAGGTCAAGGAAATCAATGTCGAAATCAACGCGCCCCTTGGTGCGTTCGGCGGGGAACACGCAACCGATGTGATCGGGCGTGATGATTACATCGCGATCACCGATGCCTTGCAACAGGACGGATTCGGCACCCAGAAAGATCGCGACGGTATCCGGCTTTATTCTGATGACTATTACTGGGTCGCGATTGGATGTTCATCGGGATATGTGACGCTTGCGACATGGATGTCGGGTGTTGACGATCTGCGTGCACTCCAGTTCCCGGAAGTTTTGACCGAGCTTTCAAGCATCGACCGCAAATTGCCGGAACCGCCGGCACAGGAAAATGCGCGGTCTCAATCTGCTGCCCAGGTTCAAACCATTCAAAATAACGAGTCCGGGACATTTTATCGGACGGTGCGCGGAAACATGCTGCGCTAAACCATAAAATTCAGAATGCGATCACGATGACGGGGATGTTTGGGAAAACGTCCCCGTTATTTTTTGGTGCGCCCGGTGGGACAAGTGCGCGCAGTGCAAGCTGTTAGATGCTTGTTTGGTTTGTGCTTTTGGCCGACTGCAATTCGCCGGGCGGGTGTGATGAACTGATTTTATCAGGGCGGCTGTGCTTTGCGTCGCGGTTTTGTCACCAAACTGTTCTTGACCTTTGTAGGTAATTCCATCTAGGGTTATGTTGCAATGCAACATGAATTTGGGGTATCTGCCCCGGCAAGAACGAGGTTAGAAGCAATGGCTGTTTCAAAACAAAAGACCTCTGCGAGATCTGGCAAAAAGGTCTCGGCTGCTGCCAAGGCGGCACCTGCTGCGTCGGGCAACGCCAAAAAATCCACATCTGTTTCAAAGTCGGCGGTAGCGTCTGAGGGCGCCGTAAAGCGTGTCGTGATGACGTCATCTGAAATCGAAGCGGCCGCAAAGCAGGCTGACGAAAAGCCTGCTGTTTCAAAATCAGACGTGATTGCAAGCACGGCATCGGATTCCTCGCTTGCGTCCCCCGCCGCGACCCCGGAAAAGCCGGTGGCAGAGGCAACAAAACCGCCATCCGAAGCCGCAACATCCGGTTCGGAAAAAGCCGCAGAGCCTGCAAAAGCGCCGGTGGCGAAAAATACGGCGGCACAACCGGCGACTCCATCCTCAAAACAGAGTGAGGTCCCTAAACAGACCAAGCCGGTGGCATCCCCGGCGTCGAAAAAGTCGGCGTCGGCTGCTGTGAAGAAGCCGAAAAAGTCTGCTTCATCCGCTGCGCCATCCCCATCCGCGTCAACAAAACCCGGGGCAGAGGCAAAACCGCGATCGGTTGCCAAGACCCCCGAACAGTCAAGCGCGCCAGTTACCTCTTCTGATACTGAAAGGGCGAGTACCGTGAGTACGACAAGCAAGTCTGCGCCAGCAGCCAAAAAAGCCACTTCCTCCGCAGCCCCGAAAAAAGCAGCAGCCCCCAAAAAGACCGCTGCCGCGGTCGCGGCAAAGCCTGCCAGCAAGCCTGTTGCAAAACCATCAGCCCCCCAAATCGTGGCAGCATCGACCGATACCGCCAAAGCCGCAGCAACGCCTGCGCCATCAGCGAAAAATGATGATGTGTTCGGTTTTGGTGCGATGTTCATGGATCAGGATGCTATGGAAAGTTATCTCGCCCTGTGGAAGGCGCCAGAAATGGATGCCATCATGACCGCAGGAAGCGATGCGATCGAGGAAAGCATTTCTGTTGCTAACGAAGCATTCAGCAAGCTTTTCGATACCATGACCGGTCAGTCGGACGTGTTTTCCGGTGCGGGATCGCGCATGGCGGCCCAGTGCGAAGAGATCATCGAAGCACAGCAGAAAAATATTGGCGAGGCATTGCAGGCGTCCATGACCCTGTTTGAAAAGACCGGGGGCATCGGAACGGAGCTTGCCGGATGGATGCAGCGTGAAATCGAAGCATCACAAGCCGATATCGACGCCCTGGCCAAGGCCGAAAGCCTGTCTGATATTCAGGATTTGCAGGCAAAAATCCTCAAGCGTTATGTCGATAGCAGCGTTGCCGAAACCGAAAAGGTTCAGGAAATCATGTTTGCAGCCATGACCGACAGCATCACCGCGATGTCAAAAGCAGCAAATGCCGTGATGAAATGATCCCAAAACGTTCGGGTTTCCGTATTCTGCAATGAAGATCAAGGCGGGCATGACATCGCGTCATGCCCGTTTTCTTTTGGGCTTGCGTGATTTGTCGCCATTTTCGGGCCGTGCCGACAGCCGGGTTTGCATGAAGTTTATCGGGTGATCTTGCAGCGTGTCATTCTCAGCCTAAATGAATTGAAGATAGACGATAATTTAGTGACACGATTTTAAGCTGCGGCCTTTGAAAGAGCCTGGCAATGACCTATCATGAAGTTCATGCAGGAAATAAGGGTTCCGGTAAGTAGACGATGACTGAACAGGATAATGACGGCACTGATCTGCCAAACACGGGGATCGTAACAAAGACACGGCCCAAGACGAAAAAGCCGTCCATGTACAAGGTGCTGTTGCTGAACGACGATTACACTCCGATGGAGTTCGTCGTGCACGTGTTGGAACGGTTTTTCGAGAAAGGCCGGGAAGAGGCCACCGAAATCATGCTTCAGGTTCACCGCAAGGGCGTTGGGGTATGTGGTGTGTTTACGTACGAAATTGCGGAGACCAAGGTTAACCAGGTCATGGATCTGGCCCGCCAGAATCAGCATCCGCTGCAGTGTACCTTAGAGAAGGAGTGACATATGCTATCGCGCAATCTTGAAGAAAGCCTGCATCGTGCGCTCGCATATGCGTCGGAGCGCCGCCACGAATATGCCACTCTAGAACATCTTCTTCTGTCTCTGACCGAAGATCAGGATGCGCTCGCCGTGCTCAAGGCATGCCGGGTCGATATTGATCGCTTGCGCTCAGACCTTCTGGAATTCGCAGACAGCGAACTTTCCGGCCTGATCAGCGCCCGGTTGATCGACCCGAAACCGACTGCCGGGTTCCAGCGCGTTATCCAGCGGGCAGCCATCCATGTCCAGTCATCCGGGCGCGAGGAAGTAACCGGTGCAAACGTGCTGGTCGCCTTGTTCTCGGAACGGGAATCGCACGCGGTTTATTACCTGCAGCTTCAGGATATGACCCGTCTTGATGCGGTGAATTACATTTCCCACGGCATTGCCAAGGCGTCCGAGCTTAATGAACGTCGCATCCCGCGCGGTGCGGATGAAGAGCCGGTTGCCGGTATGCCGCCAGAAGGTGACGACAGCAGCCCGGCCGAGGGTGAGGCTCTTAAGGCGTATTGCGTCAACCTGAATGTCAAAGCCCAGAAGGGCAAGATTGACCCGTTGATCGGTCGCCAAAGCGAGATCGAGCGCACTATCCAGGTACTGTGTCGTCGTACCAAAAACAACCCGCTTTATGTGGGCGACCCGGGTGTTGGCAAAACCGCCATCGCCGAAGGGCTGGCGCGTCGTATCAATGATGGTGACGTGCCCGAAGTTCTGGCGGATGCCACGATCTTTGCCCTTGATATGGGCGCGTTGCTGGCCGGGACCCGCTATCGCGGGGACTTTGAGGAGCGCCTGAAAGCGGTCGTCAAGGAACTCGAAGAATACGAAGGTGCGGTCCTGTTCATCGACGAAATCCACACTGTGATCGGTGCCGGGGCAACATCGGGTGGGGCAATGGATGCGTCCAACCTGCTCAAGCCGGCATTGGCCAGCGGTTCGCTGCGCTGCATCGGCTCGACGACCTACAAGGAATTCCGTGGTCATTTTGAAAAGGACCGCGCCCTTGTTCGTCGTTTCCAGAAAATCGATGTCGAAGAACCGTCCGAAGAAGATACCGTCAAGATCCTCAAGGGGCTGAAGCCCTATTACGAGGATCATCACAAGGTCAAATACACCAACGAAGCCCTGCGTTCGGCGGTGGAACTGGCATCGCGCTATATCAATGACCGCAAGCGTCCTGATAGTGCGATTGACGTGATTGACGAAGTCGGTGCATCGCGGATGTTGATGGCACCAAGCAAGCGCAAGCGCACGGTGGGCAAGCGCGACGTCGAAGAAATCGTCGCGAAAATTGCCCGCATCCCGCCAAAATCGGTTTCGACCGATGACCGCAAGGCATTGGCAAATCTTGAACGTGATCTGAAAACCGTTGTCTTTGGTCAGGATAAGGCGATCGAGGCGGTGGCAAGTGCGATCAAGCTTGCGCGTGCGGGCTTGCGCGAACCTGAAAAACCGATTGGCAGCTATCTTTTCTCCGGTCCGACCGGGGTTGGCAAGACCGAGGTCACCAAACAGCTGGCAACCGTCATGGGGATTGAATTCATCCGCTTTGACATGTCGGAATATATGGAACGACACAGCGTGTCGCGCCTGATCGGTGCGCCGCCGGGCTATGTCGGGTTTGATCAGGGCGGTCTTCTGACCGATGCTGTTGATCAGCACCCGCATGCGGTGGTTCTGCTTGATGAAATTGAAAAGGCTCACCCGGACCTGTTCAACATCCTGCTTCAGGTCATGGATCACGGCAAGCTGACGGACAATAACGGCAAAACCGTTGATTTCCGCAATGTGGTTCTGGTCATGACCACCAATGCCGGTGCATCGGACATGGCCAAGCCGCCCATCGGCTTCAAGCGCGAAATGCGGATCGGCGAAGATGAAGAGGCGATCAAGCGCACCTTCTCCCCGGAATTCCGTAACCGTCTGGATGCGGTTATTCCGTTCGCCAATCTGCAGCCCGAAGTGGTCAAGATGGTGGTCGACAAGTTCATCTTGCAGCTTGAAGTCCAGCTTGCGGATCGGAATGTGTCGATCGAACTTACCGAAGCCGCAAGAAGCTGGCTGGCAGAACGTGGCTATGACGTTGCCTTTGGTGCGCGTCCGTTGGGTCGTGTGATTCAGGAGCATGTCAAAAAGCCGCTGGCCGAGGAGCTTCTGTTTGGCAAGCTTTCCAAAGGCGGGGCCGTGCTTGTCGATATTGAAGACGATGCGGTCATCTTCCGCTATCCGGAAGATGGCGATGACAAGAAACACGTCAAAAAGAACCCGGAAATGGTTGAAGGGTAAAACGACACCCGGACTTGGTGTGTTGTTAATCATTGGCGGTTAAATTGTGCCCGGGATGTTGTTTCCCGGGCACAATTTTAAAATAAGAACGCCAGAACACGATGAGCCAGGCTGCACAAAGAAAATATCGAACAGAGGTCGAGGAATTCCTTTCCCGGCTGGAATTGCGTGCGCGCAAGCTGATTGCGTTGGCCGACAATCTGGAAAAAACCACCGACAAGATGGATGTTACCGGGTATCGACCCTTCCGCGAGGAGGTCGATAACTTCAAGGCTTTGTCGCTGGTGATCAAAGAGCGGATGAACAAGCTTGAGTCGCATCCGAAAAAAGAAGAACTGGAAGGCCAGTTTCATAAGCTTCAGGTCCTGATGCTGCGTTTGGTGATCAAGACCAGTTTGAAGTTCTTCTTTGTCATGAGTGCCAAGGAAAACCTGCCGCTTGGTGCGCGCGAAATGTTTCAGAGCGAGCTGCGCACTTTATACGAGGCAGAGCGCATGATCTCTGATCCGCGCTATATCAGTCAGCTTGATGAATCCGCGCGCGATGATCTGGAAACGGCCAAATCCATTCTTGAAGAAATCATCGAAAAAGCACCAGCCTTGCTGAATTTCGGGGCGCAGAAGAAAAAGCGCCGCCGCTGATTGCCCGGTGAAAGTCAGACCTGTTGCGTGTTTTGGAATTGCAATTTGCAAAATGCAAAGATTGATTGTTGCATTTTGCAATCTTTGCATTTTGAAATGCAAAGATCATTTGAACCTGTTGAGATGGTCAGGTTCGGTTTCGATGAAAAATCCCTAAAAATTGCGATTTTTCACGGATTTAAAAAGTTGGCACGCTTCCTGCTTATGTCATGTCGGACAGTTGTTCTTTGCAGGGGCGCGTTTCGCGCCTGGAACAACGTAATCTTCTGCAGTTTGCTCGTGTCCCAACCAAACTCAGCGGCGGTTTTTCCGCCGCTTTTTTCTTTCCCGGATTTCAAAAGCTTGTAACTGGTACTCTTGTCGATGTGCCCGCAATCCACATATTGAATCGTGTGGAAGTCTACCCGTGCGCTTCCGCTAATGCCTTGTTTCTAACAAAAAGTTGTATGGATGCTTTTCCTTTGGTATAAATACCTATACTTTTAGTTAGTGCTTTCTTGGCTGCAAACAAAGCTGTGGGAGGGAAACCGATGAAGTCTACGAGAAGTATGGTCCTGACAGGGATACTTGCGGCAGCGATATTTGCTGTGCCGCAGGCTGCCATGGCCAAGGCAGAGCTGCCAGGCAATCCGAATGATCTGATTACAGATGCGCTTATCAAGGATATCCGGGGATGGTTGGCCAACCCGGTCGTGGCTTTGTCGATCAATTCCCAGAACCGTCTGCGAAAAGACATGACGCAGGATCAGATTGACGCCGCGGACAAACAATGGCGCGCCGAACGCGAAGCCGATGATCAGCCCCTTGTGGCGGCCATTCTTACCAATCCGCTTTCCAGTTATCTGACCCAGGTGCAGGCCCGTTCCGGCGGTCTTTATGCCGAAATTTTCGTCATGGATGCGGTGGGCTTGAATGTCGGACAGAGTTCGATCACGTCGGACTTCTGGCAGGGCGACGAGGGCAAGTTCCAGAATACTTTCCCCAAGGGGCCCAACGCCGTCTTTATCGACGAAGCAGAATATAACGAAGAGTCTGATTCCTGGCGTTCCCAGCTCAACATGACCATGAGCGACGAAAACCAGCAGGCGATTGGCGCTGTGACCATTGAGGTCAATTTGAATGAACTCGTGCGGCGCGGCAGTCAGTAGGGAGAAACGCCATGAATTTCTTTAAGGATCTTTCCATCCCCGCCAAACTGACAACCTGTTTTGCGATCATGATTGCCGTGATCCTGATGGTTGCCGCCGCGGGCATGTTTGCGACCATGCAGGTCAAAAACGCCAATGAACAGCGCGATTATCTTTCAACCTTTGAACGCGATTATCGCAACCTTGACCGCGCCTATCTGATGGCCCGCCAGGAACTGATCTATTTCCTGACCACTGGCGACCGCGAAGGGTTGCTCAGCTATCAGAAGTCGCTTGAGGAAATCGACACCCGCACCGACGTGCTTAAGGGGTATAGCTCGATCAATGCCGATATCGCGACCTTGATCGAGGAAATGGATGGCGCAATTGACCGCTGGGAAGAGATTGCCGGCGAACAGGCGAAGCTGATGCGTCACTATCTGACGGTGAACCATGCTCGCGCGATCGAAGCATCGGGTGAACCGCGTGAACTGTCCGATCGCGTCAGCATGATTGCCGGTGATCTGGCCAAGGCGATTGACCAGCTTGTGCTTGATGTCGAAAGCAAGGTCGATCAGGCCATGCAGATTTTCCAGGTTACACTGGGTGTCGGTGTTGTGCTGCTGATTGCGATGGCCGCCTTGTTCGGTGGGACGCTGTCGCGGATGATTGCAACGCCAATCCGCAAAATGACCGAAGCCATGGGCAGTCTTGCATCGGGCAACCTCGATATCGAAACGCTTGATATGAAGCGCAATGACGAGGTCGGTGCAATGGCCAAGTCGCTTGAAGTCTTCAAGGAGAATGCCCGCGAACGTGCCCGCATGGCCGAACAGGAAAAAGTCGAAGCCGAACGCCAGGTCGCCCGCACCAAGAAAATGGGTGTCCTGACCAAAGGATTTGACGAAAAAATCCAGGATGTCCTGAGTTCGGTGAATGCGGCCCTTGATGAAGTCCGTTCTGCATCCGAAATCCTGACGTCACATGCGGTTCGGGCCAATCAGGATGCCCAGAACGTGGCCGAACAGGCCGAAGAATCATCCACCAATATCGAAACGGTGGCATCGGCAACCGCACAGCTTTCGGCGTCGATTTCGGAAATCTCGTCGCAGATTGCCCGGGTTACCGAAATCACCCAGATTGCGGTCGGTGAGACCGAACGGACCAATGAACGGGTGGAAAAACTCAACGAAGCCGCCCAAAGTGTTGGCGAAGTCGTCAATCTGATCAGTGACATCGCCGATCAGACCAACCTTCTGGCCCTGAACGCAACGATTGAATCGGCGCGCGCGGGCGAGGCGGGCAAAGGCTTTGCCGTTGTGGCGGGCGAAGTCAAAAATCTGGCATCCCAGACCGTCAAGGCGACCGAGCAAATCACGGCAAAGATCGTTGAAATGCAAAGTGAGTCCGGTGCCGCGGCCGAAGCCGTGCGCGGATTTGCCGACACGATCCAGAAAATCGACGAACTGATGTCGGTTGTCGCCAGTGCCGTCGAAGAGCAGGGGGCCGCGACCGAGGAAATCTCGCGCAGTGTCGAAGGCGCTGCAAACGGCAATATCGCCATTTCCAACGCGGTTAAAAGCGTTGCAGTGGCGACCACGGAAAGCGGTGATTTGTCGAACGGACAGCTCGACAGTGTTGGCAAACTTGCCGCTGCTAACGATGAGTTACGCACACATGTCAACGGCTTCCTGGATGACGTCCGGACTGTCTAGGCCTGCTTGAAAATGATCATTCAAAAGGCGCAAGGGGAACCTTGCGCCTTTTTGTTTTGGCGATGCTGTTTTGGCCGGCTGCTTCTGCCCGCGGGGATTTGGTCCGCGTGATTTGGGAAGCGCGATTTTATCAGGGCGAATTAGTCGGCGTGAATTAGCCGGCGTGATTTAGTCGGGGGCCTGAACCTTGCGATAGGGGCTGTGTTCGGCAAGGATATAGTCCCGGTCCTGCGCAATATGGGTTTGTTCCTGTCTTAGGAATTGCTCGACAGCGCGCCGAAGCCCCGGATCGGCAATCAGATGTGCCGAGTGGGTTATGACCGGCTCGTAGCCGCGCTGGATTTTATGTTCACCCTGTGCGCCGGCCTCGACCGTTTTAAGGCCATGGGCAATGGCGATATCGATTGCCTGATAATAGCAGGTTTCGAAATGCAGAAGCGGCGTGCGGTCGATCGTGCCCCAGTTGCGGCCATAAAGCGTATCGTTGCCAATCAGGTTAAGCGCACCGGCAACCATTTCATCATCGCGAAAAGCCGCCACCAGAACCGTGCGGTCGCGCACTCTTTCATGCAGAAGATCAAAAAACGTCCGGGTCAGATAGGCCTGTCCCCATTTGCGATCGGATGTATCGCGATAGAAATGGTAAAACCGGTCCCAGTGATGGGGTTTAAGGTCATCACCGCGGAGTGATTCAAACCGGTATCCGGCTTCAAGAACCTGCTTGCGTTCCTTGCGCAGGTTCTTGCGTTTGCGCGAATTCAGTGCGGCCAGAAAATCGTCAAAATTCTGATAGTCGCGATTATGCCAGTGATACTGGATGCCGCTGCGTCGCAGGAAACCGGCATCTTCCATCAGGCGGCTTTCATCATCGTGACAAAACGTCACATGCAGTGTCGCCATGCCAAGCTTTTCGGGCAGCATTGCCAACCCGTCAATCAGGATGCGGCGTACGGAATCCGGATCGGGATGGTCATTGGCTACCAGCAATCTGGGGCCCGGAACCGGGGAAAACGGCACGGCTGATTGCAGTTTGGGATAATATTTTCCGCCCGCCCGTTCATAGGCCTCGGCCCAGCTCCAGTCGAACACATATTCGCCGTAAGAATGGGCTTTGACATAAAGCGGCACAATGCCGATCGCCTGGCCTGCTTCATCATTCAATACCAGATGAAACGGCTGCCAGCCGGTTTGCGCATTTGTCGATGCGCTGTCTTCCATCGCCGACAAGAAGGCAAAGCTGACAAACGGATTGTCCGTACCGGCACATTTATCCCACTGGGCTTGGCCGATGGTGTGGATATCGGTGACGGTTTTGATTTCGGCAGGCAATTCTTTATCCCCTGATCAGGCTGTCATGCGGTTGGTGACCCGTGCGGGTCTTTGTTTTTGTACGCATTAGCCGGTATATGCGTTCAGAAGATAGGGGCAATGCACATTTACGCAAGGGAAAGCCTTTGACGGACGCGCTTCAAGGCCCTATTTCATTGGTCCACGGGCCGTTATGGAACGGCCTGATAAACGGCTCGGGGATTATCCCGTGTCGCCCTCGCGAAGAAAAGGATGGTGCGCCGTGAACAGCAAACTTTCGTTGGAGAAGGACAAGATCAAGATCGTCCTGCTCGAAGGTATCCATGAAAACGCTGTAAAGATGTTCAAAGAGGCCGGCTACTCTAATGTCGACCATTACCCTGCTGCGCTCGACGCGGACGAACTGAAGTCCGTCGTCTCCGATGCGCACTTCCTGGGCATCCGTTCCCGCACCAAACTGACCGAAGAAATCATCGATTCCGCCTCCAAGCTGACCTCGATCGGCTGTTTCTGTATCGGCACCAACCAGGTTGACCTGACCGCTGCTGCGATGCGCGGTATTCCGGTCTTCAATGCGCCGTATTCGAACACCCGTTCGGTGGCAGAACTCGTTCTGGGCCAGATCATCATGCTGCTGCGTGGCATCCCGCAGCGCAATGCGGCGGCTCATAATGGTGGCTGGCTTAAAAACGCCAAGGGATCGTTCGAAGCCCGCGGCAAGACGCTTGGTATTATCGGCTATGGCCATATCGGGTCGCAGCTGTCGGTTCTGGCCGAATCACTTGGCATGAACGTCATTTATTTTGACGTGATCAACAAGCTTGCCATGGGCAATGCGACCGCCTGTGCATCGATGGACGAACTGCTGGCGAAATCCGATGTGGTGTCGCTTCATGTTCCGGCCAATGAGCAGACCAAAAACATGATCACGGCGACTGAGATCGCCAAAATGAAAAAGGGCGCGCACCTGATCAATGCGGCACGTGGCAACGTGATCGTGATCGAAGATCTGGCGGCTGCTCTTGAAAGCGGTCATCTGGCAGGTGCAGCACTTGACGTGTTCCCGGTTGAACCGGCTGGCAAGGATGAAGAATTCGAAAGCCCGCTGCGTGGTATGGATAACGTCATCCTGACCCCGCATATCGGTGGTTCCACCCAAGAAGCACAGGAAAATATCGGGATCGAAGTGGCCGACAAGCTGATCACGTATTCCGATAACGGTTCGACCCTTGGCGCGGTCAACTTCCCGGAAGTATCGCTTCCGGTCAAGGATCGTTCCCACACCCGGTTCCTGCACATTCACCGCAACGTTCCGGGCGTGCTGCTGAAAATCAACGATGTCTTTGCATCGCGTGGCATCAATATCAGCGGCCAGTATCTGCGTTCTGAAGGCGGCGTTGGATATGTCGTCGTCGAAGTTGACGAGGAAATCAAACCGGGTGCCGGCGTGCGCAAGGAACTTGCTGCCATCGACGGTACGCTGCGCGTGCGTTTCCTGTTCTGATCAGGTTCTGATCGGGCATCAATCAGCTTTCAAACAAAAAGGGGCGGGTGCCATATGGTGCCCGCCCTTTTTCTGTCTTGGGGCAAAAATACCCCGGAGCAATTTCAATCTGAACAGAAAAGGCTCTAGAGTTTGCGATACATCACCAATGCATCGGTTTCGCCAAGGGTCGGGTGCATGAAGGCACCGGGCAGGCGACCGACAATTTCAAAGCCGAGTTTCGGCCATAAATGAACAGCCGCCGCATTGCTGGCGATGACGAAATTGAATTGCATGGCGCGATAGCCAAGCTCCTTGGCGCGGACAAGCGAATCCTCGCACATGCGGCGCGCAATGCCGCGGCCGCTGGCCTTCGGGGATGTCATATAGCCGCAATTACAGACATGCGATCCGCCGCCACCCTGATTTTGCCGGATGTAATAGGTGCCAACAACATTGCCGTCTTCTTCGGCGACCAGCGTCACCTTGTCCGGGGCCATCCAGTATTTGATGACGTCATCGTCGCTCAGATCACTGTCGATGGCATAGGTTTCCCCGGACCGTAATGTCGGGGCGACGATATCAAGAATGGCGGGGATGTCCTGATCGGTTGCGAGGCGGATATTCATCTGATGGCTCGTTCGGTGGCGTGGTGGGCGGGTAAATCCGGAACCGCTGGGTTCTGCCCCTAACTATCGCCGCCCGAAAGCGTTTGTTCAAGAAATTCCGGTTCGACCTCGAACGGAAGATTTGCGCGTCCGGCCAATGCCTTGGCCAGTTCATTGCGATATCGTTCGCGCGGGATTTCCAGAACGCCAAACTGTTTGAGATGGTCATTCACAAACTGCGTATCCAGAAGGCTGAATCCCCCCTGGCGCATCAGGGCAACCAGATGAACCAGTGCGACCTTTGATGCATTGGTGGCACGCGAAAACATGCTTTCGCCAAAGAATGCCTTGCCAAGGCTGACGCCATAAAGCCCGCCGACCAGTTCGCCATCTTTCCAGGCCTCGATCGAATGGGCACAGCCCATCTTGTGAAGCGCGCAATAGGCTTCAAGGATATTGTCATTGATCCAGGTATCGTCGCGGGTATCGGTCTGTTCGGCACATGCACGGATAACGTCGGGAAAGGCGCGGTCGACATGGATTTTATAGATGCCTTTGCGCACGGCCTTTTTCAGGCTGCGCGGGACGTGGAAGCCCTCAAGCGGCAATACACCCCGCCATTCCGGGTCGATCCAGTAAAGGGTTGGATCATCATGACTTTCAGCCATGGGAAACAGACCGACGGAATAGGCGCGGATCAACAGATCAGGGGTCAGCTGGTTCGACATGATCGCAGTGATAATTGTTTTTGTCCTGTCTATCTGACGTCAAAATACATATGAGAACGCCGTCATTTCAGACAAGGTGTCATATCAAACATGACGGGATCCATGGTCAAGTTTATCGGCGCAAGATTAATTATTTAATGCCGGGTGATCTGAAATCGCGCCATAAAAAAACGGGAACCCGAAGGTTCCCGTTTGATGTCTGTATCCGGATCGATCACAGAGTTTTCTTCATACCCATGAACTTTTCCAGCCAGTGGATGTCATAATCCCCTTTCTGGATGTCCGGGTTCGCCAGAAGCGTCTGGTGCAGCGGAATGGTGGTTTTGATACCGCCAATCGCATATTCGGCCAGCGCACGGCGCAGGCGCATCATGCATTCTTCACGATCACGGCCATGTACGATCAGCTTGGCAATCATGCTGTCGTAATAGGGCGGGATCGAATAGCCGGTATAGATACCGCTATCGACGCGCACGCCAAGGCCGCCCGGTGCATGATATTCCTTGATCTTGCCCGGCGACGGGACAAAGGTCTTGGGATCTTCTGCGTTGATACGGCATTCAATGGCATGACCATGAATTTCAAGGTCTTCCTGTTTAAATGACAGTTCCAGGCCCGCAGCAACGCGGATCTGTTCACGCACAAGGTCAACACCGGAAATCATTTCCGTGACCGGATGTTCCACCTGAAGACGGGTGTTCATTTCAATGAAATAGAACTCGCCATTTTCATACAGGAACTCGATCGTGCCGGCATTGCGATAGCCCATGCCGATCATGGCATTGGCAACGGTCGAACCGATGCGTTCGCGTTCTTCCGGCGTCAGGGTCGGAGACGGTGCTTCTTCAAGAACCTTCTGGTGACGACGCTGCAAGGAGCAATCACGTTCAAACAGGTGAACGGCGTTGCCATGGCTGTCACCGATGACCTGCAATTCGATGTGGCGCGGCTTGCCCAGATATTTTTCCATATAAACCGCAGCATTGCCGAAGTTCTGCAATGCTTCCTTACGGGTCATGGAAAATGCTTCGGCAAGGTCTTCTTCGCGTTCAACGACTTTCATGCCGCGACCGCCGCCGCCACCCGATGCCTTGATCAGGACCGGATAACCGATTTCCTTGGCGCATTTGCGGGCTTCGTCAACGGTGGCGATTTCGCCATCGGACCCCGGAACGCACGGAATGCCAAGTTTTTCGGCCGTTTGCTTTGCGGTGATCTTATCGCCCATCATGCGGATATGTTCCGCGGTCGGGCCGATAAAGACAAAGCCGTGTTCTTCGACCATGGCTGCGAAATCGGCATTTTCCGACAGGAAGCCATATCCCGGATGGATGGCTTCGGCGCCGGTGATTTCAGCTGCCGACAGGATGGCCGGAATATTCAGATAGCTGTCTTTGGATGCTGCCGGGCCGATGCAGACCGATTCGTCGGCCAGACGCACATGCATGGCGTCCGCATCGGCGGTGGAATGCACCGCGACAGTTTTGATGCCCATTTCACGGCAGGCGCGCTGAATACGAAGCGCGATTTCGCCGCGGTTGGCAATCAGGATTTTGTCGAACATGCGGTTCTTACCCCGGCTTATTCAATAATGATCAGCGGTTCGTCATATTCGACCGGATGGCCGTCGGTCGCAAGAATCTGGGTCACTTTGCCCGATTTCGGCGCACGGATCGGGTTGAAGGTCTTCATTGCTTCGATCAGCATCAGGGTCTGACCTTCGGCAACGGTCGACCCGACCGAGATGAACGGAGCCGCACCCGGTTCCGGTGCAAAGTAAACAACACCGACCATCGGTGATTTCACTGCGCCCGGATGGGATGCCGCATCAGACGGCGCCGCAGCAGCGGCAGCAACCGGTGCAGCAGGGGCTGCTGCAACCATGGTGCCCTGGCGGGCAACACGAATGCGGTTGTCACCAGCGGCAACTTCAATTTCGGTCAGATTGGTGTCGTCCAGCAGCTCTGCGAGCTGGCGAATGGCGTCATTGTCGATGTTGAACTTGCTCATTTCGATATCTTTTATGATGGTGTGTGGATCAATCCGCGCATGGCATCCAGGGCGTGGTTATAACTCTGGTCGCCAAAGCCATAGATCATACCGTTTGCAGCGTTTGAGACGTTTGACAAAAGTCTTATGGCGTCCCGCTTTTGAATATTGGACAGATGGACCTCGATCATCGGCAAATCTGATGCCCCAATCGCATCGAGGATCGCAACCGATGTGTGCGTATATGCCCCAGCATCGCAAAGAATGCCAGAATCTTCTTGTCGGGTTTCCTGAAACCAGTCAACCAGTTCACCTTTGTTGTTGTCTTCATGGCAGATGGCCCGAAGGCAAACAGCCGTGTCATTGACTTCACATCGATCCTTGATCACGTGCAATGTCATCTTATCCCAGACATCCATTCAGGCGTTTCAAGGGCCGTTTTCCGACCATACGCCCAACTTTTGGTGCTGCGTTTATAACACGACCAAAGTCTGACGCAACGTTGCAATAAGCATCGGCAATGCAGCATTGCATCGCTGCTTTGTCATTATCGAACGTCGTTGCGACGACTTCCGGGGCATCGGATGTCTGCATGGACAAAGCCGGACTTTGTCCATAACTGGTCATAACCGGCTCTGCTCATCACAAGACAGCTTGCCTCGGGCAGGGCAGCTGCGCATACTGCGCGGCAATCATGAAGATTTTGATACCACAGGGATTGAACGAAAAAGATGCTTCTGACGATCAACGGTGAAGACCGGACTATCGAGAATGCCGCAAATGTAGAAGAACTGCTGGGCCAGTTGGGCATTGCCGCAACCAAGGTCGCGGTTGAGCGAAATCTCGAAATCGTGCCCAAAACAGCCTATGGGCAAACGGCTCTTGCCGATGGTGACAAGCTTGAGATCGTCCACTTCATCGGTGGCGGTTCGGGGGAAGCCGATCTGGCGGCCGCTGATGATGACGGTTTTGTCGTTGCCGGTAAAAAATTCTCGTCGCGTTTGCTGGTAGGCACCGGCAAATACAAGGATTTCGAGGAAACCAAAATCGCAATTGAGGCATCAGGTGCCGAAATCGTCACGGTTGCCGTACGCCGTGTCAATCTGACCGATCCCAACCAGCCGATGCTGGTCGATTATGTCGATCCGAAGAAATATACCTATCTGCCCAATACAGCGGGTTGCTTTACCGCCGATGATGCGGTGCGCACCCTGCGTCTGGCGCGTGAAGCAGGCGGCTGGAATCTGGTAAAGCTTGAAGTGCTGGGTGATCAGGCAACGCTTTATCCCAACATGCCCGAAACGCTTAAGGCGGCCGAAGCCCTGATCAAGGATGGCTTTGATGTCATGGTTTATTGCAGCGACGATCCCATCCAGGCGAAGATGCTTGAAGATATGGGCTGCTGCGCCATCATGCCGCTGGGATCGCTGATCGGGTCGGGCATGGGGATCCTTAACCCCGTCAATATCGCCCTGATCAAGGAAAATGCCAATGTGCCGGTCCTGGTTGATGCTGGCGTCGGGACGGCATCGGATGCGGCCGTTGCCATGGAGCTTGGCTGTGACGGGGTTCTGATGAATACCGCAATTGCCGGGGCCAAGGACCCGATCCGCATGGCGCGCGCGATGAAGCATGCCATCATTGCCGGACGCGAATCCTTCCTGGCTGGTCGCATGCCCAAAAAGAAATATGCAGATCCGTCATCCCCGCTGGCGGGGATCATCTGATCTGAATGCTGTTTGCGTAAAACAAAGGCCCGTTTCGAAATCGAAACGGGCCTTTGTCGTTTTGTTCGGACTGCGCAACGGTGTGACTGCAAATGTTGTCACAATGGCGCAGGGGGCGAAAAATCAGGATGCTTCTTCAAGCCCGGTTTTCACCAGCGCATTGACACGATCCATATCCGCGCCCGATACCATGGTGCCATTGATGATAAAGGCGGGCGTTCCGCTGATGCCAACGGTGCGGGCCATTGCCGCATATTGGGCGATCATGCCGCCGATTTCGGGCGACTGCATGTCTTCGCGCATTTTGGCAACATCGACACCGGCAGATGCGGCAAGCTCGTCAATGCGGGTGTCATCAAGAAGGCCACGGTTGGCCATGAAGGCTTCGTGGATTTCCATATATTTGCCCTGCTTGTCGGCGGCCAGTGCGGCGCGTGCGGCCGTGGCACTTTCTTCACGCAGGATCGGGAATTCAACAAAGATGGTCCGGACTTTGCCGTCATGTTCCTTGGCGATATCCATCACGCCATCAAAGGCACGCTTGCAATAGCCGCAATGATAGTCAAAAAACTCGATTACAGTGACCGGGGCATCAACCGGGCCCAAAGACGGAACCGAGCTGTCAGCCACCAGCGCATCCCAGACCGGGGTGATGGCTTCTGCCTGCTGACGGGCCTTTTCGGTGGCCTGCCAGACCTGAACATTCTGGATGGCGCGCAACAGCACATCCGGATTTTTCAAAAGATAGTCTTCAATCAGGCTTTCGACGGCGGCTTTTTGTCCATCGCTCAGCGTTTCATCGGCCTGCGCAAGCGAAGCACCAAACAGCATGGTCGTGGCAATCGCGCTGCAGCCAAGGAAGCGTTTTACAATCTTGGAATTCATCGGGTGTCCTTCTGTGACTGTGGCCGCTTATGGCCTGACGGTTAAGAGTTGGTTCTGTGATACGGGATCAGGCCGCTAACGGGAAAGTAAAATATGCGTTAGATAGGTGATCCCACTCACAGGAGGTTTATGGTCGCGACCCGGAACAATCCCGATCCAGACAAGGCGCACCTCGTCGCTTCTGGCTTCTGGCCAGTACCGGCGATAAAGGGTCGAAAGATCAAAATATTCGCGCTGCCATTCACCATATTGAACTGATGGCTGTCCGACGGGAATGCGGACAAGCTGGTCAATTGCCGGTTTGCCCGATCCAAGATCACCTTCCCGCCAGCTTCCCTGGCTTTGTCGGCGAAATCCGAGTTCCAATTCAATGTCGCCAATCTGGGCCGTGCTGTTGAATTGCCAGTCAAACGACAGATATGGCGAGGCCAGAACAATAACATTGGTCCGGCGTCCGAATTCAAACGATCCAAGCCCCGGACGGGCTGCCAGCGCAATCCGGCCATCCTTGTCAGACCATTGTAATGGCAGATCTGACGCTGACGCCGATGTCCGGCTCAAATCCTGGCTTGCGTAGGGTTTCTGATCAACGGTCCAGTAGCGCGGCGGATGATCAAGCGAAAAGGGCGCATATAGAAGTTTCAGATCACCACCGACATCAACCCCGGCCCCCGGAAGGGCACAGGCCGTGATCTGGCTTGTTGCCATCACCAGTACCCAAACGCCCAAAAAGCGTTTGAGAACCGGAAATGTTTTGAAGATTGCGGACATTGGCGCGAAATGCGGCCAAGGCCCGATCACTTCGGTGCGTCCTTGCCGGGTTTTCCGTCCGGATTGGTGGCCTGCAAGATATCCTGTGCACGCAACCAGGCGGCCGATCCCTTGTCGAGTTTACGGTCGGCCTGAACGGCGTGATAGCTTGCTGCCTGACGGTCGCCGGTCAGAAGACTGTATTCAGCCTGTGACAGGGATGCTTCGCCTTCATTGCCAAGACGGTTTTCGACAATGGCGCGGAAACGCCATGCCGATGCATTGCCGCGTTCACGTGACAACACGCCCATCAGGTTGGTTTTGGCAGCTTCGAGATAACTGTTATCGCCGGTTTCAATCATCGCATGCGCCAGCAACAGACGGATCAAAGGCGCACCGTTTGACAGTTCTGTTGATTTTTCAAGCGGGGCAATGGCTTCTTGTGCCTTGCCAAATTCCAGCAGAACCTGACCTTTAAGTTCTTCGAAATACGGGTTGTTCGGTTCAACCGCGATCAGGTTTTCGATGATCTCAAGGGCAGGGGCCAGTTCGGAATTCTGGTAATAGGCAATGGCACGCGCATATTGCCCGGCGACGCTGGTGTCGCTTTCGGGATAGGTGCGCAACGTATTTTGCTTTTGATTGGTGAAGGCATAAAGCTTGGCGCGCATTCGTGCATGACGTTCATACAGATCGTCACTGACCTTGGCGTCTTTCAGCGTTGAATTCGCAACATAGTTTTCGAGAAACTCGACACGTTCCGTGGTCAGCGGGTGGCTTCGCATATAGGGGTCCTGGCTTGCCGTACTCAGCAATTCCTGACCTTCAAGCGTTTCCATGAATTCCATCATGCCGCGCGCGGAAATACCCGCCGCCGTCAGATATTTGACACCGGCCTGATCAGCACTGCTTTCCTGGGTTCGCGAATATGCCAAAAAGTTTCGGGTGGCGATATTCTGCCCGCCCAGAATCGCTGCGGTACCGACATCAGACCGGCCTGCGGCCACACCGGCAGCAACGCCCGCAATGGTCGAAAGGATTGAAATTGCCGATGCGTTACGCAACTGATCATGTACGCGCGAAAGGTGCCCGCCGGTAATGTGACCGGTTTCGTGAGCCATCACCCCGATAACCTGTTCGGGAGTCTCTGCTTTTAACAACAGCCCAGTATTGATAAAAAGCTTTTGGCCACCGGCAACAAATGCGTTCAAGCTGTTGTCAGAAACGATATAAATGGACACACCATTCGGATCGAGCCCCGCCGCTTTGAAGATTGGCGTAGCATAGAGACGAAGGGTTTCCTCGATCTCGGTATCGCGGATAAAAGAACGACCCTGCGCCAAAACCGTGCTAGGCAGGGCAACAAGGAAAATGGCAGTGAGAGTAATAATGCGTCTGAGCAAAATGTGCGTTCCATATTTTCGTTCGACTGATGTCGGTTCAATGCCGACGCGCAAGCCATCATGGCGGATCGCGTTCGCAATCGCAATGACTGCCGGTCTTGCTGCCTGCAGTAGTACTAATACAGAAAATCTTGGTCAAATAGGGGCAGTGACCGGATATTTCGGTGGTGTGGTCGCAGATGAGCCGCGCGCCGTCCGGGTTGCACGGGATGTTCTGTCGGCTGGCGGGACGGCGGCGGATGCCTCTGTTGCGCTTTACGCGACCATGACCGTGACCAAACCGTCGGTCGCCGGGATCGGCGGTGGCGGGGTGTGCGTTGTGCATGAACGCGAAGCCAAAAAAGTCGAAGTTCTTGATTTCTGGCCCCGTCCGGGCACGCGCACCAGCGCAGGCCAGACCGCAACGACCATCCCGGCCGTGCCGCGCGGTCTTTATGCGCTTAGTGCGCGTTTCGGGCGTTTGCAATGGGCGTCGCTTTTGAGTGCGGCGGAACAATATGCCCGCCTTGGCGTGCCGGTTTCACGGTCGCTGGTCAATGACATCGAAGCCAATCGCGATCGCATCGAAGCAAGCCCGGCCTTGCGCGAAACCTTTATGCCGAATGGTAAATTGCTCGAAGTTGGTGATCGCATCCGGTCTGTGAACCTTGCAGCCCTGCTGACGTCGCTTCGGGTCAAGGGGCCGGGGGATTTTTATAACGGGGCGCTTGGTGCCGATATTGCCGCCGCGGTCCAGAATGCCGGTGGTACGCTGACGGCTGATGATTTGCGCAACTATCGCCCGGAATGGAAATCGGCGACCGAGGTCAAACACGGTAACGAAATCCTGTATCTGGCCTATCCGCCACGTGCGGCGACGGCACCGGCGGTGATTTCAGGTGGCAGTGATGTGGCCGATATCCTTAATCGCTATCTTGCCGATATTGATGCCGGAAACATGGCCGGACAGCCGATGTCGGGTCGCAGCGGCTTTGTCGTTGTTGACCGCGCGGCCAATGCCGTGGCCTGCATGACCACTATGAACACCCCGTTTGGTGCCGGACTTGGTGCCGATGCCTTTGGCTTGAACCTTGCTGCCGGTGATGCGGCACAGGCGGCAACGCCGCTGATGGGGCCGGCTTTGATGGTGAACCCCTTTGTCTGGGAATATTATTACGGCATTGCCGGAACCGGGACGCCTGCCGGTGCAACCAAGCAGATTGCCACCATGGCAGAAGACCTGATCGGTGCCGGTGCTGCATCGGGTGTTGCGCTGAATTCCAGTGGCACATCGTCGGTCAATGTCATTCGTTGTCTTGAAGGGGTGCCACCCCATCCCGAAAGCTGCCAGTTTGTTGCCGATCCTGCCGGCGGCGGCATGGCGGGCGTGCGATAACCACACCATTTCCACAGGGCAGGGTCATCCTGCCCTGTTGCTTTTGATCAATATCCAGGACCCCACATAATGGCTTTGAAACAATCACAGCGCGGGGCAATTTCGCCCTTTATTGTTATGGATGTGATGCGTGCCGCCAATGCGCGCGAAACCGAAGGAAAAGCTGTTTACCATCTTGAAGTCGGCCAGCCCGGCACACCCGCACCACGCAAGGTACGCGAAGCTGCCGCCAGGGCACTTGATGCCGATCTGATCGGTTACACCAATGCGATGGGCATTGATCCCCTGCGCGAAGCCATCGCCGGGCATTACAAAACCAAATTCGGCGTGTCGGTTGATCCATCGCGTGTATGCGTTGCCAGCGGATCGTCATCAATCTTTGTTCTGGCCTTCCTTGCGGCGTTTGATGCTGGGGATCGGGTGGCGATGGCCGCACCGGGCTATCCGGCCTATCACAACATCCTAAGCGCGCTTGGCATTGATACCGTCAACCTGCCCGCAGGACCGGAAACGCATTACCAGCCGACCGTGCAGATGCTGCGTGATCTGGATGAGCCGGTTGATGGCCTGATCGTTGCCAGCCCGTCCAACCCGGCAGGCAGCATGATTGATGTTGAAACCTATCGCGAATTGGCAACCTATTGCCGTGAAAATGGCATTCGCCTGATCAGTGACGAGATTTATCAGGGCATTTCATTTGGCGATGTCGCCGAATGTACCGCCCTTGAATTTGGGGATGAGGCGATCATCATCAACAGTTTCTCGAAATACTTTTCCATGACCGGCTGGCGTCTGGGCTGGGCGATTGTCCCGCCCGATCTGATGCGGGCAGTCGAATGCTTGCAGCAGAACCTGTTTATCTCGGCCCCTGCGTTGTCACAGATCGCGGCGGTCGCGGCCTTTGATTGCGAAGACGAACTTCAGGCCAATATCGCGGCCTATGCGCGCAACCGTGCAATCCTGCTTGATGGTCTGCCCAAGGCCGGTTTCACCAAATTCGCCCCGGCGGATGGTGCGTTCTATCTTTATGCCGATGTGCGCGAACTGACCAAAGACAGCGAAGCATTTTGTCGCCAGATGCTCGAAGAAACCGGCGTTGCCACCACACCGGGCACCGATTTCGACCGGATGCGTGGCAAGGGCTATGTGCGTTTTTCGTTCGCACATAGCGAAGCAACCATGATCGGTGCGGTCAAGGCGTTGCAGAACTGGAAACGTTAACCGCTTAACGCCTGTAACGAAAAAGGGCTGCCCGACGGGCAGCCCTTTTTATTTGTCTGTAGCTAGGGTCTTAGCGACCAAGGCTCCACCAGCCGCGTTTTTTCGGCTTCGGCTTTTCGTCCTTGGCCGGTTCAGCCGCCGGGGCCGGGACCGGGGCCGGGGCGGGCGCAGGAGCCGGTGCCTCGGTTTTGGCCGGTTCGACCGGCTTCGGTGCTGCCGGCTTTTCAGCCGGGGCTTCTACCTTGGGGGCCTCGGCTTTCGGGGCCGGTGCGGTTACTTCTGCCGGTGCGCTGGCCGGGGCCGCTGCGACGTCCGGTTTGCTTTCAGCAACCGCTTCGGGTGCCGGGCCGGACTGGATCGGGATGTTTTTGACATCGCCGCGCTCGTTGCTACCTTCGCCACGTTCCGGACGGCTGTTGCGGTCACGACGGTTACGACGGTTGTCGTTACGATCGCGGCGCGGACGGGCCGGGGCCGGGGCGGTGGTGCTGCGGGTACGACCGGCGCGGACACCTTCCTGATCAAAGCTGTCAGCATCCTGACCTTCGCTTTCGGCGTCGATCACGGTGTTTTCTTCGGAACCGTCCGGTGCTTCGTGATCACGGTTGCGGCGTGCTGCCGTCAGGGCCGGATCATCATTGGGCGACCGGGTACGGTTACCGTCAAAGTCCTGACGACGCGACCGGCGACGCCCCCCACGCTTGCCGCGACGGCGGCGTTTGCGGTTGCTGTCTTCGTCATCATCATCAGATCCGTTGCGATCCGAACCATCAGCATCTTCGGCGTCGCTGTCTGCGGCGTCCTGCTGGTTTTCGGTACGATCATCACGATCATCGTTACGACCACGACGGCGGCGACGACGGCGGCGGCGTTTGCCACCCTGATCGTCATCATCACCGCGGACGGTTTCTTCTTCTTCGTCGTCGGCTTCAACCGGGCTTTCAATCGCCGTCAGGGAAACACTGTCGGTATTGAGAACCGGTGCAGCTTCTTCCTGTTCGTCACCTTTTTTCGCACGGGTGCGTTCAATGCGGTGATCGGGCGAAATCAGGCTGTCATCGCCAAAGATCATGACGGTAAAGCCGTAACGCTGTTCGATTTCGGCCAGCGAATCACGTTTGCGGTTCAGGATATAAAGCGCGACTTCGCTTGCGACATGAACGGTAAGCGCCCCGGACCGGCGACGCATGCCTTCTTCTTCGATCACGCGCAGCAGATGCAGGGCTGCACTTTCGATCGAACGGACAAGGCCGACACCACGACAGTGCGAGCAAACCTCGAACGCGCTTTCAACAAGCGACGGACGCAGGCGCTGACGCGACATTTCAAGCAGACCAAACGGGCTGATACGGCCGATCTGAAGGCGCGCACGGTCATTGCGCATGGCTTCTTTCAGCTTGCGCTCAACCGATGCCTGGTTGCGGTGGTCTTCCATGTCGATAAAGTCGACAACAATCAGACCGGCAAGGTCACGCAGGCGCAACTGGCGTGCCAGTTCTTCGGCCGCTTCAAGGTTGGTCTTGTAAGCGGTTTCTTCGATATTGCGTTCGCGGGTCGAACGGCCGGAGTTCACGTCAATCGCGACCAGTGCTTCGGTCGGGTTGATGACGATATAGCCACCGGATTTAAGCTGTACGACCGGATTGAGCATCGCATCAAGCTGGCTTTCCACCTGGAAACGATGGAACAGCGGCACGCCTTGATCCTTATAGGGCTGCACACGCTTGGCATGCGACGGCATCAGCATTTTCATGAAGTCTTTGGCGACCCGGTAACCGTCGTCGCCTTCGACCAGAACTTCATCCACATCACGCGCATAAAGGTCGCGGATCGAACGTTTGATCAAGTCGGCTTCTTCGTAGATCAGGCAAGGTGCCTGGCTCTGAAGGGTGGTTTCGCGAATACGATCCCACAGACGCATCAGATAGTCGAAGTCGCGCTTGATCTCGGCCTTGGTCCGTTCGGCACCGGCGGTACGAACGATCACGGCCATGCCGTCCGGAATCTCCAGCTCGGCCAGAATCGATTTCAGACGCTTGCGGTCCTTGGCATTGGTGATCTTGCGCGAAATGCCGCCACCACGCGGGGTGTTGGGCATCAGAACGCAATAACGGCCAGCCAGCGACAGGAAGGTCGACAGGGCAGCACCCTTGTTGCCGCGCTCTTCCTTGACGACCTGGACCAGAATGATCTGGCGGCGTTTGATGACTTCCTGAATTTTGTAGCGTTTCTGAAGCTGACGGCTGTGCGACTCAACGAATTCGTCGGTGTCGTCACCGCCAAGATCTTCGATCTCTTCTTCTTCGGTGCCGGCATCAGCAGACGGTGCGTCTTCTTCGTTGTCGTCACCGTCGGCGTCGACATCAACGCTCAGTTCTGCGACGTCCGCCGACATGGCAGCATTGCCACCCGACGGGGAATTGTCGTCATCAGAACCGCCATCGGCGTCTGCATTGGCATCACCCGATGCTGCTTCGTCAGAAGACGCATCGCTTGCCTGTGCGTCGGCATCGTCGGATTTTTTGCGACGGTTGCGCGTGCGACGGCGGCGCGGCTTGGTTTCTTCTTCATCAGAAGAAACCAAGCCCTCAGATGCGCCATCCGTCGGATTGGCTGCATCGGCATCAACCACGGTTTCCCCATCAGTCGCATCTGATTCTGATGCGTCCTGGGTTTCGTCCTTGTCCTTTGCGCGCGGTTTGCGGCGCGAACGCGAACGGGTCGATTTCTTTTCTTTTTTCGGGCTGTCGTCGGTTTCGCCAATATTGTCTTCGACAATTTCGGCGTCCTTGACCTGTGCGCCACCCTGGCTCAGGGCTTCGCGGTCGGCAACCGGGATCTGGTAATAGTCGGAATGGATTTCACTGAAGGCAAGAAAACCGTGGCGGTTTCCGCCATAGTCAACAAAGGCCGCCTGCAACGACGGTTCTACTCGCGTCACTTTGGCGAGATAGATGTTACCCTTGATCTGTTTTTTGGTCGATGTCTCGACGTCGTATTCTTCTAGGCGATTTCCATTAATAACAACGACGCGGCTTTCTTCCGCGTGCGTTGCATCGATAAGCATGCGTTTAACCATTCGGAACCTGTTCCTGGAGGCCCCGCCAGTTCAATGCTACGCGCATTGCTGCGCTGATATGCAAACAAACCGGCGTGACCGGAGGCGCCGTCCAATAGGGTCGCGATATGTCCTGTATGTCTCTGGTTCATCGCGTGTCGGCTGCTCTTCCGGTTCGGACCTGGTTTTGATGTTGAAACAAAAATAGGTTGCGTATTTTCGAGCGCGCCAAGGCAGCCTTTTTCAGGAGGGCTCTATCGGGAGCGGGAATTGCCGCGTCACCGAGACACCGACCGTAAGAACTGGTCTAGTCGCGTCCTCAGCCTGGTGGCGTTTAAGTTTCATACCACAAAGCATAGGAATCTCGGGTGCAACATATCCGGTTTATTCGCCTGCGACAAACAGTTTTGTTGCATCATATGACGACTTTCTGACAGTGATCCGTCAAAAGGCGAAGAATTCCGCGCAGTTTCGCCTTTGGCGATTAAATGCGGGCAAATCCATGAAAACGCGATGTTTTTGCCCGGTTGGCGATTTAACGGGATGGGACAAAGGCGGCAAAACGCGTCTTTGGAACTTCTTGCTTTGGTCAATTGCCCGTTAACCAACGCATTGCTATAAGCGACTATCTCACCTTTGGCAGGGTAACCAGGCACAAGCACGACAGATGAATTCACCGCATGCAAACACATATTCCCATGTGCGATCTGCTTCGTTGTCTTCGGGTTTTCAAAAACTCGCAAGACTTGCGATCGCATTGTTTTTGCTGCTGTTTTCAGTCCAGCTTGTAACATCGACTGCCAATGCACAGGCGGCAAAGGTTCTGGGGGCGCGTCTGGGCGTTTATCCGGATTATACCCGCTTTGTCATCGATCTTGATCGCGATGTCGAATTTACCTATTTCCTGCTGCCCGATCCCTATCGCATCATCATTGACATGCCCGAAATCGATTGGAGCGCCCCGCCCGGCAAGGTGACATCGGGGGGCGGGCTTATTTCGGGATTGCGCTATGGCCTGTTCAAACCCGGTACGTTCCGTGTCGTTCTTGATGTTGCCGAACCGTCACTGGTGTCCAAAATTTTCGCATTGCCGTCATCAGGCGGCAAACCCAACCGTTTGGTTGTCGATCTGAAACCGGCAAAACGCGACGCCTTCCTGACCGCGTCACGCGAAAGCATGGAAGCCTATTCCGCACGCAGCCGCAATGATACCAGCGCTACAGAACAAAGTGTGGATGTGGCGGTCAAATCCGGTCGTGGTGGCGATGAAAAGCCGCTTATTGCGATTGATGCCGGTCATGGCGGTGTTGATCCGGGCGCAATCGGGGTTGGCAATGTCTATGAAAAGGACCTGACACTGGCCGCGGCCCGGCAGCTTGCCGATACCCTGACGGCATCGGGGCGCTATCGCGTGCTGTTGACACGTGACAAGGATGTCTTCCTGAAACTGCGCCAGCGCGTTGAAATCGCCCGCAAAAACGGTGCCGATCTGTTCATATCACTGCATGCGGATTCAATTGCCAATCCCAAACATCGCGGTGGCTCGGTTTATACTCTGTCTGAAAACGCATCGGACAAAGAAGCCGCCGCCCTGGCGTCAAAGGAAAACAAGGCCGACGTGATTGCCGGTATTGATCTTTCCGATGAAAATTCGCTGGTGCAAAGCATCCTGATCGATCTGGCCCAGCGCGAAACCATGAACCTGTCGGCAACGCTTGCCGCCAACATGGTCAGCCAGCTGTCCAAAAGCATCGAACTGCAACGCAGAACACACCGCTTTGCCGGATTTGCCGTTCTGAAGGCGCCTGACATCCCGTCGGCCCTATTTGAAATGGGTTATCTGTCCAATGCGACCGATGCCAAGCTGCTGCAAAGCCCGGCCCATCGCAAAAAGATTGCCGAGGCCGTCTTGCGGGCAATTGATATCTATTTCGAAAAGCACAAATTCTAGCAGCGATGTTCACGGGAACTGCATTCCCT
The DNA here is from genome assembly GCF_001613785.1 of Thalassospira sp. MCCC 1A02491. Classification (NCBI taxonomy): domain Bacteria; kingdom Pseudomonadati; phylum Pseudomonadota; class Alphaproteobacteria; order Rhodospirillales; family Thalassospiraceae; genus Thalassospira; species Thalassospira sp. MCCC 1A02491. The sequence goes on along the minus strand of NZ_LPVX01000023.1, from coordinate 82,894 downwards.
GAACGCTTCCGGTCTGCTCCGTTTGCCGGCATCGACATTTTTTAAGCGGGCAGATGGTCAGTCATATGCAGGTTTTGCTAAACTAAAAGTTCCCTTAAGTGAGAGCTGTCACAACCTCGTCACTTTTTTGCCGCTATAATAGTGGTTAGTGCGGGGATCGCCCTGCGGGAAACGGTTATCCGTTGGGACATTGCATTTCTGATGATTGTGCATGAATATGCGCAACCTCAGGCCAACAAAACGAAAAAAGACCTGCTTATATGCGCATTTTACTTAGTATTTTCGGCTTTCTGTTTCTGATGGGGATCGCAGGCGGCGCCGGCGTTCTGGCGATTTTCTGGCATTTTGGTCAGGACCTGCCCGATTACACCCAGCTTGAAGATTACGAGCCGGAGGTCATGACACGTGTTCATGCATCTGACGGTGCGCTGATTGCAGAATATGCACGCGAAAAACGTGTCTTTGTGCCGATCACCGCCATCCCGCACAAGGTGATTGATGCCTTTGTCGCGGCCGAGGACAAGAACTTCTTCTCCCATCCCGGGATTGATTTCGCGTCTGTTTTGCGTGCCGCGGTTACCAACGTTGTCAATATCGGCACCGGTCGTCGCCCGGTTGGCGCATCGACCATCACCCAGCAGGTCGCCAAGAACTTTCTTCTGACCAACGAAGTGTCCTATGAACGCAAGATCAAGGAAGCGATCCTGTCTTTCCGTATCGAACGGGCATTTTCCAAGGAACATATCCTTGAGCTGTATCTGAACGAGATTTATCTGGGCAGCGGGGCGTATGGTGTTGCGGCGGCGTCGCTGCGCTATTTCGACAAGTCGCTTGATGAGCTTAATATCGAAGAAGCAGCCTATCTTGCTGCCTTGCCAAAGGCGCCTTCGAATTACCATCCGGTCCGCAACCATGACGAGGCAAAGGCACGTCGTAACTGGGTCATCGGCCGGATGCTTGAAGAAAAATACATCACAGAGGCCGAAGCACAGGCCGCATGGTCTGCGCCGCTTGAAGGAAAATCCCGTGAATCGGTGGATACCTATCAGGCTGATTTCTTTGCCGAGGAAGTCCGTCGCCAGCTTGTTGATCGTTACGGCGAAGGCATGCTCTATGACGGTGGTCTTTCGGTGCGATCGACCGTTGATCCGCGCTTGCAAAGTGTTGCCGACAAGGCCCTGTTTGACGGGCTCGTTGCCTATGACCGTCGTCATGGCTGGCGCGGGCCGATCACCCAGATCGATCTGAATGACAATTGGCAGCAGAAATTGCGCGAAGTCGAAACCCCGGGCGATATTCCCTGGGATGTCGCGGTTGTGCTTGGCACCGATGCCAATGAGGCGACCCTTGGCCTTAAATCGGGCGAGCAGGGCCGCATTCCGTTGCGCTTCCTGACATGGGCACGGCCCTGGCAAAAAGGTCAGACTTTGGGCCCGGTGGTCAATCGTCCGTCTGATGTTCTCAAGCCCGGTGATGTTGTTTACGTCAAACATTTCGCTGAACTTGATGGCGAAAAACTGCCGCCAAACACCTATGGCCTGCGCCAGATCCCCAATGCCAACGGGGGCCTGGTGGCGATGGACCCGCATACCGGTCGCGTTCTTGCAATGTCGGGCGGCTTTTCGCACGATCTGTCGAAATTCAACCGCGCAACCCAGGCCCGTCGTCAGCCGGGCTCGGCCTTCAAGCCGTTTGTCTATCTTGCCGCCCTTGATCAGGGCTTTACCCCTTCGACCCTGGTGCTTGATGCGCCTTTCGTGATCGATCAGGGGCCGGGACTTGGCAAGTGGAAACCGGGTAACTATAGCGGCAATTTCTATGGTCCTTCGACCATGCGTCTGGGGATTGAAAAGTCGCGTAACCTGATGACCGTGCGTCTTGCCCAGACCATCGGGATGCCGATTGTTGCCGATTATGCCGAACGGTTCGGTATTGTCGATGATCTGCCCGAAGTTCTGTCCATGTCGCTTGGTGCGGCGGAAACGACTGTGATGCGCCTGACCGCGGCCTATGCCGAACTGGTCAATGGTGGCAAGAAAATTACACCGACCCTGATTGACCGTATTCAGGACCGTCGGGGCAATGTGATCTATCGCCGGGACGAACGCGATTGCGCCCAGTGCCAGGACGTTGCCTTCCGCAATCAGATGCCGCCTGATCTTCCCGATACCCGTGAACAGCTGACCGACCCGGCAAGCGCGTTCCAGATGGTCCATATCATGGAAGGCGTGGTGTCGCGTGGCACGGGCCGCACGATTGCCGAACTTGGTTATCCGCTGGCTGGTAAAACCGGCACGACCAACGATTCACGCGATGCGTGGTTTGTCGGGTTCTCGCCTGACCTTGCGGTCGGTGTTTATGTCGGCTTTGATGACAACCGTTCCCTTGGTGACAAGGAACAGGGTGCCAGTGCCGCAGCCCCGATCTGGAAGGAATTCATGCGCGGTGCCCTCGAAGGCACCAAAGCCATTCCGTTCCGTACCCCGCCGGGCATTCGCATGGTCCGCGTCGAAGCCCGTACCGGCATTCCGGCCCGTCCGGGTGATCAGGACGTGATCTGGGAAGCTTTCAAACCCGGGACCATTCCGGCATCGAATGACAATGTCATTGATGGCGGCTACAGCGGTGTTGGCGGTTCTGACAGTGGCAATGGCGCGGTTTCAGGACCGGGCGGCATTTACTGACGGATTTGCTGACCGGTCGATCTGGCCTGAATGAAGACATCTAAAATCCGGCAGGGAAATCTTGCCGGGTTTTTGCATGGTTGCAGGGGTTTCAACCGCGGCAAAAACTGCTATAAGCTGCGCCGAGTTTGCCGCAGCCGGTTTGTCCAAACCGGTCTGGGGCCCAACAAATTTCTGATGAATAACGGAGACATCAATGCGCGCCGAAGCACAGGCATTGGTCGATGAAATCAAGCAGTCGATGGCACTGCTGAGGAGGCATCTTTGACTGGGATAACGCTCTTAGACGCCTCGACGAACTGAACGCACTGGCCGAAGACCCGACCCTTTGGGACAACGCCGCCAATGCGCAGAAAGTCATGCGTGAACGTACCCAGCTTGATGATGCCATCAATGGCTATAAAAAGCTCGCCCAGGAGCTCGAAGACAATATAGAACTGATCGAGCTTGGCGAAGCCGAAGGCGATGCCGAAACGGTTGCCGAGGCCGAGGAAGGTCTGCGTGCCATTCGTGAAATCGCATCCCAGCGTGAACTCGAAAGCCTGCTTTCGGGTGAGGCAGACGCCAATGACGCCTATCTTGAAATCCATGCCGGTGCCGGTGGTACCGAGGCACAGGATTGGGCATCGATGATGGCGCGCATGTATTACCGGTGGGCAGAGTCCAAGGGCTACAAGCTTGAGATGCTCGAAGAAAGCGCGGGCGAGGAAGCCGGCATCAAATCGGTGACGTACAAGATCACCGGTCACAATGCCTATGGCTGGCTCAAGAACGAAGTGGGCGTGCATCGTCTGGTGCGTATTTCGCCCTATGACAGTTCGGCACGCCGCCATACCAGCTTCTCGTCGGTCTGGGTCTATCCGGTGATTGATGACGATATCAATATCGAAATCCTCGATAAGGATCTTCGTGTTGATACCTATCGCGCATCGGGTGCCGGTGGTCAGCACGTTAACCGTACCGATTCTGCGGTTCGTATTACCCATATTCCGACCGGTATTGTCGCACAGTGCCAGAACGACCGTTCTCAGCACAAAAACCGCGACACCGCGATGAAGATGCTCAAAGCCCGTCTTTATGAGGCAGAGCTGCAAAAACGCGAAGCCGAAGCACAGGCCGTCGAAGACAGCAAAACCGATATCGGTTGGGGCCATCAGATCCGCTCCTATGTTCTTCAGCCCTATCAGATGATCAAGGACCTGCGCACAGGTACCGAAACATCCGATACGCAGGGCGTTCTGAACGGCGATCTTGATGCCTTTATGGCAGCCGCCCTTGCCGCCAAGGTTACCGGTTCGGCTGGCGAGATCGAAGATATCGATTGATCGGTTGCCCTTAACCGGTTGAAATTACAAAACACCCCGCCAATTTCCCGGCGGGGTGTTTTGATTCGGACCCCAAGTCGCTGCAATCGGGCAGGGTGCCAGGCGGCGGAAAAAGGCGGTTTGCCCCCAAAAATCCAATTTCTGTCACAGAATTGCCGAATAGCTTTGCCATGGTGTGGCCAAGCGAGACCTGCCGCCTATAAACAAAATTCCAGACATCGACTGGTCACTGGCAGGCTTGCTCAGAGCAAACATCTATTGTCAGGTGAAGTCCCAAATGGCCCAACAGTCCCTTGGTCCGGTCGCAGTCGGCGACCAGTTCAAACTTGCTACTCCCAACGGTCCGGTTTTCGAGGTTGTCAAAATTCGTGAAATGAAACCGGTGGATCATGCCCTGATCACCAAGGTACGTGACACGAAATCCCCGACATTGATCGCGGTCACAACCCTTTTGAACCGTGATTTTTATGTTCCTGTTCCCCCTGAACGTCGCCAGGTCCCCGATAATGACGGGATCTTGCGTGGCATCTGATTGTCATGTGGGGCGCATCACTGTTTTGCGCCCGGAGTGCTTAAAAACAGTTGGCATGGCGGTCCTGAACCGGTGAAATGGTTGAAACAACACGCCAGTTCATCAGGGACCGCCAACATGTCAGACATCACCCCGGATCAGCACATTCTCGACAAGCTGTTTTCTGTTCTGGAAAACGACATTCTGCCCAAGACCCGGATGGGGGTTGCTGATGGCAACAAGCTTTTCGGGGCGGCGATCCTGCGCAAGGCCGATTTGGCGCTGGTGATTGCCGAAACCAACAATGAAACCGAAAACCCGCTATGGCATGGCGAGGTGCATTGTCTTAAACGGTTCTATGAAATCCCCGCAGATCAGCGCCCGGCGACTTCGGATCTGATTTTCCTGTCGACCCACGAACCCTGTTCGATGTGTTTGTCCGCCATCACCTGGGCGGGTTTTGACAATTTTTATTATTTCTTTTCTTACGAAGATTCCCGCGATGCCTTTGCCATTCCCCATGATCTGAAAATCATGCAGGAAGTCTTCACCCTGAAGGACGGCAAATACAACAAATCGAATGCCTTTTGGGAAAGCCATTCGATCATGGGCATGATTGCCGATCTTCCTGAAAATCAGCGGGCGGATTATATCGCCCGGGCCAAGGCGCTTTCCCATGAATATGACCGCTTGTCTGCCCAGTATCAGAATGGCAAATCCGACAATGACATCCCGTTGAACTGACGGTATCGGGGGATTTGACGTCTGAGTCCGAATCTGGCGAGTTTTGATTGCCGGTTCTGATACACTGCCGGGCATGGAACAGCTCAATAACGATATATGCTATCAGGCACTCAAAACCCGTGATCGCCGGTTTGACGGACGGTTTTATACCGCGGTTCTGACCACCGGGATTTTTTGTCGCCCGATCTGCCCCGCGGTCACGCCAAAGCGTGCCAATGTGGAATTCTATCCCAGTGCCGAGGCCGCAATTGCCCACGGGTTCCGTCCGTGCCTGCGATGCCGGCCCGAAGCAGCGCCGGGAAGTCCGGCCAGTGCCGGTGTCCACGCGACGGTGGCCCGTGCCGTGCGCCTGATTGATCAGGGCGTGCTTGAAACTGGATCGATTGCCGATCTGGCCGACCGGCTTGGGGTCGGGGACCGGCATTTGCGCCGGATATTCAAGGAACATACCGGTGTAACGCCACAGGAACATGCCAAGGCCAGACGCCTTTTGCGGGCGCGCCAGCTGATTGTTGATAGCAACCTGACCATGATTGAAATTGCTGATATTGCCGGATATGGCAGTTTGCGGCGGTTCAATGATGCCATGAAGCAGGCCTATGGACAGGCCCCGACGGCCTTTCGCCGGGGGATCAAACTTAAATCATCGCAGGCCCGTTCCGATGACAGGGGCGATGATGATCCGTTTGCGCCGCGCAATGACGATCTGATTTTGCGATTGCGTGCCCGTCAGCCGTTTGATGCCGAATATCTTCTGGCATTCTTCCGGGCCCGCGCCATTCCGGGGCTGGAAGCCGTTCGGGATCGCATTTATGCGCGCGGCTTTGCCATGGGCGATCAGGTCGGGCTTATGATCTGTCATTTCAGTCCGGATCAAAGCGGGGTGGATGTGATCCTGCGGGGGCCCGCCCGCGAAGCGGTGCTTGAAATCGGCGCACGGGTCAGACGCCTGTTCGATCTGGATGCCGATGTGCCATCAATCACGGCACAGTTTGCCGAAGACATGCTGCTTGCCCCCCTGATTGAAAAGCGCCCGGGGCTGCGCGTTCCGGGATGCTGGGACCGGTTCGAACTGGCGATGCGGGCCGTTCTTGGTCAACAGGTCTCGGTTGCCGCGGCGCGCACTTTGGCGGGCCGTCTTGTCGCACGGTTCGGTGCCGAATTGCCGGGCGATCTTGTTGCCGGAACCGGGGTGAAGCATCTGTTTCCCGATGCGCCACAGCTTGTCGGTCAGGAGCTGATATCCATCGGACTTACCACCCGTCGTGCGCAAACATTGGCCGATGTCATTGAACTGTTTGCGGATCGCGCATCCGATCAGAAATCGGGCGAAACCCTGATTGCCGATTTGACGGGGATAAAGGGTATCGGCCCCTGGACGCTTAATTATTTCGGGCTGCGTGGGCTTGGCGATCCGGATGCCTTTCCGGCGGCGGATCTTGGCATCCTTAAGGCATCGGCGATGGGCGGCGGACCGGACAAGGCCAAGGCACTTGATACCCTGTCTGAAAGCTGGCGCCCATGGCGGGCCTATGCCGCGCAATATCTGTGGTCCGCACTCGAAGGAGAAGGATGATGACAACGACAATCTATGTAACCCGCTATGCCAGTCCGATTGGCCAATTGTCTCTGGCGACCGTTGACGGCAAGCTTGTGCATCTCGATTTCGAAAACAATGATGATCGTCTGAAAACCATCCAGACCCGGCGGTTCGAAAAACTCGACTGGGTCGAAGATCGCACTGCCACCCCAAAATCGGTGATCGACTGGCTTGATGCCTATTTCAATGGTGATGTGGTGCCGCTTCCGGTTGATGCCATCAACATGATCGGTACGGATTTTCAGAAATCGGTCTGGGATGCCCTGATCACGATCCCAAGTGGCAAAAGCATATCCTATCGCGGGTTGGCCGATCAGCTTGGCAATGCCAAGGCCGTGCGCGCGGTGGCACGCGCCAATGCGCTGAACCCGGTGTCGATCATTGTGCCATGTCATCGCGTGATCGGATCAAACGGCACACTGACCGGCTATGCCGGGGGGCTTGATCGCAAGAAATGGCTGCTTGATCACGAGGCCGCCATGCTGGCGCGTGCCGCGTGACATTGAAAACAAAAGGCTGCCAGATGGCAGCCTTTTGCATCTCGGGATATCAAGATTGATCAGATCGACATCACGATACGGCCATCAATCTTGCCATCGCGCATGCGGTCAAAGATCGAATTGATGTTTTCCATCGGCTCGGTCGTAAAGTGCGAATGCACCTTGCCGTCGCCTGCAAATTCCAGCGCTTCCTGAAGGTCGGCACGGGTGCCGACGATCGAACCGCGAATGGTTTTGCGCGACAGAACCGTATCAAAGATATCAAGTTCGAACGTTCCCGGCGGAAGACCAACCAGCGACATGGTGCCACCACGACCCAGCATGCCGACACCCTGTTTGAAGGCGGCGCGTGAAACAGCGGTCACCAGAACACCGTTGGCACCGCCCATCTGTTTCTGGACTTCCGATACCACATCGATCTCGGATGCATTCAGGGTCCAATCCGCACCAAGATCACGGGCGAGTTTCAGTTTGTCATCGGCAATATCCACCGCAATGACTTTCATGCCCATGGCCTTGGCATATTGCACGGCCATGTGACCAAGCCCGCCAATCCCCGAAATCACAACCGTTTCACCGGGTTTGCATTCGGTTTCCTTCAACCCCTTATAGACGGTCACACCGGCACACAGAACCGGGGCGGCATTGCCAAATTCAAGCGGCTTGGGCAGATGCCCGACATAGTCCGGATCAGCCAGAACATATTCCGCAAAGCCGCCATTGACTGAATAACCGGTATTAAGCTGCTCGCCGCACAGGGTTTCCCACCCGGTAATGCAGTGATGGCAATGTCCGCAGGCCGAATGCAGCCACGGCACGCCAACCCGATCGCCTTCCTTGACGGACGTAACCCCTTCGCCAACTTCGGCAACGATGCCGACACCTTCATGGCCGGGGATAAAGGGCGGATTAGGCTTGACCGGCCAGTCACCCTCGGCGGCATGAAGATCGGTGTGACAGACACCCGATGCCTCGATTTTCACAAGGATTTTTCCCGGCGTGACTTTCGGAACGGTCACTTCTTCGATGGAAAGCGGTTTGCCGAACGCGCGAACGACGGCGGCCTTCATAGTGCGTGGCATGGTCGTGCCTCCTGACGGAATGGAATATGTGCCGCACCGGTGCGGCTGTCTCATTCTCGGAAAAAGGCTAAACCTGATTGCTTATGCACGCTTTGCGCTGGGTCAAATTTTAAAAATCCCAGTTCGCGACATCGGGCCTAAAGATCGTCTGCCTCGCCCGGCAGTTCCAGAACATAGTCCTGATAATAATCCGGCGGCATGCCCGCCTCGTAACGGGCTTCGTCATTGAATGGCGGTTTGAGAGGTCCGCGGAAATGTTTGCGCAGCATGTCATGCCAGGTGGTGTAATAGGGCAGGCCACGCTGATCGCAGACATATTCATAATATTTGCGCCCCGCAGCAACATGGGCAATTTCATCATGGGCGATGATTTTAAGGATACGGGCACTTTCCGTATCCCCATGCGCCAAAAGACGTTCAATGGTGGGCGGCGTTGCGTCAAGCCCGCGCGCCTCAAACACCATCGGCACCACGGCCAGACGTGGCAGGATGTCATAGGCCGTATCCATCGATGTTTGCCACAGGCCGTCATGGGCGGGCAAATCACCATAGGTCGCACCCATTTCACCAAGACGCTTGTTGATCATTTTGAAATGCCGGGCTTCGTCATCGGCGACCTGTACCCAGGCATCGTGGAAATCACGCGGCATGTCGGCTTCGGGAAAGCGCACGCAAAGATCCCAGGCCAGATCGATGGCATTAAGCTCGATATGGGCCAGGGCATGCAAAAGCCCGATGCGGCCCTGGACACTGCCTTTTTTGCGCTTGGGCATTTTGTTTGGTGCCAGAAGTTCCGGCTTGGCCGGGCGACCGGGACGATCGGGCAGGTCGGTTGCCCCGACCTCGGTAATCTCGCCATTGCGCCACATCGCGGCGAGTTCGGCCGTTACATCGGCTTTTTCGGTCGCATCTTCGGTCAAAAGCGCACGTTTGGCTGCTTCGGCAAGGGTAAGCTTGGTCATGACGGCCCGGTTTTCAGAATGATTTTCAGATCGGCTTTGTCTGCCATCTGCCGGGGATATGGTCAATGGCCAAACAAAAGGGCGGCCTGCAAATTCGCGCGCCGCCCTTGTGATACATCGTGACAGTTAATGTGCTGCCTACGGATATGTCGTTATCAGGTGATGTTGAACCGTGCCAGGGCCTCGGCCAGATCTTCACCAAATGCATTGCCCTTGCGGATGATTGCCGTGCGACACGGAAGATCCTGCAAGGACGGGTGGTTCGGTGCATCGGACGTCAGAACAGCCGTCGGGATGGCGCGGGTTTTTGGCATGGCCTGCAACGCATTGGCCAGATCAACACCGCTCAGCTCATCAATGGTTTTGGCAACAATGATGAAGTCGGGGCGGGTGCGAACGGCAAGTTCGATGGCCTCGAACGAGGTCTGCGTCACGGAACTGCGATAACCGCATGCGGCGAGTTCGCGTTCAAGAATGGTCGCCATGGAGCGCTGCGGGATCACCAGCAATGCTTCGACATTGGCCTTTTTAAGCCAGTTCGGATCAATGTCAGGGGCACGTTTGGACGGCAATTCACGGACAAATTCCGCGGTATCGGTGCCGCCGGCGGTCATGTCACCTTCAAGCAGGCTTTGGATCTTGTCGACAAAGGCCTGGATATCTTCGATGGAACCTTCATTCAGTTCCTTGCAGGTGGTGACGTAATCGGCCAGACGATGACTGGTCAGATTGATCAGTGGTGCCGCAACCGATTTGCCCTTGTAACGCAAGTTGAAAACTTCGCGCTGGATAGAGGTCAGGTGTGCGGGATCGCTTTTGCCACGCGCATTTTGCAGATGGACATCAATCGCACTGATGATGTCATGTGCCTCATCGCGAAAATCCGCAAGCATCTGATCGTCGAGATCAACAACATTTTTGTTCATAGCAATACCTGCTTTGCCGGCGTGCCGGTTTGTTTTCTCTGAACAGGTGAAAAGCACCTTCACCCAAACTCCCATATGTAAATTGTTATCCTGACATGTAACCCAAGGCAACAAAATCAATGTGTTGGAATGGCCGTTTTGGCAGTTTGGCGGGTTAAATTTTAAAGTCGGCGAAGGCCAAAAAACAAAGGCCCGGCAATCAGTTGCCGGGCCTTGCGGGGTAACGGGACCAATGGGTCTGCTACGAGTGTCATTTTTTTGATCAAAGGGCGCGAACGGCCTCGAGAACCTCTGCCACGTGGCCTTTGACCTTTACCTTGCGCCAGGCATTGCGAATGACGCCGCTGCCATCAATGACAAAGGTGGACCGTTCAATGCCCATGAATTTTTTGCCATACATGCTTTTTTCTTTCCAGACGCCGAAATCTTCGCACACGGTGCCGTTTTCATCCGATGCCAGAATGAAGTTCAGGTCATGTTTGGCCTTGAACTTGTCATGGCGGCTGACACTGTCCTTGGAAATGCCGATGATCTGGGCATCGACGGCGCTGAAGTCCGGCTCGGCATCACGAAATTCACAGGATTCCGTGGTGCAGCCCGGTGTCATGTCCTTGGGATAGAAATAGATCACCACCGGTTTGCCTGCCAGATCGGACAGCTTGATGCTGTTGCCACCATCGGTTGGCAATTCGAAATCCGGGGCCTTGTCACCTACTTCAAGTGTCATGTTCCATCCTTTGTCTGTCTGTGTCGCTGTGCGATCCGTTCCGCACTGAAAATACAATCCTTTATAAGGATGGCAAGGCCAGCCGGATCATTTCGATCCGGCTATTGTGTGGTTTCGGGCGGGCTGACCTTTTCGGCCGGATCGGCGATGATCCGGTCATAGATCGTTTTGATCCGGGTTGCCGTGGTTTCTATTTTGTCCTGAAGGCTTGCGAAATCGTCACATTTTCCGGCCCGTGCCAGCATCTGTTGCAGGTCGGTGCTGGCCCGTGCAGGATCAAACGGCCCTTCGGTCGTCAGGCGCAGCATTGCCTGAAGCGCCAGCCAGAACGACCCGGCATTGGCCAAAAATTCTGCCTCTTCATTTTCAAGAATGCCGGCCGTGCCAAGCCGTTTGAACACATCGCGTGTGGTTGGCGACAGAATGTCGGCATGGTCATGGGCGTGGCGCAGTTGCAAATATTGCGCGATGAATTCCAGATCAACCAGCCCGCCGCGCCGCATCTTGATCGCCCAGGGGTGATTGTCGCCTTTGCCGGCTTCCATGCGGTTGCGCATGTCATAGACCGCGCGCACCAGCTGATCGGGGTCACGTTCCTTGCGCAGAACGGCCGTTGTGGTGGCAATCACCTTGTCACACAGCGATTGCGGCCCATAAACCGGGCGCAACCGCGTAAGCGCCATGTGCTCCCACGTCCAGGCTTCATTGTTCTGATAGGCTTCGAAGCTTTTGAAATGGGTGGCCAGCGGGCCTTTTGACCCGCTGGGCCGCAGGCGAAGGTCGGTTTCAAACAGAACACCTTCGGCGGTGGGGGCGGAAAGGGCGTTGATGTAACGCTGGCTTAACCGGATGAAATAATGCCCGGGTGACAGCGGTTTTTCCCCATCGGACTCTTCGGCTTCTTCGGGCACATCATAGATGAACACCATATCAAGGTCCGACCCCGGGGACAGTTCCTGCCCACCATGTTTGCCAAGTGCAAATACCGCAAGCCCGCCATCGGCAAAGGTACCGTGCTTGGCGGCGAAATCATCGGCAATGCGCGGGAACAGGGCGCGAATGGCAACATCTGCCACATCGGCCAGTGCACGACCGGCCTCGTGCGGGGTTTGGCGGTTCTGGATGGTCTGAACGTCAATCTGGAATTTCTGGTCATTGGCCCAGCGTCGCGCCACATCCAGCCAGTCTTCGACCATGTCTTCGCGCGACAGACGCGCATCAAGTTCTGCCAGCATGCTGTCGGCATCGGGTAATTCTTCATGGAAGCCCGACATCAGAACGAAATCGAGAACCGACGCGTTGCGCCCGATATATTTGGCCATACGCGGGGCGGTTCCGGCGATTTGGGCCAAAAGTTCAAGCAGTTCCGGGTGCGCGGTAAACAGCGAGAACAGCTGAACCCCGGCCGGAAGACCTTTCAGGAACTCGTCAAAGGCCCGGAATGCCATATCCGGGTTGGTGGTTTTCGACAGTGCCCCCAAAAGGGTCGGCATCAATTCGGTCAGAATTTCACGCGCCCGGCGTGACCGGGTGGCGCGATAACGCCCGTGATGCCAGCCGCGCACCGTAACCGATACATTTTCGGCATTCTCAAACCCCATTTCACGCAGATTGGCAAGCGTGTCGGGATCGTCTTCGGTGCCGGTAAAGACCAGATTGCCGGTCGTGCTGTCCCCGGTCAGCGGCGTGTCATCTTCAAACAGTTCGGCATAGTTGTTTTCAACATTGCGCAGATGAAGCAGCAGATGATCCTTGAACGCATCAAGCGTCGCATAGCCAAGGAATGTCGCAAGGGCGCGCAGACCGTCATCCGTATCAGGAAGGGTCTGGGTCTGCTGATCATTGATCATCTGAAGCCGGTGTTCGACCGTGCGCAGGAATTCATAGGCCGCCAGCATTTCATCGCGGACTTCCTCGGATACCTGTCCGAATTTGGTCAGGGCGCGCAATGTGTCACATGTCGCCTTGCCACGTAGCGCAACTTCGCGCCCGCCCCAGATCAGTTGCTGTGTCTGGGCGAAAAATTCGATCTCGCGAATGCCGCCGCGGCCAAGCTTGATGTTATGGCCGGGAATGTTGATCTTGCTGCCGCCCTTATGGGCATTGATCTGGCGCTTGATCGAATGGATGTCCTGAATGGCAAGGAAATCGAGATGTTTGCGCCATACGAACGGTCGCAGGATTTCCAGAAACTCGTTGCCGGCCGCCCGGTCGCCGCCAACAATGCGGGCCTTGATCATGGCCGCACGTTCCCAGTTCTGCCCCACCGTTTCATAATAGGTTTCAGCTGCAATCATCGACAGGATCGGCGGGGTCGATGCCGGATCGGGACGCAGGCGCAAATCGGTTCGAAACACATAGCCGTCCCCGGTGCGTTCTTCCATCACGCGTGTGATGTCACGCACCATGCGCACCAGATCCTGTTGCAGGCGATCCTCATCAAGATAGGTGACAATATCCTGATCATACAGGAAGATCAGGTCGATATCGGATGAATAGTTCAGTTCACCCGCACCCAGTTTTCCCATGCCGATCGCAAATATCCCCGATCCTTCAAGCGGGTTCTGGGGATTGGGCAGGTCATATTTGCGCTGGCGCGCCATCGCACACAGGCAATGGGCCATTGTGAAATCAAGCGTGGTTTCCGCGGTTTCGCTGATCGCGGATGTGACTTTATCAAGCGGCCAGGCCTTGCAGATATCGGCCATCGCAATCACCAGTGCGGCCCGGCGTTTTGCCTTGCGCACCGTGGACATTGTTGTCGCCTGATCAAGATCACGGGCATCCGCACTTTGCTGCACCGGATCCAGTGCGGTGACAAAGGCATGATCAAGGCCGCTTTCGAATACTTCGCACACAATGTCGGGATCGCGCAGGCACAAATTGGTCAGATAGGGGCTGTTACCAAACAGGGCCGCCAAAACCGCCTTGCTTTGGGGATCGGACGCAATATCGCCAATTTTGGATGCCAGACTTTCAAATGCCGGGCGATCGCCAAGGGCGTTCCATCGTTCAAACGCATTGGCAACACGTTCGGCATCAAAGGGTTGGGGCAGGTCCTGTGAAATCCAGGAAAGAGACACTTTTTGCTTTCCTTGTATTGCGAAAAGGTAACGAACCGGGCTATGCACAAACTTGTGCCTGATTGCATGCTCTTGGCAAGGAGATTGCAACCCCGATCATACGGGTGACTGTCTCTATGTAGCTTTTCTGCGATCGGACAAAAAGGGATTAGATCAATACTGGCAGTTCCGGTGATATCTGTTTCGTCTTGCAGAACGGAAACACCGGCCAGAACGTGTGCAGTGGTGCTATTGCGACATATGATATCAGGAAAACAGGATAAATAAGGGTGCGCCTCGTTAAAAGCTTTGCTGGATGGCTGGCGCTGATTTTGTCGGCGGTCGTGCTGTTTGTTGGCGTATTTGCAGCAGTCACCATCTGGCGACTGTCTCAGGAACCTGTGTCCCTGCACCGCATTACCCCCTATATCGTTGATCATCTTAACAAGTCGATGGGTGAAAACCGGCTGTCGGTTGGCGATGTCGTTTTGCGCTGGCGCGGATGGGCCGAAAAATTTGATGTCGGCTTGCGCGATGTCGTGATCATTGGCGGGGATGATCGTGAACTGCTCCATATTCCCGAAGCAGACGTGGTGTTTTCCAGCAAGGCCCTGTTTGAAGGGGTTCTGGCACTTCGTGAATTGAACCTGATCGGGCCGCGCATTCGCCTGGAACGTCGTGCCAATGGTCAGATCGATATCGGCTATGTCGCCGAAAACCCCGATGGGACAGCACCACTTGCCGGACCGGACGAAGACACATCCGTCGAACCGCAAGACCCGGTTTATGACAGCGGGCGGGGGGCGTCGGTCACGATCGATTTGCCCGAAAGTGACGATGCGCAGCCGGTTCTTCCCGAAACCACCGAAATACAGTCCGCACCGCAAACATCCGATGATGAAACCGATGTGGCAACCGCGCCGATTGAAAGATCAGGCAGCGAAATCCTGCGCGATGTGGTCTCGATCCTGTCTGGCGAACGCACCGATTTTCCGGCTGCGGCCTATTTCGAAAGTTTCGGGATTGTAAATGCCGACCTGCAGGTGCGCGATGAACAGCTTGGCATCGTCTGGGCTGCGCCGCAGGCGGAAATTCTGTTGTCGCGCAAGCCGCTTGGCATCGGGGCCGAAGCCTCCTTGCAGGTCAGTGCTGGTGCCTTGTCGACCCGGGTCAATGTGACCGGCGATTACAGCACAAGCAGCGGTGAAATCGATCTCGAAGCCCGCATCGGCGAGGTGGAGCTTTCCGATCTGGTCAGCATCTCTGACATCTTTGAACCGATGCGCGATGCCTATGTTCCGGTTTCGGGGGTAATCCGTGCCAAATATGATGTCAGTGGAAAGCTGGTTTCTGCTGCGACCGATCTGGAAGTCGGAAGCGGGGTGATTTCACTGCCATCCGAAATCCGCGCGACCTATCGGGTCAATGACGGCAAGATCGTCACAAGCTATGTACCGGGCCGGTTCAGTGTTGATGACGTGACGCTTAATGTCGGGGATGCCACGGCATCGGTTACCGGTGTCGTGCTTGATCCGTTTGGCAAATGGCAACTTAGTCTGGATGCCAAGGCAACCGATGTGGCCACAGATGATCTGGATCGGCTTTGGCCGGAATCGGTTGGCGAAGATGCCCGTATCTGGGTTGTGACCAACCTGTCGGACGGCATTGTTCATCAGGCCACCCTGCATACCGAACTTCATCAGGATGACGCCGGCGACGTGGTACTTGATGCGCTGGGCGGACAGATGACGATGTCCGGTGTCACGGTGCATTATCTGGGGGATATGCCCGATGTGCATGATGCCGGTGGCCGCGCCGAATTCGATGAAACCAGTTTCAATATCTATGTTGATCGCGGACAGGCAGACGGGCTGACTGTAACGGATGCCAGCATCCTGTTCACCAAGCTAGACGAACCGGTTCCGCTTGCCGAAATCGAAGTGGTCGCCAATGGCAGTGCGCGCAAGGCGCTTGAACTGATCGAAGCGCAGCCGCTTGGCTTTGCCACCCGCCTTGGCATTGATCCGGCCCAGATTGCTGGTGAACAGGCGACCCGCGTGCGCCTGAATTTCCCGTTGCTGCGCGATGTGACATTCGACGATGTCGAGGTCGCGGCAGCATCGCGCATTCAAAAGGCCAGCATCACCAACGCGTTCCGCGAACTTGATGTCAATAACGGCAGTTTCGAACTTCAGGTCAACACCAAGGGGCTGGAACTGACCGGTACGGCATTGATCGGCAAGGGCAAAACCGCGATCAACTGGGTTGAAAGTTTTGATACCGCGGCCAAAATCCGCAGCCATTATAGCCTGTCTGGCGATCTCGATCTGGCGGTGATGCCCGATGTGGAACTTGATGTTGCGCCCTATCTTGCCGGGATGGGCAAGGGCAAGGTCGAAATCAGGGTTCTGGATGACCGGGTCGAGATCAAGGGGGATGTGGCGCTTAATGATGTTGCCATCACGCTTCCGATGGAACGGGTCAACTACACCAAACAACCCGGTGCCGAAGCCAAGGCAAGCTTTGATGTGGCTGTGCGTTATGAAGGTGGTGGCACGCTTAAATCCTTTGCGGTGATGGCACCGGCACTGGTGGCGTCCGGCACCGGCAAATGGCGCGGTGAAAACCCGATTGCCGATCAATGGTCCTTTGAAATCGACAATACCCGTTTTCGTGAAAATACCGGTCTTTCGGGAACGATCAGGCTTGCCAATGATGACAGGATGCTGGTGGACTTGCGCGGGGCGCAGTTTGACTTGCGACCGTTTGTCGAGGATGAAACATCGCCTGAACCCGCAGAAGGCAGCGACACCAAACCGTCGGAAAAACGCAATGTCATTGTCAATCTGACCGGTGGCGGCTTCCTGCTTAAAGGGGCGGAGCCGCTGCTCAATGATGGTAAGGTCACCTTCCGGCAGAATAATGAAAATCGCGAAATCGAAATCACCGCCCGTCAGCTGATCGCAACCCCCTGGATCCTGTCGGATGACGCCGAAGATACCGGCAAGCCAAAGGATGCCAAGGCACCAAACAGTGGCGGCATCGGACAACGCGCCAGCCGCGAAGGCGGAACGACCGAGATCTTCCTCGATATCGAACAGATGGTGATGGCCAATGGCGAACTGTTTGGCGATGTCAAAGGATCGATCCATGTTGTCGGACAGGAATGGGACCGGCTGGTTTTGAATGGTTCACTGGCGGACCGGGCCACCATATTTGCACAGGTCAGCCGCGATGATTTTTCCACCCGCAAGGTCAGTCTGACGGCCGAAGATGCTGGCAAATTCCTGCGGGCGCTTGATATGTATGAAAACCTTCTGGGCGGGAACATGACGGTCGAAGGCACGGTCGATGAAAGCGACTTTGCCCAGCCCTTTACCGGATCGGTCAAGATCGGCGATTTCCGTGTCGTCAACGCACCGATTGCCGCACGTGTCCTGGGGGCAGCTTCTCTTTCGGGGCTCAGTGACGTTTTGCAAGGAAACGGCATTTCCTTCACCGAACTGAATGGCGATTTCACCTATGTGAATGATGTGCTGACCTTGTCAAAGGTCGCAGCCAACGGCACCGCGGTTGGTGTTACCGCGAACGGATCGATTGATCTGGCAAAATCCGAAATTCGTCTGGCCGGGTCGATTGTGCCGATCTATGCCATCAATTCGGCCCTTGGCGTGATCCCGATCCTTGGCGATCTTCTGGTGGGGGAAGAAGGCGGGGGCATCTTTGCGCCGACCTACACCATCGAAGGCGACCTTGGCGAACCTGATGTGACGGTCAATCCGCTTTCGACATTTGTGCCCGGCGTGCTTCGCAACCTGATCACCGGTGCCGAGCCCGGCTAAGGTCCAGACCGGCTAAGGCCCGGACCAATCAAGTTGATCGGTCCGCAAACGGGATTATGTTAGCGCTAACACATAGAAAAAGCCCCGCGCAAATTGCACGGGGCTTTTTAAAATTTTGACCGGATATCTGTGATCAGACCGGCTTGATCAGGACATGGCGTTTCTTGCCAGCAGACACCTTGATCACGCCATCGGCATTCACTGCATCTGCGGTGATGTTGGCATTTTCGTCACTGACTTTTTCGTCATTGATCTTTGCACCGCCGCCCTTGATCAGACGGCGTGCATCACCACCGGATTTGGCAAGATCGGCACGACGGAACAGATCGAAGGCCGGGATGCCGGCATCAAGATCGGCCTTGGCGACTTCCACGGTCGGAAGATCGTCGGCCAGAACACCTTCTTCAAAGGTTTTGCGTGCGGTTTCAGCAGCGGCAAGGGCTGCTTCTTCGCCGCGGCAAAGTTTGACGGCCTCGAATGCCAGAACTTTCTTGGCTTCGTTGATTTCCGAGCCTTCAAGTTTTGCGTATTCGTCGATCTGTTCAAGCGACATCTCGGTGAACAGGCGCATGAACTTGATGACGTCGGCATCTTCGGTGTTCCGCCAGAACTGGTAATAGTCATAGGATGACAGGCGTTCTTCGTTCAGCCATACGGCACCCGCCGCGGTTTTGCCCATCTTCGCACCCGATGCGGTGGTCATCAGCGGGGTCGTCAGACCAAACAGCGATTTCTCGTCAACGCGACGCCCCAGTTCAACACCATTGACGATATTGCCCCACTGATCCGAACCACCCATCTGCAACATGCAGCCATAGTTGCGGTTCAGTTCGACAAAGTCATAGGCCTGAAGGATCATATAGTTGAATTCAAGGAAGCTCAGCGACTGTTCACGTTCCAGACGCAGCTTGACCGAGTCAAAGCTCAGCATTCGGTTGACCGAGAAATGGCGACCGAAATCACGCAGGAATTCGATATAGTTCAGCTTGTCGAGCCAGTCGGCATTGTTGACCATGACCGCATCGGTCGGGCCATCGCCAAACGTCAGGAACTGCTGGAAGACTTTCTTGATGCCCGCCATGTTGGTGGCGATGACTTCGTCGGTCAGAACCGGGCGCGCATCATCACGGCCGGTCGGATCGCCAACGCGCGTGGTGCCGGCCCCCATCAGGACAATCGGCTTGTGACCGGTTTTTTGCAACCAGCGCAGCATCATGATTGATACAAGCGATCCGACATGAAGGCTGTCTGCGGTGCAGTCATAACCCACATAGCACACCACCGTATTTTCCGATGCATAGGCATCAAGGCCTTCAAGATCAGTACATTGGTGGATGTAACCGCGGTCATGCATGACGCGGAGAAAATCAGACTTCAGTTCAGTCATGGTTTTTGCGCTATGTTGGTTGTGATAGAAAATTCGACCCGCCCAAAGTGCGGAGGCGATGATCTAGCACAGAAAACATGCGCTGGGCAACGCATCGGCGCGCAGATCTGCAATCCGGGTAACGATTTCACCAGAATTTGGCGTTAACCTGCGCAAACAACCCGGAAATACCATGCGGAGCACGACATGACGCAAGACTGGATCACGGCAATCGGAATGATGAGCGGCACGTCACTTGATGGTGTCGATGCGGCTCTGATTGAAACCGATGGCATTGATGTGCGTCGTCTCCATCAGTCTGTTTTTGTGCCCTATGCGCCGGAACTGCGCGAACGGATGCGTGAATGTTTCGGCAATCGCAGTGCCACCAATTCCGAACATGTCGTGGCAGATGATTTGACGCAGGTTCATGTTGATGCCGTTAACATGTTGTTGGCCAAGGCGGGTATGTTGCCCGGCGATATCGGGATTATCGGCTTTCACGGGCAGACCGTGTTTCATGAACCGGCATCGGGGCTGACCCGTCAGATCGGAACGCCGCATATGCTGGCGGAGAAAACCGGCATTCCGGTGGTCGCCGATTTCCGTCTGGCCGATGTTGCCGCGGGGGGTGAAGGCGCGCCCCTTGCGCCGATCTATCATGCCGCTCTGATGAAAAGTGCCGGGGTTGAAACGCCGGTGGCGGTGCTTAATATCGGTGGCGTGTCCAATGTCACCTGGATTGGCGATGGTGCGGATGGGGCGGATCTTCTGGCCTTTGATTGCGGGCCGGGCAATGCGCGTCTTGATGACTGGATGTTGCGCCATACCGGCAATCCGGTTGATCTGAATGGCGCGACGGCGGCGTCCGGAACGGCGGACCCGATGGTCGAAATCAAGTTCCTTGAAGACCCGTATTTCGACCGTGTGCCGCCAAAGTCACTGGACCGCGAAGACATGGCTGCGCGCATTGACGGTCTGGTGGCCGAGGCAAGGCTGAATGTTTCTGACGGTGCGGCAACGCTTGCCAATTGCACGGTTGCGGCCATCGTCGCGGGGGTGAATCATTTGCCAGTCGCGCCCAAAAGCTGGTTTGTCTGTGGGGGCGGACGGCATAATCAATATGTGATGGAAACGCTTGCAAGTCGTCTTGGCGTGCCGGTGCGTTCGGTCGACGAGCTTGAGTGGGATGGTGATGCGGTCGAGGCGGAATGCTTTGGCTATCTTGCCGTGCGTCACTTGCGCGGCTTGCCGCTCAGTTTTCCGGGGACGACCGGGGTGCCTGCGCCGTGCTGTGGCGGGAAGCTTTATCCAACGAAAAAGGCCGCCTGATCAGGCGGCCTTGATTTCGTGATCGTCAGACATGCTGGCGGGCAGTTATGCGCCGCGCTTGTCGAGATAGGCGATCGAATGCTTGATCACGTCATCTTGCTGTTTGGCAAAATAGTGATCGGCACCGTCAATCGTGCACATGTCGACTTCGATGCCTTTCTGGGCATTGAGCTTGTCGGCAAGCTTGTTGACCGAGGCAACCGGAATGTTGGTATCCTGTGATCCGTGGATCAGGATGCCCGATGACGGGCAGGGGGCCAGGAAGGTGAAGTCATATTCACTTGCCGGGGCTGCCACCGAAATAAAGCCGTCAATTTCCGGGCGGCGCATCAAAAGCTGCATGCCGATCCACGAACCGAACGAATAGCCGGCAACCCAGGTTGCGCGCGCATTGGCATTATAGGTCTGCATCCAGTCAAGCGCAGATGCCGCATCCGAGAGTTCACCGATGCCCTGATCGTAAACGCCCTGCGAACGTCCGACGCCGCGGAAGTTGAACCGCATGACGGAATATCCGCGATCCTTGAACATGTTGAACATGTTAAAGCACAATTTGTTATTCATTGTGCCACCCTGCTGCGGGTTCGGATGCAGGATAAGTGCGATGGGCGAATCGTCAGCGCCGTTATGGTGATAGCGACCTTCAAGGCGACCTTCGGGGCCGTTAAAAATGACCTCAGGCATGGATCAGACTGCTCCTGTCCACGAATGGAATGAAGTGTGTAACAAAAATATCCGAGTCTTTTTGTAAGTTTTTTCGTCTTTGCGCATAAATTGCTTTGGGCAAATACTTGACCAAGTTACTCGGTTATCCTATATTCCGGCTAACCCGATGGTGCCGACAAAACCCGATCTTGCGAGTGTCGCGAGGCCGGGCGTAGGCGTGGCTGCCGGGAATCGAAGGTACTAATTACACAGTGGACCGCCCCATGTTCAAGCTAATTCGTCAGGAAATTGACGCGATGATTGCCCGCGACCCCGCGGCACGCTCCCGCTGGGAGATCGCGCTCTGTTATCCGGCGTTTCATGCGATCATGGGATATCGTGGCACACACTGGCTTTGGCAGCGCGGTTTCCGCATCACGGCGCGTTTTCTTTCGCAGATCATGCGCTGGCTGACCGGGATTGAAATCCATCCGGGTGCGACCATCGGCAAGCGGTTCTTCATTGATCACGGCATGGGTGTCGTGATTGGCGAAACCGCCGAGATCGGGGATGACGTAACCCTGTATCAGGGGGTAACCCTTGGCGGGACGTCGCCCAGTGTGAATAGCGACGGGCAGCGCGGCCTGAAACGCCATCCGACACTTGAAGATGGTGTGATTGTCGGGTCCGGGGCACAGATCCTTGGACCATTCACCGTGCGCAAGAATGCCCGTGTCGGCGGCAATGCTGTTGTGCTTTCCGAAGTGCCCGAAGGGGCAACTGTGGTGGGTATCCCCGCCAAGATCGTTCGCCGCGAGGCCGATGATCGTTTCTGTGCCTATGGTACGCCGCTTGGTGATCTGCCCGATCCGGTGGCGCGCGCCCTTGAAGAGCTTGGCCGCGAGGTACAGTCGCTGCGCAATCAGGTAACGGCACTCGAAGCCGAAAAAACCGGCGCAGCGGGAACATCGGGTGGTGATGTGACGCCGGAAAAACCGCGCATCGTCGCATCGTCGGAATAATTGGCGCCTATCGCGCAAA
Organism: Thalassospira sp. MCCC 1A02491; assembly: GCF_001613785.1. Taxonomy (NCBI): domain Bacteria; kingdom Pseudomonadati; phylum Pseudomonadota; class Alphaproteobacteria; order Rhodospirillales; family Thalassospiraceae; genus Thalassospira; species Thalassospira sp. MCCC 1A02491. The sequence continues at coordinate 60,545 of NZ_LPVX01000023.1, read as the reverse complement.
GTCGAAAGAAAAGCCCGCTGTCAGGTCCGGGTAACCCCGAACCCAGGCAGCAAGGCAGGAGGACGCACCGTGAAGCTGAGTACCAAAGGCCGCTATGCCGTTATGGCGATGGTCGATCTCGCTGAAAGCAGCAAGGACCGACCGGTCGCACTTGCCGATATTGCGGACCGTCAGGAAATTTCGCTGTCCTATCTTGAACAGCTGTTTGGCAAATTGCGCAAAGGCGGGCTTGTCCGTTCCGTGCGCGGCCCGGGTGGTGGTTATCTTTTGGCCAGAACGGCCGATGAAACCCGTGTGGCCGATGTCATTCTGGCCGTTGACGAACCGATCCGCGCAACCCGTTGCAAGTCCGGATCGCCCAAGGGCTGCAAGGCCAACAAGGGCCGCTGTCAGACCCATGAATTGTGGGAAGAACTGGGCAACCAGATTTATCTGTATCTTGCATCGGTAAGCCTTGCAGATGTTGTGGATCGCAATGTCAGCGGATCGCTTCGGGTCTTCCCGGGCAAAACAACTCAAATAGAAGAGCCGTCACAGGTTGCGGCACAGTAAATGCTCCTCTATATCGAGAGCAGATGCGAATAAGGATGATTACAAACTGATGGCCGACCAGGTTTATCTCGACTACAACGCAAGCGCGCCGCTGTGCCCCGAGGCACGGCAGGCCATGATCGCTGCGATGGATGTTGCAGGTAATCCGTCATCGGTTCATGCCAGCGGACGTGCCGCGCGCAAGATCGTCGATCATGCCCGGCGCACCATCGCGGATCTGGTGGGCGGTGATTCCGAACGGATCATTTTCACCAGCGGCGGGACCGAGGCCAACAACCTGGCGCTGAACGGACTTGAAGACGTCACCGTCTTTACCAGTGCCATCGAACATCCCTCTGTCATAGAGGGACGCGTGGATGCAAAACGCATTCCGGTTGATGGCAATGGTGTGGTGGACCTTGATGCGCTTGAAGCGATGCTGAAGGAAGCATCGGCTGCCGGGCAGAAGGTTCTGGTATCGGTCATGCTGGCCAATAATGAAACCGGCGTGATCCAGCCGGTGGCCAAAGTGGCGCTGCTGGCGCGTGAATACGGGGCAAAGGTCCATTGTGATGCCATTCAGGCATTGGGCCGTCTGCCGGTGGATATGGGGCGCTTGCTGGTTGATATGGTGTCGGTTTCGGCCCATAAGATCGGCGGACCCAAAGGAATTGGCGCTTTGGCGATCGCGCCCGGCGTAATGCTGGTGCCGCAGATCCGGGGCGGTGGACAGGAAAAATACCGCCGTGGCGGCACCGAAAACGTTCTGGGCATTGCGGGCTTTGGTGCCGCGGCCGAACGGGCAGGGGCCCAGTTGGCGAATATGGCGAATGTCGCGGCCTTGCGCGACCGCCTTGAAACGGAATTGGCATCAGAGGCGCCTGAGCTTCTGATCGCTGGTAAGGGAACGGAGCGACTGGTGAATACAAGTTGCCTGATCTTGCCGGGAATGCCGGGGGAAACCCAGGTTATGGCGCTGGATCTGGCAGGTGTGGCCATCAGTTCGGGATCAGCCTGCTCGTCAGGCAAGGTACGTGAAAGCCACGTGCTTAAGGAAATGGGGGTTTCCGATGCCGGATCGGCCATCAGGGTCAGTCTGGGACTGGAAACCACCGACGAAGATATTGATACATTTATCCGTGTTTGGAGCCGGATGAGGGGCAATGCAGCGCGTAAGAAAGCGCGTCACGCTGCCTGACAAGAGAGTGAGTGAGGAAGCCTTAAATATGAACGAGCTTAAAGCAAAGCCGATCTATCTGGACTACCAGGCCACGACGCCGACCGACCCGCGTGTCGTCGAAGCGATGCTGCCGTATTTCACCGAGAAGTTCGGTAACCCGCATTCCCGCAACCACAGCTTTGGCTGGGAAGCCGAAGATGCCGTTGAAGTCGCCCGTGCCCAGGTTGCCAAGATCATTGGCGCATCGGCCAAGGAAATCATCTTTACCTCTGGTGCGACTGAATCGAACAACCTCGCACTCAAAGGTGTGATGAAGTTCTATGGCAAGAAAAAGCCGCATCTGATCACGGTCGTGACCGAGCATAAATGCGTGCTCGACAGTGCCCGTCACCTTGAGCAGGAAGGTTACAAAGTGACCTATCTTGGCGTTAAGGAAAACGGCCTGATCGACCTTGAAGAACTCAAGGCTGCGATCACCGATGAAACCGCACTTGTTTCCGTCATGGGCGTGAACAACGAAATCGGTGTCATTCAGCCGCTGAAAGAAATCGGTACCATCTGCCGTGAACGCAAAGTGTTCTTCCACACCGATTGCGCACAGGCCGTTGGCAAGATCGATCTTGATGTTGAAGACATGAATATCGATCTGATGTCGATTTCCGGTCACAAGATCTATGGCCCGAAAGGCATCGGCGCGCTGTTCGTCCGCCGTCGTCCGCGCGTTCGCGTTATCGCCCAGATCACAGGTGGTGGTCAGGAACGCGGCATGCGTTCGGGTACGCTTCCGACCCCGCTGATCGTGGGTCTTGGCAAGGCATGTGACATTCTGTCCAACGAAATGGCCGAAGAAAACGCCCGTATCGCTGAACTGCGTGATTACACCTTGCAGCGTTTCCGTGATCGTCTTGCCGACATTTATCTGAATGGCGACGAAAAAGAACGCGTTTGTGGCAACCTCAATGTTTCCTTTGCCTATGTCGAAGGCGAAAGCCTTCTGATGGACATCAAGAACATTGCGGTTTCGTCGGGTTCGGCATGTACCTCTGCATCGCTTGAGCCGTCCTATGTTCTGCGTGCGCTTGGCGTTGACGAAGAACTTGCACATACCTCGCTTCGTATCGGCATCGGCCGTTACACCACCAAGGAAGAACTCGATACCGCTGTTGATGCGATCTGCACTGCGGTCGAGCGTCTCCGCGAGATGAGCCCGCTTTGGGAAATGGCCCAGGAAGGTATCGACCTCAAGTCGATCGAATGGGCTGAGCACTAAGAAGCGCCTGAATAAACGTCATTGTCTCGCGAGAGACCACAAGAAGATTGGAGAGAAATCATGGCTTATAGTGAAAAGCTGATCGACCATTACGAAAACCCGCGCAACGTTGGTTCCATGGACAAGAACGAACTGTCTGTTGGTACCGGCCTTGTTGGTGCACCGGCTTGCGGCGACGTCATGAAGCTGCAGATCAAGGTCACCCCGGAAGGCATCATCGAAGACGCAAAGTTCAAGACCTTTGGTTGCGGTTCGGCGATTGCGTCGAGCTCGCTGATCACCGAATGGGTCAAGGGCAAGTCGCTTGATGAAGCCGGTTCGATCAAAAACTCGCAGATTGCCGAAGAACTGGCGCTTCCGCCGGTCAAGGTTCACTGCTCAATCCTCGCTGAAGATGCCATCAAGGCAGCCATCAGCGACTACAAATCCAAAAACGGTGCGGCTGACGCTGCTGAATAAGCAGCGTCCCAACCGCCACGTTTTCCGGAATTTGGGAGAATACCATGGCTTTACCGTCACCGATTTCTGTCACGCCAGTAGCCCTTGATCACATCAAGGCGTTGCTTGATAGCCGCGGCAAACCGTCGCATGGCATTCGGCTTGGTGTGCGCAGCAAAGGGTGTTCGGGCCTGTCTTACACGCTTGAATATGCTGACGATGCCAGCGGCTTCGAAGAAGTTGTCGAGCTGGAAGACGGCGTGAAAATCCTGATCGACCCGAAAGCCATCATGTTCGTGCTCGGCACGGAGATGGATTACGAGGTCAACAAGATGGAAGAAGGTTTCGTCTTCCGTAACCCCAACGAAAAAGGTCGTTGCGGGTGCGGGGAATCCTTCCACGTCTGATCGGCCGGGCTTTCCCTGCTTTCTGTTTGGTCATGGCCCCGGTTTCATCGCCGGGGCCATCGGCTGAAAAGGGCGGCCTGATCCATCGTCCCGGCTGCCTTTTGACTGATTTGTTATTGTTTTAATCCTCGGAAGTGCATCGCGTGAGCAATACAGAACATCCGGCACACAAAGCTTGCTGGTCCTGCAAGGGGCCGGTCGAAGTCCGCGCACTGTTTTGTGATACCTGCAACGCCATTCAGGCCCCGGGTCAGCTCGACCATTTCAAACGGTTCGGTCTGGAACGGTCCTTTGACGTTGATATCGACGCGATGGAGGCAACCTACCTCAAACAGCAGCAGCAATTGCATCCCGACCGTTTTGCATCGAAATCCGGTCGCGAGCAGGCTCTGTCTTCCCAGCAGGCTGCCAGCCTGAACGAGGCTTTCGAGACCCTTAAAAACCCGGTGTCGCGCGCCCATTACATGTTGCGTTTGGCCGGGATCGAACCCGAAGGCGGCGAAGGCCATACTGTCAATGATCCGGAACTTCTGATGGAAGCGATGGAAATGCGCGAGGCACTTGATGATGCCGATGACAGGATCACCATTGATGCAATGATCAAGGATACCCGCAAACAGGCGCGCGCCTGTGAAAAGGACCTTGGCCAGGCACTTGATCAACAGTCATATGACGTTGCCAAAAAACTGACCACCCGCCTGAGATACCTGATGAAAATGACCGAGGAAGCGCGCGCGAAGAAATCGCGCCTTGCCGCTGCCTGATCATTTCAAATAACCGATACGGATAGAATTCATGGCTCTGCTTAAAATCCACGAACCGGGCGAAACGCCGCTCCCCCACGAGGACGAGCGCCAGATCGCTGTTGGTATCGATCTGGGTACCACCAACTCGGTCGTTGCGATTTCACGCGGCGAAAAACCCGAAGTCCTGCGCGACAAATCCGGTGGCAATGCGATTGTGCCGTCTGTTGTCTATTATGGCGATGACGCACCGGTGGTTGGCGAAGACGCCCGCGAACATATCAATACCGATGCCAATCGTGTGGTGTCCTCGGTCAAGCGCCTGATGGGGCGCGGGCTTGAGGATGTCAAATCCGTTGCCGGTACGCTGCCCTATGACGTCGAAGTCCCCGAAGGCACCGATGATGGTGCGGGTGAACCGATGATGGTGCGCCTCAATGTCGGCGGGCGGGTTCTGACCCCGGTTGAAGTGTCGGCCGATATTCTGCGTGCCCTGCGCGCACGCGCCGAAGAAGGCCTTGATAAACCGGTCGAAAAGGCGGTGATCACGGTTCCGGCCTATTTCGATGACGGGGCACGTACCGCGACAAAGGATGCGGCGAAGCTTGCCGGGATCGAAGTTCTGCGTCTGGTCAATGAACCGACCGCAGCCGCCCTTGCCTATGGCCTTGATAACGGGGCAGAGGGGCTTTACGCCGTTTACGATCTTGGCGGCGGGACGTTTGATATCTCGCTTCTGAAAATGCAAAAGGGCGTTTTCCAGGTCAAGGCGACCGGTGGTGACGCGGCCCTTGGCGGGGATGATTTCGATCATGCCATTGCCGAACATCTCCTGGCTGAGCGCAAGGACGGCGGTGCAGCCGATTCCCTTGATGCGTCGGATGCCAAACGGCTTTTGAAAACCGCACGCAAGGTCAAGGAAGGCCTGACCGATCAGGATGCGGTCGAGGTGTCTGTCGATCTGAACGGGTCGGTGACCAGCCATACTGTTACCCGCACCGCGTTCGAGGCAATGATCGCCAAGCTGGTGTCGCGTACCATCGCGATCACCGAACAGGTGCTTGATGATGCCGATATCCTGCCCGAAGACGTCAAGGGCGTGGTGCTGGTCGGCGGGTCAACCCGCGTGCCTGCGGTGCGCAAGGCGGTGGCCGATCTGTTTGAACAGGAACCGCTGTCTGATATCGACCCGGACGAGGTCGTGGCCCTTGGCGCCGCCCTTCAGGCCGAGGCGCTGACGGGGGGCTCTGATAACCTTCTTCTGGATGTCACGCCGCTGTCGCTTGGTCTGGAAACCATGGGCGGGATTGTTGAAAAGGTCATCGACCGCAACACCCCGATCCCGGTCGCCAAGGCCCAGGAATTCACCACCTATCAGGATGGCCAGTCGGCCATGATGATCCATGTGGTGCAGGGCGAACGCGAAATGGTCGATCAATGCAGGTCACTGGCCCGGTTCGTTTTGACCGGCATTCCGTCAATGGCGGCTGGTGCTGCACGGATACGTGTGCAGTTCAATGTTGATGCCGATGGCCTTTTGACGGTGTCGGCACGCGAAGAAACCACCGGCACCGAACAGGAAGTCGCGGTCAAGCCGACCTATGGCATCAATGAAACCGATATGGCCAACATGCTGCGCGACAGTATGGTCCATGCCCGCGAAGATATGGAAATGCGCGTCCTGACCGAAGCACGGGTCGAGGCACGGCGCAATATCCTTGCGGTCCGGGCGGCCATGGCGGCCGACCGCGCGCTTCTGAGTGCCGAGGACGAAACCAGTATCAACAACGCCATCACCGCCCTTGAGACGGCGATGGCTGGCGATGATCGCGATGCGATTAACGAGGCCGCCGAGGCCCTTGAAAATGCGTCGCGACCCTTTGCCGAAACCCGAATGGATAGCCGGATCAGACAGGCGCTTGCCGGTCAAAATGTCGATGAAGTGAATTAATCGGCACCGGTGGAATTGACAAACCGGTCAAGTACGGCGATTGTCCCGAACAACCGCCAAGGTCAGGGCCGGACAATTGCGTTGTGACAAGCAGCGCAGCAAACAGAGATCGAACGAAAAGTATTACCGAGGAGAAAGGCACAGATGCCTAAGATCGTTTTTGTTGAGACCGATGGCACCGAAAAGGAATTCGAAGTTGCCGACGGCCTGTCCGTTCTGGAAGCTGCCCATAAGAACGGCATTGACCTTGAAGGTGCATGCGAAGGTTCGCTGGCTTGCTCGACCTGCCACGTTGTTCTGGACGAAGAATGGTTCGACAAACTTGACGAGCCGTCCGAAGACGAAGAAGACATGCTTGATCTTGCTTTCGGCCTGACCGAGACGTCGCGTCTTGGCTGCCAGATCATCATGAGCGACGAACTCGACGGCCTGCGCGTTATGCTGCCGGCTGCGACCCGCAACATGATGGTCGACAAGTAAGTTTGACCTTCTTTTGACCGGTGTGTTTTGCGCCCCGGGCACCAAAGGAGACGGATATGCGTTGGACAGATATTCAGGACATCGCGATCGAGCTTGAGGAAGCCCATCCTGACAAGGATAACCTCAACCTTCGCTTTACCGACCTGCATAAATGGGTCTGCGAGCTTGAAGGTTTCGAAGACGATCCCGAGAAATCGAACGAAAAGATTCTCGAAGCCATCCAGATGGCCTGGATCGACGAACGCGAAGACTGATTTCGAAAGGGTTGAGACGTGCGCCTTTCGGCCTGCACCCTGACCACGAAATATCAGACCAGCCTGCTTTGCGCGGGCTGGTCTGTTTTTGTTTGAATGACCGCCATCACCGCCATGATGGCTGATACCGCAAAACGGGACGAAACATCCATGAGCCAGACCGCCACCTTTACCGATATCATTCCGGACGACAGCCTGTTTGGCAAATTGCGTGCGCGCGCAACCGACGCCTGGGAAAGCTATGTCTGCCATGACTTCGTCAAACAGCTTGGTGCCGGCACATTGCCCGAAGCGGCCTTCAAGCATTACCTGATCCAGGATTACCTGTTTCTGATCCAGTTTTCGCGCGCCTATGCGCTTGCGGTCTACAAGGCCGAAGATTTGACCGCCATGCGCCAGTTTTCTGGCACCGTGCATGCGATCCTTGATATGGAAATGAGCCTGCATCTTGAATTCTGCAAAGGCTGGGGCCTGTCCGAGGCCGATATCATTGCCGAACCCGAAGCACGTGCGTGCGTGACCTATACCCGCTATGTGCTGGATCGCGGTGTGCAGGGCGATGTGGTTGATCTTCAGGTTGCCCTGATGCCCTGTATGGTTGGCTATGCCGAAATCGCAAACCGCCTGATGGCAAGTTCTGATACAAGGCTGGACGGCAATCCGTACCGGGCATGGATTGAAATGTATGCGTCCGCTGAATTCCAGGACGTGGCCAAGGCCGAAATTGATTTGCTGGAACATACTGTCGCCAAGCGCGGCGGTCATGATCGCATTGATGGTCTGGTCGATACCTTTGCCATGGCAAGCCGCCTTGAAGCCGATTTCTGGCAGATGGGACTTGATCTGGCAAAATAGGCGAACATCGCTTATATAAGCTCGAAATATTGCGTGCGGGTGGCGGAAATGCCGCCCGTTGCCTTTTTGGATTAACTTCTTGTCGCTGCGGCCTTGACCCGCAGATGGGTGGGAAAAATGAACTCTCTTGGCTTTGATAAGGCCCCTGAAGACACGCGCGTGGTTGTGGCCATGTCGGGTGGTGTGGACAGCTCCGCGGTTGCGGCCCTTCTGAAATCGGAAGGCTATGACGTGGTCGGCATCACGCTTCAGCTTTATGATATGGGTGCCAATGCACCGACCCGTGCGAAATCCTGCTGTGCCGGGCGCGATATTTACGATGCGCGCAAAGTGGCCGAGGATATCGACATTCCCTATTACGTGCTCGATTACGAATCACGCTTCCGCGAAGAAGTGATCGATGATTTTGCCGACAGCTATATGCGCGGCGAAACTCCGATCCCGTGCGTGAAATGCAATCAGACCGTCAAATTCCGTGATCTGCTTGAAACGTCCTATGATCTTGGCGCGGACTGCATGGCGACGGGCCATTATGTGCAGCGTAAACTCGGTGCCGATGGGCGCGCACAGCTTCACCGTGCGGCTGATCCGAACCGCGATCAAAGCTACTTCCTGTTTACCACCACCCAGGAACAGCTTGATTTCCTGCGCTTCCCGCTTGGCCATCTGATGAGCAAGGCCGAAACCCGTGCCCTTGCCGCCAAGTTCGGCCTTGAAGTTGCCGACAAGCCCGACAGCCAGGACATCTGCTTTGTCCCGGATGGCAAATATGCCCGTCTGGTCGAACGCCTCCGTCCCGAAGCCGGTGAGCCGGGCCAGATCGTTGACCTTGACGGCAATGTCATGGGCGATCACCGCGGCCTGATCCATTACACGGTCGGGCAGCGTCGTGGCCTTAATATCGGGGGCACGGCAGAACCGCTTTATGTCGTCAAGCTGGTCCCGGAAAAACGTCAGGTCGTGGTTGGCCCCAAGGCTGCCCTTGCCAAGAAAATGGTCTATGTCAAAGAGCTCAACTGGCTTGATGGCGACCAGATCGATGAAAACGGGGTCGAGGTCGAAGTCAAACTGCGCTCGGCCATGCAGCCGACCACGGCAACAGTCTTCCCCGAAGCCCGCGGCGAAGCCCGCATCGAACTTCATGATGCCCAGTTCGGTATTGCCCCAGGGCAGGCCGGTGTGTTCTATCAGGGCGAACGCGTCCTTGGTGGCGGCTGGATCACCCGCGAGGAGCTGATCGGCAATACCGCCACGGCGGCATAAGGCCATCTGATCAACGATTGTGGTGGGCGAGGGCACATGTTCCTCGCCCGCTGGTTTTGTGGAAATCTTTTTTGACAAAAACGTCAAAAAGGCGCTTGACGGGGACGGCTCCCTGACTTAAAAACCGCCTCGTTCCGAACGATACGGAACACCACAAAATACTTGTGGCGGAGTAGCTCAGCTGGTTAGAGCAGCGGAATCATAATCCGCGTGTCGGGGGTTCAAGTCCCTCCTCCGCTACCAATAACAGAAAAGCCCGATCCGATGGATCGGGCTTTTCTGTTATGTGGCTAACGCGGGGAGAGGACTTAATTAACCCCCGCGGGTTCGCGAGAAAGCGACGCAGGCAGCTTTCGAGAGACGTTGCGCAAACCGCGCAACGGTCCGCAGGGCGAAAGCCCAAGGATAAAAAGCAGCCCAAAGGCTGATTTTTACAATTTACTCAGATTCGTTTTATCTGCGAGGTGATTTCGGTTTCAGACAGTTCGATAAAGCTGTTCCTTTTTTAGTGTCACCAACACATAAGGGTTTACAGTTTCGCTTGTTGGACGAGGCTTAGAACGCAGAGGAAAAACATTTGCTAAAGGAAGCAGTTACCTCGGAGCGTAAATAAAATTTCTTCCGTCAATCAAGTTTCGAATGCTTCTCAGAAAAGTGGTGGGGGAGGACGAGACGAACCGTTCAATTATCCACCCATCTTTACTTGATAGTATATCCTCTAGGTACCTAGGGTTGTATCGAACTAATGAGCCGAGATAGAACATGATTGCATAAATAGCAATAGTCTCTCTCATTGGAATTTGAAAATTTTCTCTTAGTGGAGCTACTAAATAGTAAGGAAACTTGAAATCATAAGGGTTCATTTCAAACATATTTTCGAATGCTTTATATGCTGATTGATAAATCGGCCGTAATGCTATGCTTCCATCTTCATTTTGATCGAACGTTTCATTGGACTCAAAGAAGGTAACGTTCTTTGTATCTTCAGCCTTGAGGTCGAAGACCTCTCTTGCTGTTCTCTTGTCCATCTCTACTTCTTCGAAAAAACCGTTGAATTTATGTAAAGATTTAGAGCATTTCCGAATGACATCGAAGTTAACAACTGCGCTAATGACGTGAAATGGACCATTGTTAGTTTCAGAAGCGAGTCCAATCGAAAACGGTAGGACTCTTGTGATTCCATAGCCGCACAGTCCATATTCCAGTTGAACGTCTGTGCAGAACGCTAAAAGGTTTCTTAAATTCAATCTCGTTTTGTTTGGAATTCTATTTTTAGTAAGAAGTTCATAAAATAGTTGAAATGCTCCACCTCTAACTTCAATGCTTTGTTTGTTATTCTGGGTTGGATTCAACGGCAGTATGAGGCCATGATTCATCCGTCCTCTTATTCCATCAGGGTTTTGAACAGCAATATATGCTTTTGCGAGATTGTGGAATGCATAGTAGTAACTCAGAGAGCTAGCTCGATAATTCAGGCTTTCAGCTGATTCGTAGAAAGTCTTTGCTTGCCGAATGAAAGCTTGCAGATACTTCCACGTTGTTTTTAAATTTTTTGTGTGGCCATGCGCTCTCAAGAATTCGATGCCATTTTCTTCAATCTCTGAGATAAACTCCAAGCTTGAAAAGGCGTCTTCTCTTGTTGATACTGTAGATGAAAGAACGTGTTTCTCGAATTTTCGAAACATCGGGTTTGTTGAGTATCTTAATGCTCTTCTAGATTCACGCATTGAAGCCCTCTTGTAGTGAGTTCGTGACAATACTCAAGGTAACTAAGAAAAGTAATGATTACCAATACATAAATTTATAATTGTGTAATGGCTTTTATATGCGATCTAGGGTGTGCGCGAGCTGAAGGTTAGCTTAGTCGCGATGAGGCTCTGGAGGTATGCAACAATAATAAAGACGAAAATATTTGAACTCTCTTGTGGAGAAAGAGGACTGTCCACTTTTTGTTTAGATATTCTGTGCCAAGAAACAAAAAAGGACCGGGTATTTCCGGTCCTTTTTGCGTTTTGGGCGGCAGCTTAAACCGCTAATTTCAACAACAACTCATCCAGCCGTTCGAGTGTTGAGGTCAGGCCTTCTTCCATGCCCATATCAATCACAGTTTGCAGGTCTTCTGCCGAATTATAGCTCACCACTGTTTCGGTAAGCGTATGGCTGCCCTGATCGGTGAAGGTCATGGCGAGGTGGGAGCGCGGCAAATCCGGGTTCGCGGCGCCTGTTTCGTCGGTAAAGCTGTCATAGCCGGTATAGCCGTCAATCGGGGTGATTGTCTCGTAATCTGTGCGGCTCCAATAATGGGTGCCATTCGGGTCGATCATGGCAAAGTGCCAGTGACCGCCTTCGCGGAAGTCAAACGATTGGGTTTTTGTTGTCAGCGGCTTGGGAGCGTACCACTGATCAAGCAACTCGCTTTTGGTGTAGCAATCCCAGACCAGTTGGCGAGCGGCGGCAAATTCGCGACGGACGGTCAAAGTGCCTTTTTGCATGTCGGCGATAAAGTTAAAGCGCAAATCAGGTTTCATCGTTTCCTCCCTGTAGGGATGTCAGCAAAGTGTCGAGATTATCAAAGCGGCTTGCCCAAAGGGCGCGTTGTTCATCGAACCACTTTTCTGCTGCTTCGAGTTTGTCCGGGTTAAAGCTGCAAGTGCGCACGCGGCCCTGCTTGCTTGAGGTAATCAGTCCGGCTTGTTCCAGGACGTTAAGATGTTTCATGAAGGAGGGCAGGGCCATGTCATAGGGGGCTGCCAATTCCGTTACCGGCGCTGGTCCCTTGACCAGACGCTGGACCACGGCCCTGCGGGTTGGATCTGCCAGTGCGTGAAAGATGGTGTCGAGTGATGTGTTATACTTATCCATGCGGCTAAGTATATGTCGGATAAATAGTTAGATCAATGGCTAAGTTTTATCGTCAACTTCGATTGCCTGTTGCGGCAATCAACCGCCCATCAATCACCGCCAATCCAACCCCGATCACGCCCATGCCGATAATGTGCTGGGCCAGAAGCGTTTCACCAAGGAAACCGACACCGAGCAATATCGCGCTGACCGGGATCAGGAAGGTGACGAGCAGCAGGTTGGATGCCCCGGCGCGTTTGAGGATCGCGAAATAGAGGATATAGGCAAGCGATGTCGAAAGGGCGGCGATGCCGAAGACTGCCATCAGGGTTTCGGGGGAAGGCACCGGCAGGGTCCAGGGGCGGTCGATGATCGCAGAAAGCGGGATCAGCAGGATGCTTGAGGCGCTGGTCATGCCGGCTGCGGTCAGGATCGGGTTCATGCCGCCAAACCGTTTGCCAAAAACCCCGGTGCAGCCATAACAGAATGTCGCAAGCAGGATGGCAAAGGGGGCAAGCGGTGCTAGTGCCGAAGCCGGTTTGAAGGTGTTCTCGCCCTTGGCGGTAATGGTTTCACCACCCGGCAGGCCGATGATCACCACCACCCCGGCAAAGCCGATCAGAACCCCCAGCGCTTTGCGCAGATTGAGCTTTTCATTGTCGGTGGCGATATGGGCGATGACGATGGTGAAAAGCGGGGTGGTCGCATTGAGGATGGCGGCAAGGCCGCTTGCGATATGGGTCTGTCCCCAGACAATCAGCGAAAAGGGCACAAGATTGTTAAACGCCCCCATAATGACAATCGCGCCCCAGAATTTCGGATCGCGCGGGATCGGGATGTGACGGAGCAACACCACCCACCACAGGATCAGTGACGCAATCGTCACCCGGCACAGCACAAGCGTAAAGGGCGGAAGATCGACAAGCGCGATTTCGGTAAAGAAAAACGATCCGCCCCAAAGAACCGAAAGAATGAGCAACATCGCCCAGCTTGTTCCATCCATCCTGAGATCGGGCATGCGTTGTGGCTGTGTCGGCATGGAGCGGGTTTCCTGTTTGCGCAAATGTCCCTGACGGGTGGTCGTGGCCTTGGGCGAGGTGGCAGTGGCGGCAAGGCGGTTGCTGTCATCTTGCGGATAAACAGGTTTGCCTGATTGGTGATTTTCTTCAAGCGCAAAGCGTTTGGGCGTGATTTCGGTAGGGAGCATGATTTTGTCCGTTCTTTGCTGGTGCTTGCCGGGCTGGTGCTTGCCGGGGGACGCCCCGGTGACACGCAAAAAAAATAGGCGAGCAACAATCTTGCTGCTCGCCATTTTCGGACCTGAAGCCTGATGATTGGTATTGAGGGTTATTTGACCGGTGCGGTATTTCCCGGAAGGCGGATGAATTTCGGCAGCTTGGCAAAGATCGTGATATTGCCGAGCAATACCATGGCAAGGCCGGTCGCGCCAATCGGGGTCCAGACATAGCCTTCAAGGAAGGTCGAAACCGTCAGCGCCACCACCGGGAACAGAACAGTGACATAGGCCGCACGCCCCGCACCAACCCGGTTGACCAGCGCGAGATAGGCGATAAACGCTACCACCGATCCCGGAATGGCAAGATACAGCAACCCGCCGATATAGATCGGGTCGGTCGGCATCACCGGTGTCTGGCCGCGCAAGGTGGCAAAGATAAACAGCAACACCGTGCCGTAAATCATGCCGCGCGCAACCGCATCGCGATTGGGAATGCCCATGGAATGCAGCTTGACCGATACCATATTGCCGCAGCTGAACACAGCCGTCCCGCAAAGGGCCAGCAACATGCCGGTGATCGCATGGGGGTTATGCGACAAAGCGTAAATCTGATTGGCAAACAGGCAGGCAATCCCGCTAAGCCCGAAGGCCGCACCAAACACAAAGCGCACACCCGGACGATTGCCATAAAAGGCCCAGTTGCCCAGCGCATTGAAAATGGTCGAAGTGGTGAAAATCACCGCCACAATGCCCGATGCGATATAGGCAGTGGCCGAATACATCAGGATAAAGTTGATGCCAAAAAGCCCGCACCCCAAAAGCACGATCCACGGATGGGCGCGCCATGGCACCGGGCGCCATTTGCGCGACAGCACCAAAAAGCCGCACAGCACGGCCGCGGCAAGGGCAAAGCGATAGAAGATCGACATTTCAACCGGGATCGGACCGATCTGGAGCTTGATCGCATACCAGGTAAAGCCCCAGCAGAATGTAACAATGGCAAATAAAAGGGCAGTCATTTCGGGGCTTTCAAACAGCGTGGCGCCGTAACGGCACATAAGGGGAAGCGTGGTGACGCAAGAAGGGCTTGGTTGTGCAACGGCCATGTGGGGCATAACCGTCATGCCCGATTAAGCCATAAGCCGGGATTTTGTTCTTTCACGTTCTTGCGGTGTTTTGGGGGTGATTGACGAAAATCTCAGGGTTATCGGCTATTGCAATTTTGTGGGGGCTTGGCCTTGATTATGCCGTCCGGTTATAGGGGCCGGACCATCAGCAAGAAAAAGCATGATCATGAATGACCGGGAAGGGGAGCCGGATGAACGGGGAATGGCAACCGGAACTGCGGGCCTTGCGATACTTTGTCAGTGTCGCCGAAGAAAAAAGTTTCACCCGGGCGGCAAACCGCCTGCGCATCGCACAACCTGCACTGAGCCGTCAGATCAAGCGGCTTGAAGAAGACCTTAAGGTGCAGCTGTTTACCCGCACGGTACGCGGGGCGGACCTGACCGAGGCGGGCGAGATCCTGTTACGCCGTGCCTATCTGATGTTCAATCAGTTGCAGCAAACCCATCATGACATCACCATTCATTCAACCCATCTGGGCGGGGTGGTGTCGGTGGGGATGCCGCCGACACCGGGGGAATTTATCGCCCCGCGTCTGCTTGAACGCAGCAAGGCGCTGTATCCCGATATCGAATTGCGCTTTGTCGAAGGCTTCAGTGCCGATCTTGAACAGAAAATGGCCAACAACGAAATCGGGGTTGCGGTCATGCATGACCCGACCCCGCGCGATGATATCCAGATCACCGAACTTCTGGTCGAACATCTTTGTCTGGTCGGGCGGTCTGGCACGCTTTCAAAGCCGTCCTACAGCCTCAAAGAGGCCGCAAGCTATCCGCTGATTATGCCGAGTCGACCGAATTTCCTGCGCATTCTGGTCGACAGCTATGCCGAAAAGCATGACGTGTCACTTAATATCGAAACCCGATCGGACGGGATCGGCCATACCAAGTCGCTGGTGCGCTATGGCCACGGGTTCACGATCCTGACCTATGGGGCGATCATTTCCGATGTGCAAAGCGGGGTGCTCGAAGCCATGCCGATTGTTGATCCGGCAATCACATGGCGGCTTTGCGTGGCCATGCGCATGGATCAGGGACGCAAACGCACCTTGAGTGTTGTCGAACAGATGATCCACGAGATCGTTGATGATCTGGTTGCGGCCGGTATCTGGAAATAGCCATGCCACAAAGGTATGGGAAGCATAATTACATAGTATTTGAATTATAGGTCGCGGCGCGACTAATCAATGAGGACCGGCAGATGGGCATCTGTCGCAAACAAGAAGATTGGTAACCAGGCCCACGCGGCCCAGGGAGGAATGATGAAACGTTTTGGTAAAGGCGGGATGATTGCATCCGCTGCAATGGCGATGGTTGCGCTTGGGGTTGCGACCACTTCTTTTGCAAATAATGCATCGGCAGAAACCTATAAATGGCTGACCTTCAAGCCGCAGGGTGCCGGCGACGCACAGGCGATTTCGACCCAGTGGTTCGTTGACGAATTCAAAAAACGCACCAATGGCGAACATGAAATCGAAGTTTTCTGGGGCGGTTCGGTTGCCAAGACCCGCGAAATTCCCGATGCGCTCAGTGCCGGCGTTGGTGAATTCGGCGATATTGTCACACCGTATTTTGCCGATAAATTCCCGCTCAATAACGCCGTTGGTTTCTTCATTCCGCAGCCGAATTCGACGATCGAAATCGCGCATCTGATGGAAAAATGGCACGCCAAATATCCGCAATTCAGCCAGGAACTGGCCAATTACAACCTTAAGGCCGTCGGTTTCCGTCCGCTTGAAAGCTATGGCCTGCTGTGCACGTCACCGATCCGTTCGCTGGCCGATCTCAAGGGCAAGCGTATCCGTACCTATGGCTTTGCCTATCCGGCACTGGTCGAGGCACTTGGCGCAACCCCGGTTTCGATTGCAACGTCGGAAGCTTACGAAGCACTTGAAACCAGCATCCTCGATTGCACGCCGATTGGTCCGGCGCTGGCCTATGGCTGGAAATATGACGAGGTTGCCAAATACTATATCGAAATTCCGCTTGGCGCGTCGTTCGGTCACCTGATCGCGATGAACCTTGATACCTACAACGCCATGGATGATGCCACCCGTGCGGTGGTCGACAAGCTCGGTCAGGAATATGCTGACGCCTATAATGACGAGCTGGAAAAAACCATCAAGGACGTCCGTGCCGGCTGGCCGGCCAAGGGGGTTGAAGTCATTCAGTTCCCGAAAGAAGAACTGGTCTCCGTGATCAAGGACGAACGCATCCAGGCTGTCCGTCAGGAATGGATCGCGCGCGCCGAAGCCGCGGGCCTTCCGGCCCAGGAAATTGTTTCGGAACTCGAATTCTAAGAGTTGCCGACATTCACCGCCCCGGGAATGCCCGTTTCCCGGGGCGGGTTTGGCACCATGAAATATGGTGACGCGGATTAAGTGGAGTTTCCATCAATGTCGTTGTTCGAACGGATCTGCCAGTCCTATGGCCGGTTCCTGCGCGGCTGCGGATTTGTCGCAGGCTACACAACCTTTGCCATGATGATGCTGGTTGTGGCCAATGCAGTGTCGCGCTTCTTATTCAATTCCCCGGTGCAGGGCGCCCTTGAAATCACCGAAACCATGTTGACGGTTCTGGTGTTCCTGTCGCTTGCACTGACCCAGTATGAAGGTGGCCATATCAAGGTCACGGTCGTTCTTCAGCACATGCCGGTCTTTATGCAGAAACCGTTGCGTTTGTTCGTTCTCGCACTGGGCTGCGTGTTCTTTGCCTGGTGTGCACAGGCGGGCTGGGAATTTGCGATGCGGTCCTTTGCGATCAATGAACAGCAATGGGGATCGGTTCGCTATCCGCTTTATCCGGTCAAATTTGTGATTTTCTTCGGACTGACGATGCTTGCCATTCAGTTTGCACTCGATTTCATGCGTGAACTGATCGGGTCTGCGCCAAACAAGGAGGCCGTGGGCCAATGACGGGGCTTGAAATCGGATCTTTGGGCATTGTGGCCCTGTTTGCTGCCATCCTGTTTGGCGCGAATGTGATGGTTGCGCTTGGTGTTGTCGGCGCGGCCGGTCTTGCGGCCCTGGTCGGGACCAAGGGGGCGACCGCCATGCTGTCGACGGTGTTTTTTGACACCACGCACAGCTTCCATTTCAGTGTTATTCCGCTGTTTTTGCTGATGGGCTTTTTTGCGATGCGCGCGGGCCTTGGCGAAGACATGTTCGAAGCCGCCACCAAGTGGCTTGGTAATTTAAAGGGCGGACTTGCGATTTCGACCACGATGGGGGCGGCGGCATTCGGTGCGGCGTCCGGATCAAGTGTCGGGACTGCCACGGTCTTTACCAAGCTTGCCCTGCCGGAAATGCTCGCACGTGGCTATGACAAACGTCTGGCATCGGCATCGATTGCGATTGCCGGGACGCTGGCCGTGATGATCCCGCCCAGTGCGCTTGTGGTGGTCTATGGCATCCTGACGGATTCAAGCATCGGCGGTTTGCTGGTTGCCGGTGTCATTCCCGGCGGTGTATTTGCGGTTCTTCTGTGTATTGCGACCTATTTGACCGTGATGCGCAATCCTGATCTGGCGCCGGTTACCGCCACCAATGTTCCGATGAAGGAAAAGCTTTATTCCCTTCGACTGGCCGGGCCGCTGCTGTTTGTCATCATCTGCATCATTTCCGGGCTTTATCTTGGGGTTTTCACCCCGACCGAGGCCGGTGGCATTGGTGCGGGACTGACCTTTGTTCTGGCAATCATGCGTCAGCGCAGTATCCGCAAACTGGAACTGAGCAAAACCTTGATGGATACCATCAAGACGTCGGGCATGATTTTCGCGATTATCATCTGTGCGCTGGTCTTTTCGAAATTCCTGGCACTGAGCGGTGTGGCCAATGCGATTGGCGGTTTCCTGATCGGGCTTGAGGTCAATCGCTGGATCGTCGTTCTGATCATTGTCGGCATCTATTTGCTGCTTGGCATGATGATGGATGCCCCGGCATTGCTGGCCATCACGCTTCCGATCACCCATCCGGTGATGATGAATCTTGGATTTGATCCGATCTGGTTCGGGGTGTTTGTGGTGTTGCTGGTGGAAATCGGTGCGGTCACACCACCGGTCGGGATCAACTGCTTTGTCGTGCAGGCGGCCTCTGACGGGCGTGTGCGTCTCGAAGATGTGTTCCGCGGATTGTTGCCCTATATCGCGGCCGGTTTTGTGATGTTGCTGTTGCTGTGCCTGTTCCCGCAAATGGCGCTGTTCCTGCCAGAATCGATGAATTGAGGATCGCAGGATGAATTCAGCACAAAACCTTTTCCCGTTTGACGGCAAACTGCCCGGACCGAAACTGTTGCGATCAACCCTGACATCCCCGTTCGGGCGCAAGGTCCGCATTGCAATGGATGTTCTGGGATTGTCCGGACGGATTGATGTTCAGCCCGCCGACACCCGCGATCAAAGCGACACCCTGCGTCAGCAGAACCCGCTGGGCAAAATTCCGTGTCTGATCCTTGAAGATGGCAGCATTCTTTATGACAGCCGGGTGATCATTGAATTTCTTGATCGCTGGTCGGGACAAAACAGACTGATCCCCGAGGCAGTGGATGAACGGGCCCGTATCTTGACCCGTGCGACCCTTGCCGACGGGATCGCCGATGCTGCCTTGTTGATGGTCTATGAAGGACGTTTTCGTGATCCGTCACAGATTTCGGAAATCTGGCTTGATCATCAGCGCGGTAAAATCAGCCGGGCGCTCGATGCGATGCAAACCGCTTTGCCCGATCCGCGCAAAACCGATGTGGTGTCGATCAGTCTGGCCTGTGCGCTGGGATATCTTGATTGGCGCCAGCCGGTTGAGTGGCGGCAAACCTATCCGGTGATTGTTGACTGGCTTGACGAATTTGCGGCTGCCGAGGCGGCCTTTGGACGAACCGAACGCCCCGCGGAGATCCCGGCATGACCCGTATTGCACCCTTGCAACCCGAAAACCTGACCCCGCGCCAGAAAGAAGTGTATGACGCCATTGCATCCGGTCCGCGTGGCCGGGTGCGCGGACCGCTTGCCGTGTGGCTCAATCGTCCGGATCTTGCTGATCGGGCACAGGCACTTGGCCGGTATTGCCGCTATGATTCCTTGCTTGAACCACGGCTGTCGGAACTTGCCATTCTGGCGACTGCGCGTGTCTGGAAATCCGAATTCGAATGGGCCGCGCACAAGGTCATCGCCCTTAAGGCCGGGATCAGCCCCGACATTGTCGAGGCGATCCGCACCAACCGGCAGCCGGTCTTTGAAAACGAAGACGAAGCGGTGGTCTATGACTATGCGATTACCCTTCATACCGAACGCCATATTGGCGACGAGCTTTATGCCCGCGCGGTCAAGGTCCTTGGCCAGGAGGCGGTTGTCGATCTGACCGGTATCCTTGGCTATTACACGCTGATTTCCATGACGATCAATGTGTTTGAACTGCCGCCGCCCGACGGGGCTGTACCCGAACTGGAATAGGGTTTCGGGACCACACTGTTTTTGACATCAATACCAACGAGGATGGCCATGAATACTGCGCCCATCACCTATAAACCTGCGCCAACGCAGCCGAAATTCACCATGCCCAAAGGCGCTTGTGACACCCATTGTCATGTTTTCGGTCCTGCTGCTGTATTTCCCTATTCACCGCAAAGCAAACTTCAGCCGGGCGATGCGCCAAAGGAAACGCTGTTTGCCCTGCATGACATGATCGGCATTGAAAAATGCGTGATTGTGCAGTCGGGTGTGCACGGGTTTGACAACCGCGCCATGCTTGATGCCATGAACGCCCGCAAGGGTGATTACCTTGGTGTTGCGCTGTTGCCGGTAACGGTCGAAGACGACGAAATTCGCCGTCTGGATGATCTTGGTGTTCGCGGCATCCGGTTTAACTATATGGCCCATCTTGTGCCCGGGGCATCGATTGACGAGCTTTTGCGTCTGGCCGACCGTCTGGCCAGATTTGACTGGCATCTACAAATCCATATGGAAAGCAGCCTGATCGAAGGCATGGCAGATGGTCTTGCCAAATCAAGCGTGCCGGTGGTGATTGACCATATGGGCCGCGTGGATGCGTCTCTTGGTCTGGATCAGGCACCGTTCAATGCATTATTGCGCCTGATGGAAAACGATCATCTTCTGGTCAAGGTGTCGGGCTGTGAACGCGCGTCGCGTCAGGACGCGCCATATGGCGATGCGGTTCCGTTTGCACGTACCTTGGTCGAACGGTTCCCGGACCGCGTTCTGTGGGGCACAGACTGGCCACATCCGAATTTCCGGGCCGATGCGCCTGATGATGGCGTTCTGGTCGATCTGATCCCGGAAATCGCCCCGACTGCCGAATTGCAACAGGCTCTTCTGGTCGATAACCCGCATCGTTTTTACCGTTTTGACAAATAAGGGGGCCGGTATGACAAGACGCCTTGAAGGACGTATTGCAATTGTAACCGGTGCCGGATGTGTCGGGCCGGGCTGGGGCAACGGGCGGGCAACGGCGGTCCGTTTCGCCGAAGAAGGGGCAAAGATCTTTGCAGTTGATCTGAACCCGGACGCGCTTGAAGAAACCATCGAACGGACCCGCAATGTCGGCGGTGAAATCGTCGGTCATATCTGTGACATCACCGATGGTGATGCGGTTGCCGCGATGGTTCGCGCCTGTGTCGATCATTTCGGGCGGGTGGATATTCTGGTCAATAATGTCGGCGGTTCGGCCAAGGGCGGACCAGCTGACATGACCGAAGATGTCTGGGACAAGCAGGTCGATTTCAATCTGAAAAGTGTCTATCTGACTTGCCGCAATGTGCTGCCGATCATGGAAAAACAGCAAAGCGGGGCGATTGTGAATACGTCCTCGACCTCTGGTATGCGCTGGACCGGGGCGGCACAATCGGCCTATGCGGCAACCAAGGCCGCCGTCATCCAGTTTTCCAAGGTGGTCGCGGTGGAATATGCCGCCAAGGGTGTTCGGGTAAATACCGTTGTACCCGGGCAATTGCACACCCCGATGGTCGAAGCCCGCCTTGCCGGGCAACGGGCTGGCGGCGATGTCGATGCGTTGCTGGCGCAACGTCTTGCGCGCATTCCGCTTGGGTTCATGGGCGATGGTCGCGACACCGCCAATGCGGCGCTGTTTCTTGCATCGGACGAGGCCCGCTTTATCACCGGGACCGAAATCGTTGTTGATGGCGGCATGACGGCGCGCTGTGACTGATCAAATGAACTTGTAAATTTCTACCGGACAACAAACTTCCTTCTGCGTCATGCAGTGTGCGGCGATGGGCCTTGGCTCATCGCCATTCTTTTTTGCGGCTTTTATATATTCTTGCGCAATTCAGGGCAGGGATGCGTGGAACGGGCTTTGCAACCGGCATGGCCGGTGCGATGATCACATTCTGGAATTTCAGGATGCCTTGATGTCAGAGCCGCTTGCCACAGAATGTGCCGGTTCGGGTTTTCAGCCCAACGGCCGCTATCAGAAGTTTGAAGTCTTCAATCAGTTGATCGGGGATGCCAATCTGCTGCGCGCCGGGGATTTCGGTGACGGCATTTCGGCGGCCCATTGGCGGCGCAAGGCCCATGTCACCACCAGATATACCGACCCGGATCATCACACGATCAGCCTGTATATCAATGGCGGAACAGGCATCCAGCGCCAACTTGGTCCCGATCCGGTAACCGGTGGCGGGCCGGGGCGCTGTTGCCTGATGCCGGCTTTCATGACGTCGGACTGGCTGGTTCAGGGCGAGGTGGAGCTGTTCCACCTTTATATCCCCCATGCCGCCTGGGAACGGGCGGTGGTCGAGGCCTTCGATATCGAACCCAATGCGGTCGAGGTGCCCGAGAAAACCTTTTTCCTTGATCCTCTGATCGAACAGACCGTGCGTCAGGCCATGCTGCCGCTTGACTGGAATGTGCCGGCCGATCGGATGGCCATGTCCAATGCCGGACAATTGTTGATGGGGCATATGCTGCGCAGTTATTCGACGCGGCGCGATCTTGGCTTTGCGGTGCGCGGCGGATTGTCCCCGGTTGTCAAACGGCGGGTTTTCGACTTTGTCGAAGCCCATCTTGACCAGCCACTGACCATCGAAGATCTGGCAGATGTTGCCGATTTGTCGGCCTATCACTTTGCGCGGATGTTCCGCAAAACCGTGGGCGAGGCACCCCACAAATTTGTTTTGCGCCAGCGTATCGAACGCGCCATGGAAATGTTGCGCGATGACCGGGCATCGGTTGCCGAAATTGCACTGGCCACCGGGTTTTCAAGCCAGGCACATCTGACCACACGGTTCAGCCACTTTACCGGTCTGACCCCGGCGAAATACCGCAATATTGCCCGCTGACGGCGGGCATAAAGGTCTGCGTATCAAATATCTTCTGCCTGTCGGCTTTTGATCCAAAATCACTGTGTTGCATGACCAGAAACCGGCGGGGTGTTCCCGGATTCTCGGATCGGTGCGACCTGTCTGGGTTGCCTGGGTGTTCGGTCGTTCGGTTGTTTGGTCGTTTGGTTGGTTGTTGGGCTGTTTCGCACGGCGTGCGCCAGCCTGCTCGAAACGCACATAAAGCGGACGGCAATTTGACCATCAGCACGCACCTTTTCACCGCGCCACATATCCCGAAATAACACCGGTTTTCGGACCGAACGGCAGTGCATCCTGACCGCTATTTGCGTGTTGGTTGATTACAAGCGCGCCGATCACAAAACACATAATCAACTTAAATAATTGAAATTAAACGATTTTTACAAGTTGAGAAATCCGTTGACAAGATCGCTGAATCGTAATTAGGATTTCACAACAACTAAAATATCAATTTAGGCAAAATGCCAATCCAACGGGAGGACATCCAAATGAAAGTGACTGTGAAAACACTCGGACTTTGTGCCGTGCTGGCCGGTGCGGTGGCGCTGGCGGTGCCGGCAACTGCGGCAACCACGCTTCGGATCGGAACGGTTTTGTCGCCGAATGATCCGATGGGCCAGGGACTTGAAAAATTCAAGACCGATGTGGAAAAGGCGACCAATGGTGATGTGATCATCGAGGTGTTCCACAATTCGCAGCTTGGCGATACCACCGAAATGATCGATCAGGCCCGCGCGGGTGCGGCGGTCGGCACCGTGACGGATGTGGCCCGTCTTTCCAGTTTTGTACCGTCACTTGCCATCATGTCGGCACCGTTCCTGTTTGATACCTATGAACAGGCCGACAAATTTGCCCTGTCGCCGGAATACATTGCCTGGGGTGACGAGTTGCGCGAAAAATCCGGTCTCGTGATGATTGCATCGAACTGGTATCAGGGCGCACGCCATGCCCTGACGCAAAAGCCGATTTCAAGCCCGGCCGATCTTTCCGGTGTGCGTATGCGGACCATCGGTGCGCCGGTCTGGATCGAAACCATTCGTGCCATGGGGGCAGAACCGACCCCGATTGCATGGGGCGAAGTTTACACCGCCTTGCAGCTTGGCTCGATTGATGCTGCCGAAGCCCAACCGACCGCCATCTGGAATGCCAAGCTTTATGAAGTGATCAAGAACGTCACCAAGACCGGTCACATTCAGCTGGTTACCGCCCTTGTTGTCGGGGCACAGGCGTGGGATGAAATTTCCCCGGAAAACCAGAAAATCGTGCGCGATCTTGCCGTCGAAGATGGCCGTTACGCATCCCAGTTGACCATCGAACTGGGTGAAAAGGCACTGGCCGATGTTGCTGCAAGCGGTGTGACCGTCAGCGACGTCGATCTGGCCCCGTTCAAGGAAGCTGTCGCACCGGTTTACAAGATGCTTGATCTCGAAGCAGAAGCCGCGACCGTCAAAAAGGTTCTGGGCCGCTAAGTCACACGGCCTGACCAATCTGCCTTGCCTAGGTGCGTTGCCTTGCGGTTTTCGGGGCAACGCACACCAAACATCAGGATGGAATTGAATACATGCTCAAGCGAATTGAGTTTGCCTGTGCCGGGGGGCTTCTTGTTGCTGTTGTTGTCCTTGTGGCCATTGCGTCGATTGCGCGCGCCATGGGATCGCCGATCATCTGGTCGGTGGAAATAGCGCAATTGATCTTTGCCTGGCTTTGCATGCTGGCAGCCGATATCGCCATGCAGGAAGACCGCCATTTCGGCCTTCAGGTTTTGCAGGAAATCTTTTCGGCGCGCACAGTTGGCCTGATCGAGATTTTCAACATTCTCGTGGTCATCGGTTTCCTTGGATTTCTGCTCTATTACGCGTGGGGCAATATGATCCTGATGCATCCGCGCCTTGTTGGTGCGGCCCAGATTAATGCCTCCTACATCCATGCGTCGATGGTGGTCGGTATCCTTCTTATGATGCGAACCATGGTGTTCCAGCTTGTTCGGCGCATTCGGACACGGGGGACCATGTGATGTTGATATTGATTGCTGTTCTTTTTGCGGTTTTCCTGATTATCGGTATGCCGGTGGCGTTTGCGCTGGGCCTGGCATCCATTCCGGTCTTTGTCGTCAGTGGCGCCATGCCGCCAACCGTGGTCATTCAGAAAATGGTGACCGCGACCCAAAGTTTCCCGTTGCTGGCTGTTCCGTTCTTTATTCTGGCCGGCAACCTGATGAATGTGACGGGTATTACCTATCGCCTGGTGAAATTTGCCCGGCTTCTGACCGGCTGGATGGCCGGTGGTCTCGCACAGGTTTCAATTGTGCTCAGCTTCATGATGGGCGGCATTTCCGGGTCCGCAGTTGCCGATGCCTCGATGGAAGCGCGCCTTCTTGGTCCGAGCATGATCAAACAGGGCTATTCCAAGGCCGCTACGGCAGCCGTTCTGGCATTCGGGTCGGTCATTACCGCAACCATCCCGCCCAGCATCGGGTTGATCCTGTTTGGTTTTGTCAATGAAGTATCAATCGGGCGCCTGTTCCTTGCCGGGATTGTGCCGGGTATTTGCCTGACCCTTGTTCTGATGGCGACATCGTGGTTTGTGGCGCGCAAAAACGGCTATCAGCCGGATCTTCCGGAAATGCCGGGCCGTCGCGAATTGTTGAAAAGTTTCTCGGAAAGCATCTGGGCATTGGCCTTTCCGGTGATCCTGATTGTCGGGTTCCGCTTTGGCCTGTTTACCGCGACCGAGGCGGGGGCGTTTCTTGTTTTCTATGCGCTGGCGGTCGGGATATTTGCCTATCGCGAACTTGATTTCACCAAGTTCAAAGAGGCCGTGACAAGTTCGGTTTCCGATCTTGGCATGGTGATGTTGCTGATCATTATGGCGGCGGTTCTGGGCTATGCGATGACCATTGAACGTGCCCCGCAACAGATTACCGAATTCGTCACGACCCTGACCGAAAACCGGGCGATGATCCTTGTGCTTGTTGTGGCGGTTCTGGTGATCAGCGGTATGTTCCTTGAAGGGGCGGCCAATATCCTGCTGGTGACGCCGATTGTCATGCCGGTTCTGGTCAATGCCGGGTACGATCCGGTTCACATGGGCATCCTGATTGTCACCCTGATCAATTTCGGCGGTCTGACACCACCGGTCGGGGTCATCATGTTTACGGTCTGCGGCATTCTTGACGTCAAAACCGGGGCTTATAGCCGGGCATCAATCCCGTTCTTTATTGCCATGGTGATCTTTTTCATCCTGATGGCAGCGATCCCGAGTTTGACGTTGTTGTTGCCCAATGCATTAATGTAATCAGTGATCTCAAGGATTTAGGCATTCAAAGAATTGCCAGGGAGATAGATGAAAATGAACACATCTACGAACGGACTGATTGGGATCCATGATGGCGGGATCAAGGGTAATGCCCATGTCCCGGCCTCGGCACTGGTGTATGAAGATATCCGCAACCGGATCATTTCACTGGCGCTGTTGCCCGAAACGACACTGGTACGTGCCGAACTGGCCGACAGTTTCAAGGTCAGCCAGTCACCGGTACGCGAAGCGATCATGCGTCTTGAGCAGGACGGGCTGGTCGTGTCCTATCCGCAGTCGCGCACCGTGGTCACCAAAATTGACGAGGCCCGCATCCGCGAAGAACATTTTTTGCGGGTTGCCGCCGAATGCGAAGTGGTGCGCCAGCTTGCCGATATCAAGGAATCAGCCGCGGTCACCAAGGCCAAGGGCATTCTTAAAATGCAGGAAGCCCTGGTTGGTGACATCGAACAGATTGATCTGTTCAAGCAGCTTGATGACAGCTTCCATGCCGCTTTGTTTAACGGAGTGAACCAGTCCAACCTGCATCTGCAAATCACGGCGCGCAGCGGTCATCTGGCGCGGGTGCGGACCCTTGATCTGCCGCGTGCGGGCAAAATGGTGTCTGTTCTTGAAGGCCACAAGGCCGTCATCGACGCCATCCAGTCAGGCGATGCCGCCACGGCTGTTGCCGAAATGCGCCAGCATCTGTCTGGCACGATGGAACGTTTGCCACTGATCATCGAAGAAAACAGATCGCTGTTTTCCTGATACCGCGTTTTCCGAACCCCGATGGTGGGGTGTTGCTGAACTGGTGCGTAGCAGAAGACCGCTACGCACCATTTTTTTATGCACGTTTGGCAAGTTTCCAGATCCCGGTCTGCGCAGTCTGTCGGGCATAATCGGCAAGCGATGTCGGCATGCGGCCAAGGATATGTTCGATATCCCCGGTTGGCGCGCTGTTGCGTCCGTCAAGAACTTCGGAAAACAAATAGGAAATCAGGCTGCGGAAGTCCTGCGGAACGCCGTCGCTTGCCAGTCCGGCATCAAGCTGGTCAATCGTGAGCGGGACGAAATCGATCTTGCGGTTGGCACTGTTGCCAATGATCGAAGTGACGTCTTCAAAGGTCAGGGCTTCGGGACCGGACAGTTCATATGTCTTGCCGATATGTTGCGGATCAAGCAGGCAGGTTACCGCACAATCGGCAATGTCATTGGCATCAACAAACGGTTCGGGAATATCACCCGCAGGCAGGGCAAGGGTGCCGGCCTGGATATAGGGCAGGAAAAGATCTTCGCTGAAATTCTGAAAGAACCAGTTGGCGCGCAGAATGGAGGCCTCTGCACCGGATTGAAGCAGTACCTGTTCAGCACGGTGGGCGGCTTCTTCGCCGCGTCCTGACAGCATCACAAGACGTTTTGCACCATGCTTGAGTGCGGCTTGCGCAAAACGGGCAATGGTTTCGGCCGATCCCGGAACCGCCAGATCAGGCTGGAATGTGATGTAAACGGCATGAACATCGCGCAAGGCGTCGTCCCAGCTTTCCGGTTTGGTCCAGTCAAATGCAGGGGACGTGCTGCGTGATACAGCGCGAACGGAATGTCCAAGGGCGGTCAGATTTTCCGCAACACGGCGGCCGGTTTTGGCGGTTGCGCCAAGAACCAGAAAACGGGGTTGTGTGGTCATATTGCTTGCTCCTGAAGGGTAAAAAAATGTGAGTAATCCTCACATTTGCCAAATGTGATAAATCCTCGTATTTTGATCGTCAAGAGAGTTTGGCAGTCACAAGCCCGTGAACGGCGCCGTATACGGCATGTCCCAAGGGTTAAAACAGGACGTAACCAATTGTCGGAAAACGCGAAAAAAATGCGCAAGGCACCCACACAAAAAAGAAGCCGCGAACGTGTGGAAAATATCCTGAAAGTGGCCTGTGAGCTGATCGCAGCCCAGGGAAGCGATGCCATGAAGATGGGCGAACTGGCCCAAAAGGCAGGAGTCTCGATCGGATCGCTCTATCAATATTTTCCCGACAAGGCATCGGTCATTCATGCCCTTGCGGATCGCTATAACGACGAATCCCGTCACTGCATCGAAGACGCATTGGCAAACGTGTCATCAAAAGATGAACTTGTTCGTGCGTTTGATCAGCTGATTGATACCTATTACGAGCTGTTTCTGGCCGAACCGGTGATTTGCGATATCTGGACCGGTACCCAGGCCGACAAAACCTTGCGCGATATGGAAATGGAAGTCAGCCGCGCCAATGCCGCCATGCTGACCAAGGCGATATTGCGCATCCGGGAAAACGATGGCGATGCCAGTACGATCGCCGCGCGTTGTCTTCTGATCATGTATAGTGGCGAAGCCACCATGCGGCTTGCCATTTCGGTGCCGCCAAAAGAAGGCCGGGAAATCGTTGCCAGCTATAAACGCATGGTGGGGCGCGAAATTACCGATATGACCCGCGTGTGATTTACGGGCATCAGGCGGATTTAGCCTGATAGGGGCCATCGCCCGGCCGACCCAGCAGGAAGCCCTGCACAAAATCGACATCGTGTTCGATCAGGAAGTCGAGTTCTTCCTGACGTTCGATCCCTTCGGCAATGACTTCGATTTCAAGCTGTTTTGCCAGTGCAATCAGCTTGCTGACAATGGCCTGTTTGTAATTGTCATGGTCAACATGATCGACCAGTTCGCGGTCGATCTTGATGATATCGGGGCGCAGTTCGGGCAACATGTTCAGGGTCGAATAACCCGATCCGACATCATCAAGTGCCACCCGAAAACCGGAATTGCGATAGGACTGCAAAATCGCACTCAGATGTGCGGTGCTGCGGACCTTTTCGGTTTCAATGACTTCAAACACCACATTGTTGCGGTCAAGATTGCATTCCTCGACAACGTCGATGGTGGATCGCAGGCAGGAATCCGGATCATAGATCGAACTTGGCGTGAAATTGATGAACAGGTTCCCCGAAACCCCGGCCCTGGTGGCGTTGCGTACATTGGCTGCGCGCGCTGCACGGTCAAGCTGGAACAACAATGTGGCTGATTGCGCTGCTTCAAACAGCTGGCCGGGATTGATGACGCTGCCATCGCGCGCCGCCCCGCGAATAAGGCATTCATGGGCATAAGGGGTGCCAAGGTCACCAATCGGAAAGATCGGCTGAAATGCCGAATTCAGGCGATTTTCACGTAACAGATCACCGAGCCATTCCGCACCGATCGCGGCGCGAATGGCCCCCAGACTGGTGACGCGACTGATATCGTCGATATCGGGTTTCTGGCCTTCTGCCATGATCAGGGCTTTGGTGTCGGCCAGTTCTTCGGGCAGAAGATCCTTGGCGATGGTGTCGATCAGCTTGCGCAAGCCCGGACGACTGTAATGGATCGAAAGGGTAGCGACACTTGGCGTTTTATCGACCGACAGCGAAATCGATTTGGCCCCGGCAAGAATTTTACCGGTGGTATGTGCCACCGGTGGCCACAGATAAAGTGTGCCCAGACGTGGGGCAATTTCCGGAACCGCGTCGCATTTTTCGCAGTATGTCACCTTCTTCTCCCCGTCGGGTTGTCACATGGCGGTCTGGCCATCAGGCCGGGTGGCTAAATTCCAATATTGTAATTTTTACCATACGAGATGCGCTGATTAAAAGTTCAGGAAGAAAAATATATTTTTCAAGACGATAGGGCGCTTTTTCTGTGTGGCAGAAGTCGATGAACTTTCACCGGCGTCGGCGTGTTTTCAATCGTCGGCTCATGTCCTGTCGCTTGTGGCCGTTTGCAATGGTCAAACCATTTGCTTCAATCTGAAAGTGAATTCGGTTCAGTCAAGACCGACCAGCATCCTGCAATAGGCTATGAAATGCTGCGCCTATAACAAAGGTTGTGGTTTTATTGTCACAATCTCGTGATCTTTGGCATTCGTATCAACATTTGTGCTGTGCGATAAGTTTTAAGTGACCTATAGTCGTTTTGTGCTTGGGGAGGGGGCGTGAGATTATTTGATCGCATCCAGGGACAGATGAATGACGCAGTCAAAAAAGGATATTGCCGGGGATCTTAAGCGGGCAATGTCAGCAGCCGACTTTGATACGGCTGCCAAAATTGGTGCCCGTATTTTGCGGCTGCATCCAAGACGTACTGATATCGAGATTATGACTGCTGTCAGCGAGTTGCAGGGGAAAAATCCTGCGTCTGCCGGTCCGCGTCTTCGCAAACTGTTTCGCACTGTCCCGACCAATGACAGACTGTTCACGGCTGTCGCCCAGAATCTGCTGCAATATTCATATCTTACAAGTGACTTTGGTTCATTCGAGTCGGTCCTTGAGGAGCGCCTTCGCGCTGCACCAAAGGACGGATTTCTGGCCTTTTTGCTTGCCGATGTCCTGTTTCGCGCAGAGTCACATGTCAGTCCCGGAAAATGTGTTGCACCTAAACTTGCGCGTGCTGTTTCGGTGCTGAAAACCGTTGGGGAAAGCAGTTCCCATTTCAACGATGCGCAGACATTAATGGCGCGTATTCATTTGCATCAGGAAGATCACGCACAGGCTTTTGCGGTTCTGGAAAAGGCGGTTGCGCGGCAACCTGGCAATCTTGAATTGCGGGTCGTTCTGGCATCAAGCTACGCCATGGCAGGCGAGGTCGAGCAGGCGGTATCAACCAGCCTGTCGATTATCAATGATCGTCCCGGATATTCAGCCCAGCCTTATATGGTCATTTCCTTCATGCGGCCCCAGGCCATGCCCGAGGATGCTGTCAAATATCTTGAGGCGATCCTTCAGAACCCCAAGGCAGACAGTTCTGAAAAATACAAAGCCGCCTATGCCCTGGCCAAGATCGCCGAAACCGAAGGCGATATGGAACGGGCCTTTGCCTATTACGGCAATGGACATGCGGCCAACCGCGCCGCCCGCCCGTTTGACATGGAACACGAATTGCGTGAAATGAAGACGCTCGAAGACATGGCGCGCCAGGCCGCCGCAACGGATATGTCATCGGGCGATGTGATGGCACTTGATGCCAAGGGCCCCAAGCCGATCTTTATTGTCGGCATGCCGCGATCGGGAACGACGTTGACCGAACGCATTCTTGGTGCGCATCCCGATGTGTATGCGGCCGGTGAAATCGGTGATTTTGCCAAGGCGGTCAATGATGTCGTTGGCAAAGGCCGAATTTCCGAACAATTGTCGCGTATTGATGACAAGGCCGCGCGCAAGATCAGAAGCCAGTATCTGGAAGCAATGCGTGCCTATGCCCCGGAAAAACGGTTTGTCACCAACAAGACACCGGCCAATTTCGTGCGCCTTGAAATGATCCGCCGGGTATTTCCCGACGCACCGATCATTCATACCCATCGTCATCCGCTGGCAACCTGTTTGTCGGTTTACACGACACCCTTTGCCATTCCGATGCGCTATTCCGATGATCTTGGCGAACTGGCCGATTACTATCGTGCCTATGTCGGGCTGATGAATGTGTTCTTTGAAACTGACCGCAATGGCATGCTTTATGATCTGTCCTATGAGGATCTGGTGGCCAATCCGGACGTTGTCGCAAAGGACTATCTGGCGCATTGCGGGCTGGACTGGCATCCGGAATGTCTTGAATTTTACAAGACCGATCACACGGCCACCACGGCCAGCATGATCCAGGTCCGCCGGCCGATTTTCAAGGACTCGCTTGGGAAATGGCAACGGTTTGAACCCTATATCGGCCCGTTGGCGACGCTTGTTTCCGATGCAGACGAGACAAAGGTCAAGACAGCACAGAAATCGTCACGCAACGCGGTTGCTGCTTGACGTTGCTGCGTGACGTGGCTGGGGCTTCGGGTTAGAAGGTATTCATAGCAAAAAATACCGACAGATCCGGAGCGTCCATATGACCCTGTCCATTCCAAAGGCCGAATTGCATCTGCATCTTGAAGGGGCCCTGACGCCTGCGCTGGTGCGTAGCTTTGCCAAGCGCAACAACCTGACCCTGCCTGATGACATCTATGATGAACAGGATCGTTACATCTGGGACGACTTTCCGGAATTCCTCAAAAGTTTTGACAAGGCCAGTGCGGCCATCCGCACCAAGCAGGATTATTCGGACCTGACCCACTTTTACCTGACCGAACAGGCAAAGGTCGGCGCGCTTTATGTCGAGCTTTTCTGTTCACCGACCCATGCCGCTGATTGTGGTCTTTCCTACGACGAACATCTCGAAGCGGTGGTTGATGGCATTGACCGTGCCGAAAAGGAAACCGGGATCATCGGCCGGATCATCATGACCTGTGTGCGCCATGTTGGTGGCGATATCGCGGTAAAGGTCGCACGCGAAACAGCAGATTGCGGGCATCCCTATATTGTCGGTTTCGGCATGGGCGGGAATGAAAGCATGTTTTCGCAAGAAACGTTTTACCCGGCCTTCAAGATCGCGGCGGATGCGGGGCTGGGCTGCACCACCCATGCTGGCGAGGTACAGGGACCGCAAAGCGTCTGGGATGCGATTGACAAACTGCCGGTAACCCGTATCGGCCATGGCGTGCGGTCAATCGAAGACCCGAAACTGGTCGAAACATTGGCAAATCGCGG
The DNA here is from genome assembly GCF_001613785.1 of Thalassospira sp. MCCC 1A02491. Lineage (NCBI taxonomy): Bacteria > Pseudomonadati > Pseudomonadota > Alphaproteobacteria > Rhodospirillales > Thalassospiraceae > Thalassospira > Thalassospira sp. MCCC 1A02491. The sequence goes on along the minus strand of NZ_LPVX01000023.1, from coordinate 27,770 downwards.
AATTGTTCTGGAAGTCTGTCCGGGATCAAACATTTCACTGTCGGTCTATCCGGATTATGCATCCCATCCGCTGCGCAAATTCCATGATTCCGGCGTGAAAGTCACATTGGGATCGGATGATCCGCCCTTCTTCCACACCAGTCTGGCCGAGGAATATCAGCGTGCCAAGGATGTGTTCGGTTTCAGTGATGCCGAGCTGCTGGGGGTAACGCGCACCGCGATCGAAGCGGGTTTTGTTGATGACGCGACCAAGGCAAAATTGCTGGCCAAACTCTAAGCCCGGTTGTTATGCCAAAAAACAAAAGAGCGCCCGGTGTGATTGCCGGGCGCTCTTTGTTTTATGGGGGAGGGCCTTACCAGGGCGTCTTGCCCAGAAGCTTTTCACCAAGTGGGGTCAGCTTCGCCCGTTCATAGCGGGTCTGTTCCCAATTGCGCGGATCACCGGGAAAGGCATAGCCGCGCGCAGGCAACCGTTCGGACCAGCTTTTAACCCGCCAATCGACAAGATCCTGTTCCTCGGGTGTGGCCGGTGCCATGGAAATATATTGCGCGATGCGGGCCTGATCGGACCGGTTGGCGCGAATGCCGTGGGCCAGCAGGCTGTTGAAAATCACAAGATCCCCGGCCTTCATGGCAATGCGTTTGGGTGTATAGGGCACCGTATCCATATCCGGGCGGAACGGATCACGATCCGCAGGGGCGGTTTTGCGCCATTCTTCGAAATTCGCAAACAGATCGGGTACGCACTGGAACCCGCCCATGTCATCGGTGGTATCAACCAGTGACAGCACACCTTGCACATTGATCGGCAGTGGATCGGCACTGGTATCGGCATCCCAGTGAATGAAACCGTCAAAGGCACGCGTGCCCTTGTTGGGCGTATTGAGGTTGGCACGATCAATCGAGACCCAAAGGTCGGTACGATCCCAGATATCGACAAAGGCGTCATAGACCCGCTGGGTCTGGCGGTTATCCCAAAGGGTCTGGTGGTTGTAAATCTCGACCATGCCGGAATTGTTCAATTCCTTCATCGCATTGTCGCGCATTTGCGGGCGGCCCCAGCTTTCCGGATCGTTGGGGTCCATTTCTTCGAATTCCCACAAAAGATCGACGGTCGCCTTCACCTGTTCGGCGGGGACTGCGTTTGGAACAACCACATATCCATATGTCTGCCAATGGGCAAAATCGTCTTCGGACAGGACGCGCAACGGAAGTTTCTTTTTCAGATCGCGCAGCTGTGTACCGCTGACTTCCTTGGTGGATGCATTTCCCGGACGGTCACTGTTCGGGGCCATGGTGGGCGTCATGATCGGGGCATTGGCAAGCATGGACATGATGTTCCTCCGTCATCCTGTTTTGATCTGGAAAAATTAAAACAGGATGACGGGCACCTGCACACTGACAGGGCGGACAAAGAATGATACTATTTGGCCAAATTAATCCAGATTATGTTCCGTAAAGGCATGGTTGCGATCTGATGAAGCTTTTGTTCGAACATGTTCAGATTGCCCCGGACCGATCTTGGAAGGGCCTGTATCGCAATCTTCTGGCGATCCCGTTTGAATGGCATTTTCACCCGGAATATGAACTGACATTGACACTTGGAAGTTACGGGCAGCGTTATGTCGGTGATCATATCGGGTCTTATGGTGATGATGATCTGGTGCTTTTGGGGCCCAATCTTCCGCATACTTGGCATTCCGCAAACGCCCAGCCGCCATCGGCCAGCCACGGCGAATTGCGTGCCCACGAAGCCGCCCTGCAGGTTGCGGGGACAACAAAGGGACATCAGGCCTTTGTTTTCTGGTTTACGGCCGACTGGATCAATACCGTTTGCAAAACCATGCCCGAACTGGCCGGGCTTGAAACCGCATTGCGGCTGTCGCGTCGCGGTGTTCAGTTTGATGCGGTAACGGCCCGAAAAGTCGCGGCATTTGCCCCGGTCTTTGAACAAGGCACACCGGCAGATCAGCTTGTCATGTTGATCGACGTGCTTCGGACATTGCTTGATGCGAGCGACCTGACACCGCTGGCATCTGATCGTTTCGATGCGGCAATTCCCGATCATGATGATGCCAGCCGCCTGGGCAGGGTTCTTGATTTGCTGCATGGCAGCTATTTCGAACCGGTCAGCAGTGCCTGGATCGCGCGCAATGTCGGCATGAGCGAACGCACCTTGCGCCGGTTTTTCCAGCGCCATATGGGGGCCACCATTCAGGATTATCTGATGGGGTTGCGGCTGGGCCGGGCGGCAAGCTTGCTGTTATCGTCAGATATGCCGATCTATCGGGTTGCCGAAGAAGCCGGTTTTCAAAACCTGTCGCATTTTAACCGCCAATTCCGTCGTCACCGCGGAATGGCACCAAGCAGCTTTCGCAAATCACGGTTCGAAGGCATCCCGACCCCCGCCGCCGCGCAAACCCGCCATTCAAAGGCCAGATAGCCTGATGGCTTGTTGGGCGGAAACAGGCTGAATCAGGCGGAATCAGGCCCCGTAAAGGTCCATATGCCGGTCAAAAGCCGCCCAGAACTGATCACGATAAAGATCGCGTTCCTGCAAGATTTCATGGCGGGCTTCGGGGATTTCCCGGATCGTTACATTCGGGAAATGGCCAAGAAGGTCTTGTGTCGTCCGGTTGGAAACGACCTGATCATTGCCCGCCAGAATGATGGTTATTGGCGGAAGTTTCTGCTCCATGTCGGGCTGTGCCAGGCGGTCGGCTGTTTCTGATTGTGCCCTAAAACAGGCATCAAGCCATCCCGCCGATGTGCCGCCAACCACCAAATCGGGCGCGGCTTGCAGCATCGTGCGGTTAAGGTCATGGCGGTGCGGATCAGATGTCAGGATGTTTTCCGGATCAAATTCTGCAAGCGGGCTGAGGTTTCGCTGCCCGGGCAGATATTGTTTGTCAAAACCATATCGGCACAAGCTGCCAGACAGGATCTGGGCGGCAATCGAAAACCATCGCGGACCGCCAAGCCCGAAGAACGGCGCAATCATCACGACACTTTTCCAAAGATCAGGCTGATCAAGCAACATTACCATCGCCACCAGCCCGCCGGTTGAATGGGTCATGACGGTGTCACAGGTAATGCCGTGCTGATGTTTGACGTGATCAATGACGTGACGGGTATCGGCCCCATAATGCGCAACATCACGCACATATCCCATCATCGGATCCGGGGTGGCGCGTGAAGACCCGCCATGTCCGCGAAAATCGAATGTCACGGTGCCGTATCCGCGCCGGGCCAGATCGTTCGCCGTCTCGCGGTAGCGTTCAACGAATTCACCGCGCCCCTGAAGAATAAGAACATGCCCGCGAATATTGGCCGGGGTCATGATGGCGATGCGCAACTGCACACCATCGGGGGCGGTGAAGTGATCAATGGTAAAATCCATCAGATCGGAAGATGTGCTTTTACTGGGACGTGATTGCACGGTCATTGCGCAGCAGGCTGTTTGTTTACGCCAAGCGATGCCGCAACAAAGATTGCCATCTTGTCCATCATGGCGTCGAAATCAGGATTAAATGTGCCCCGGCGCAGGGTCCCGGGGGTTGCCGATTTCAACAGATTGCGTTCGCCATAAACCGTATCCGTGCCGGACTGGCAGGATGCAAGTTCTTCGGGATCATCATAATGGCCGCAATCAAGTACCGCACCATCAAGACCGTAAACCGGGTTTTCCGGGCTCATGGTAATGGCGGTATGGGCGTGATTGATGGTTCGCATGTCGTCATTGGCGGATTTCACGATATCGATGTCATCACATTGGGGATGTTCATCAACAGTATTGATTTCGCCCTGATACCAGATCATCTGGCGGATCGGGCTTTGGACCTTGTTGCAGAAATAGTCCACGGCGGCCAGCGGGTTGACGGTCTGGTCATCGGAACTGATGGCAACAAAAACCGGAACGTTCGAAGCCGGGATCGATGCATCGCGATACGGCGCGGTCAAAAGATGAAATTCGGCTGCTGCATTCATCGCCATGGACCCGTATTTTCCGGGATCATTTTCAGATCCCTGACCGACCCATTTTTTGACATACCGGACATAAGGCGTCAGCCATGCCATATCGCTTTTGGCCGCAAGCCCCGGGGACAGCATGATCATGGCACTGATGCGCGGATCATTGCTGCGCGCGGCGATATCACGTCCGATCAGGGTGGCCCCGGTTGAATAACCGATTGCGATGATATGTTCGATATCCTTGTCAAAGGCCGTCATGCCGTAATTCACGGTATCCAGCCAATCCTGATAACTGACATCGATCAGATCACCGGGCGCCGTGCCATGACCGGGCAACAGCACGCCGTTAAAGGTGGCGCACGGGAAATCCCGGCGCAGCTGATCGCGCACATCGCTTAGCCAGTAGGGGCTGTCTGTCAGGCCGTGAACAGCCAGAAAGCCGACTTTTTCACCATGGGCAAGTCCGCGTCCGGCCGTCAGACAGGCGGCCTCGTCCGCCCCAAGGGAATAGGGGCTTCGCATATCGACAACCTGATCAATATCGAACGGACCAAACGGGTTTGCTTCGGCCTCGAAACGGGCCGATATGACATCGCGAAGCTGCTTGCGCGTTGCGGTGACATAGTCATCAAAGGCCAAACCGTTGGCCGGGCTTGTGACCGCATTGCCCGACGGTGCATATTGCCCGAATGCCTGCGTGCCAATGCCGATTGCCATGACAGCACCCAGGGCAAGTGACGTGATGCCGGTCCGTATCGTTTGTGGTTTGACCATGGGGTGGCTCCGTATCGGTTGGCGCAATCAATTGTAATCGATATCGTTTCAGGCAGAACGCGATGTTAACCCGTCTGGCGGCCGGGTGCGAACAACAAAAAAGCGGCCCGTATCCAGACCGCTTTTTCTAAGTCATCATCGTGACCTGTTTGGGGCAGAAAGTCAGATGCCCGTTATTCAATGACTTCCCAGCTATGGGTGATTTCGGCGGCCTTGGACAGCATGATCGATGCCGAGCAGTATTTTTCTGCCGAAAGTTCAACCGCACGTCCGACCTTGGTTTCGTTAAGGTTCTCACCCTTGACCTTGAAATGCAGGTGGATTTTGGTGAAGACCTTGGGATCGGTTTCGGCGCGTTCTGCCTTGACGTCGGTTTCAACATCAAGAACGTTTTCGCGGCCTTTTTTCAGGATGTGAACAACGTCAATCGACGAACAGCCGCCAATCCCCAGAAGCAGCATTTCCATCGGGCTCGGTCCAAAGCCGTTATCCTTGTCCCCGTCCATGACAACGCCATGACCGGTGCCGCTGGTGCCGGTGAAGGTAAGGTTCTCAAGCCACTTGACGCGTGCTTCCATGATAGAATTCCTGTGTTTGAAAAATCATTGTCCCATCCTCTAGCGCGGTTATCGCGCGCCTGCAAGTTGCGATCCCGACAGACGGGATGCAAAATGGCCGATGGCGGACTTCGGGTAGCAAACTGTTATAGGTGTTTTTACTTTCCCGCGTAATACTGTCCCATGAATTCAGACCCTTATGATGTAGGAGTAAAGGGCATGTCACAGGATACAAACCGCAGCAAAAGCCGTTTTATGATGGGCATGGAACATGTCCTGCGTGAAATCAATCACGAAATCATCAGCCCGGCCATACCTGACATGTCGGTGGAAAACGCGGTGCCGCTTATGATTACGGTTGCCCGGTTGCGCGCCGATTATCTGAAATATGCGTTCAAGCTCAGTGCTGATCGCACCGACCAGCACCCGACCGAGGAAGAGCTTAAAAAGCTCAGACATTTGCGCGAAACCTATCAGGAAATGCTGGCGGCGGCGCGTGAACTCGAACATTGCATTGATCGCGGCTATATCGATCTGCCCATTCCGACGAAATAATCTGCAACGACAAGGCCGTAAGGCATTCTTCTGGCCGCAAGAAAAATAATGACTTATCCTCAAGTATATGCAATGGGTGTTGCTTATATAAAGAAAGACCGGTCAAAAAAGGTCTGAGCTGGGACATCTATATAACATAGCCGAGGGAGCACGCCGTTTTGCGGCGTGCGGGGTGTCTTGTCAGTTAGTGTGGATGTGGTGGTAACAGCAGCGTTGTCACGTGATAGTCTTGTTTTTCTTGATAAGGGCGATCTGAAAATCGTTCATGTCAATCCGGCCGCCGAGAAACAGCTCGCTGCGGCGAAAACTGTTTTGCGTGCCGGAACCGAAATCAAACAGTTTCTTGCCTTCCTTGCCAAGAAGGGCGAATTCTCCGACGGGGATTCGGTCGGATCGGTTCGCCACGCGCTGGGCGCGATTTCATCTGGCGGGCGTGCGGATCTGCCGGGATTTCGGCTCGAAAAGACGGTGTTTTCCTGGCATTGCGACACCGGGCCCGGCAATACGATTGCCCTTGTGCTGCGTGATGGTGGCAAGGCCCAGGAACTGGCGCGTGCATTGGCAGACCACAAAATCTTTATCCAGCATCTGATCGATGTGTTGCCGACCCCGGTTTACCTTAAAAACCTCGAAAGTGTTGTGACGCGCTGTAACGGTGCCTTTGCGGAACTGTTTGATCTTCAGGTTACCGACGTTATCGGCAAAAAGCTTGTCGAAGTGGCGCCAAAAGACCTGGCCAAGACTATCACCGATCACGAAAAGGCATTGCTGGTCAAAGAAGGCCAGGTGCGTGATGAAATCACATTCGCGCTTGGCGATGACAACCGGACGGCTTTGTTTGCGGCATCAAGCCTTAAAGGGCCAAGTGGCAGTATTGCCGGTACGATCGGATCCTTGATTGATGTCACCAGCCTGAAAAAGGCGCAGGCCGAAGTCGCCGAAGCAGCCCAGCGCCTGACCGGGCTTCTGGAAAGTGCGCCGATCGGTGTCGGGATTTCCAGCCGGGAAACCGGGGTGTTCCAGTTTTTCAACAGCACCTTTGCCAATATGCTCGACATCAAGGACGAAAAACAACCGACCGATGCGATTTTGCTGTCGGACCGTTATCGCCAGCAGTCGCTGAGCGATATGGATATGCTTGGCGAATTGCATGATGTCGAAATCCGGTTGCGCCGCCCGAACATGTCAGAGGCCAAATGGCTCAAGACATCGCTGGAACCGCTGTCGTTCGAGGGCGAGGAATCGGTTCTGTGGTGGACCAGTGACATCACCAAACAAAAACACGCGGCACGCGAACTGCAAAACAAGGCCAATAATGATGAACTGACCGGCTTGGCCAACCGGGCGCGCTTCATGCAAAAAATTGATCAGTGTGAAACCGTGCTGCGCGGCACCAACACCCCGGCTGCCATGTTCATTCTTGATCTTGACGGGTTCAAGAAACTCAATGACGAGAAGGGGCATGCCGCGGGGGACTGGCTTCTGAGCGAGACCTCCAAACGGCTGAAGCGCGCAGCGCGCCGGGCCGAAGAAGTCGCGCGTCTTGGCGGCGATGAATTCACCATGCTGTTCATCAACAAGGGCGGTGAAAAGGAAATGATCGAGATGGCCGATGCCATCTTGTCGGAACTCAATCAGCCCTTCGTCTGGAAAGGCGAGGATTGCGGTGTGACCGCATCAATCGGCTTTGCCGTTTTTGATGGCGGCAGCAGCGACATGAACGAACAGCTGCGCCGTGCCGACAAGGCAATGCATCAGGCCAAGGCATTGGGCAAGGCACGCCATTGCCTTTATACCCCCGATCTTGAACCGGAACTGCATCAGGACTGACATCGATATCAGACCGCCAAAAGGCCAGCGTTAGCTGGCCTTTTTTGTATCGGTGTCGCGCGGGTTGCCCTGTTCATCAAGGCCCAGTGTTTCAAGTAACGGACCCAGATGTTTTGCATAGGGCTGCCAGCCCTTCAGGCTGGTGCGATAGATCGGTTTGCGGACCTGCAGGGCGCTGTGTGTGCGGACCTGACGTTCGTTCTGATGGAAATTCAGACAGGCATCATCCCATGGCAGGCCAACGAATTCGATTAGTCGGCGGGCTTCTGTTTCAAGATTGTCGACGACATTTTCGTAATCGACTTCGATCAACCGGTCCGATGGCAAAACATCGCGCCAGTGATCCATAAAACGTTCATAGGTATTGTAATAATGCCCAAGATCGCGCTGGTCATAGGCAAAGTTCTGCACACCGCCAAACCGGCGATTATAGATCGAAAAGCATGATGCCATCGGATGACGCCGGCAATGGATGATCCGGGTGTTTGGCAACATCAGTGCAAGCATCCCGGCCCGCGTGAAGTTTGATGGCAGCTTGTCGACGATCCTGCGGATGGTGGCGGTACCGTTATCGCTGCTGCCGGACTGGATGCGCGTGATCCGGCCCAGTGTTTCCTTGCGGTATGCCTGACCAAGTATACGGATGAAGTCATCATCGTATTTCATGACATCTTCGCGTGCGGCACCGTTTTTGACCTTATGCTCGATCAGGGCGTGATGGTGATAGACCATGGTATCAAGCTCGCCCGCGCCGAACACATCGGGGTGTGAGCTCAGGATCTGCTCGGTCAGGGTCGTGCCCGAACGGGGCATGCCGACAATGAAAACATGCTGGGGTTCGTCGGCATCGTTACGAACCGGACCAAGATGGGCAAACCGTTCGGCCGGAAACCGGTCACGAACATGATCAAGCATGTCTTCGATTGCAGCGGGGGTGTAATTGATGGTTTGGCGTTTGGTCCGGTTGGCTTCGGCAAGCGCCTTCATCGCGGCATCGACATTTTTGGCTTCCATTTCGACCTTGCCGATCGAAAACAGCAGCATTTCCTGTTCGTTTACCGGCATCGATTGATAGCGGCCCGACTGATAGATATCGAAAATGACGGCGCGTGCCGGGTGGTCTTCGGGTACACGTGTCGCCAGGGTCAGGCAATGCCATGCCCGCACATTATGGGGTTCCTGGGACAGGACAATTTCAAACAATGCGCAGGCTTCTGCGACATTGCCCAGTTCCTTCTGACATTCGCCAATACTGATGCGGATATCATTGATCGCCTTGGCATCGGCATTGGCCTGTGCACATTTCAATGCCTTGCCCAGATGTTGCAGGGCGGCTTCGATGTCATCAAGCGACAGCAACACAACCCCCATGGCACTCCAGGCGGTCCAGTCATTCGGCGCAAGGGCAATGGCACGTTTAAGATGGGGAATGGCATTGCGGGTGCCCATGCCGCGGGCTTCAAGAAGCCCCAGCTGCAAGTGAACTTTTCCGTCAAGCGCAAAGCGTTTTACCGCGGCATTCAGAACGGTTTTGGCTTGTGCCTCATACCCGGCATTGGCCAGAACGGCCGAAAGGTCGGTGAAATAGACGGGCTTGGGCGATGCGCAGTTGCATGCGCGCTCAAGACTGCGGACCGCATCGGATACCTGTCCGCTTTCATTGCAAATCAGCCCGTTGATCTGCAACAGATCACCATTATCGGGATAATCTTTCAGAAGCTTGCCGCACAGCTTGCGGGCCGCACGTCGATGCCCGGAACTCCATTGCGTCCGGATTTCAGAAAGCCCGGTTGCAAGTTTATGCGCCGGTACCGATGGCGTCGTCCCGCGATTGCCCGGCAAAGACGTGCTGTTTTTGGGCGGTATGGCCGGTTGCAGGCGAAGTTTGGCCCGCAAATGGGCGGCGTTTGGTGCTGTTGTGCTTTGATCGTCACTCATGGCCGACATCCTGTTTGCTCAGTGATGCGGGCGAATGCAAAGCCCGCCCATTATGAGCAAACACGTATCAGCAGGCAAAAACTGGCGCGCGACGTGACGATTTTATGGTGTGATCAGTCTGGATTGATGCCAAGCGCCTCGATCAGCGGGGTCAGTTCCTTCTGATAGGGGCGCCAGCGTTCCAGACTGCTGTTATAGACGGGCTGGCGGACTTCAAGGGCGCTATGGGTGCGGACTTCACGCGTGTTGGCATAAAATTCAAGACACGCGTCCTGCCAGTCAAGGCCAAGGAAATCAACAAGCCGACGGGCTTCGTGATCGAGGTCGGCAATGACTTTTTCATATTCGATCGTGATCAGCTGATCCTTTGACAGGGTCTTTTCCCAATAGGCCATCAGATCGCGATACGCGACATAGAAATTGCCGATTTCACGCAAGTCACACAGATATTTATGCCCGTCGGCAAAGAAATGGGTAAAGCATGAAAACGCGGTATCCATCGGGTCGCGGCGCGCGTGAATGATTTTTGAATTGGGGAATGCCATGGCAATCAGGCCGACCGACACAAAGTTGCCCAGCATCTTGTCAACGATATAGCGCGGGCCTTTGCCATTTTTCAGAACTTCCGGCGGCAGCATCCGCAATACTTCGTCGCGATAGGCCTTTGCAAACAGGGCCAGCCGTTTGGGATCGGCCAAAAGTTTTTTATGGGCGGGCAGGGACGGGAAGCCATCGCCGTAAGCCCGCTTCAAAAGCCCGGGCAGAGTGCGAATTTCCCCGACGCCAAACGCGTCGCTGTGACTGTCAAGAACCTGTTCAAGCAGGGTCGATCCGCAACGCGGCATGCCGACAATAAAGATGAATTGCTGTTCATCCCCGGTTTCGCTCAGAGTGTTGCCGGCAATCGCATCCGGGGTAAAGAAATTCGGCAGGTTCGCAAGGAATGCCAGGGTCTTTTCCTCGTTATAGTCGATCTGTTCACGCTGATAGGCATTGGCCTTGAGGTAATGCGCCATCGCGGCTTTGCCGTCATCGCGCGTCATATAGGCAAGGCCAAGCGCATGGTGCAGATATTGCAGATCAAGCTTCGATAATTTGCCGCGTTCGGCACCGATCATTTTCTCGACCGTTGCGACATCATCGTCAGTAAATGCCTTAAGCGTTGCCAGTTCCGCCCATGCACGCGCGACATATTTTGTCTGGGCGATTGCCGCGCGAATAAGAGCTGTGCAGCCGTCTTTGTCGCCGATGGTTTTAAGGTGATCGGCCTTGGCCATCAGGGTATTGGCAATATCGGCTGGCGACGGCTTTTCATCCGCATCCGATGCACCGGCACCTTGCATGATTTCAAGTGCCTGGTCATAAAGTTCGGCGGCCTGTTTGGGCCGGGATGATTTGGCGACCGAATTTGCAAACAGGGTCCATCGTTGCCAGTTTGACGGGCTTTGGGCCATCACGTGACTGAACAGTTTGACACCCTGATCAAAGAAACCGTTCAGGATCAACATGCTGCCAAGCTGGGCCTGGATTTCCTGATTGCCCGGATCACGCTTCATCGCAACCGTCAGGACATTCTGGCTTTCGACATACATTTGCTGTTTGCCAAGCAGTGATGCCAGATCAAGGAAATACAAGCTTTGGCTGTTGGGCACCTTGCAGGCAAATTCCAGATGTTTGATTGCCCCGAATATATTGCCCTGCTTTTCCAGAACGCCGGCAAAGAAATGCAATAGCGGCCCGTCATTGGGATTGGCCCGCAAATAGGTCGAAACAAGGTCGTAGGTCTTCTGGGATTTGCCCTGCGCCCAAAGTTTCTGCGCCTGCTCCAATACCTGTTCGGGTGTCTGCGATGTCGCCGTGTTCATGAATTTTCCCTGTCGCTATCATGCAGGCCAAGTGCGGATAAAAGTGGCTGAATATAGGGTTCGTAAGGTTTCCAGCGTTCAACACTGGTTTGATAAAGCTTTTGACGGACTTGTGCCGCACTGGCGGTTCGAACCGACCGGCTTGCCTTTTGGAAATCAAGCACGGCATCGCGGTTCAGCAGGGCCAACATGTTTTTTATATCGTCGCTGTCCGCAGTGAATTTGGTTATATCGGAAAGATCTTGCCAGGCCCGGCCGCAGGTGGGATTGGCTTTCAGCACGCTGCGAAAACAGGTGCGCGCGGCGTCCATATCGCCAAGATTTCGGTGGGTTTCGCCGGTCAAAAGCAGGGTGCGTTCAAGTCGTTCGGGATTGTTGCGCGCAAGTTCGGACGCCCGGTCAAGGTAGGGGATCGCTTCCTTGTCCCGGCCCGTTGCCAGCGCATTTTCGGCCGTCCGCACCAGTTTGTCGGCTTTTTGCCGATTGCGTTTTTCGGAAAAACTGGGCGTTGAAGGTTTGCTGCTCATAGGTCTGATTAAATCCCGATACGAAAGGTCAGGTCAAATCTTATCGGGAAGGGGTAAGCAAACCGTTTAATGATTGCCGCCTGTTATGCACAAAAGATGATATACAAATGAAAACGCCCGGCCAGATGGCCGGGCGTTTCCGATATTTCGCGTCTTCCTTTCGGGTGAAAGGAATTAGCCGCTGTAATACATGTCGAATTCGACCGGGTGCGGAGCCTGTTCGAAACGAACGACTTCTTCCATTTTCAGCGCGATATAAGCGTCGATCAGGTCGTCGGTCATAACGTCGCCCTTCTTCAGGAACTCACGGTCAGCATCGAGGCTGTCGAGAGCTTCGTGAAGCGAACGGCAAACGGTCGGAACTTCTTTGAGCTCTTCCGGCGGAAGGTCATAGAGGTTTTTGTCCATTGCTTCGCCCGGGTGGATCTTGTTCTCGATACCGTCAAGGCCAGCCATCAGCATTGCAGAGAATGCGAGATACGGGTTGGCAAGGGCATCCGGGAAGCGGATCTCGACGCGCTTGCCCTTCGGCGAAGCGGTGTACGGGATACGGCAGGAAGCAGAACGGTTACGTGCGGAATATGCCAGCAGAACCGGTGCTTCGAAGCCCGGGACCAGACGCTTGTAGGAGTTGGTCGTCGGGTTGGTGAAAGCGTTCAGTGCTTTGGCGTGCTTGATGATACCGCCAATGTAGTACAGAGCGGTTTCAGAAAGATCAGCATAACCGTTACCAGCGAACAGCGGCTTGCCTTCGTGCCAGATCGACTGGTGGGTGTGCATGCCCGAGCCGTTGTCACCGAAGATCGGTTTCGGCATGAAGGTCGCGGTTTTGCCATACTGGTGTGCAACCATGTGGATGCAGTATTTGTAAACCTGAACGGCGTCAGCATGTTCGATCAGGGTGCCGAATGCGATACCCAGTTCGTGCTGCGACGGTGCAACTTCGTGGTGGTGCTTTTCGCAACGCACGCCCATTTCGTTGATGTAGTTGACCATTTCGGCACGAATGTCGTTTGCCGAGTCAACCGGCGGTACCGGGAAGTAACCACCCTTCGGACCCGGACGGTGGCCGCGGTTGCCGCCTTCGAATTCGGTGCCGGTGTTGTACGGACCTTCTTCGGAGTCAAGCGCGTAAGCCATGCTCTCCTGCGAGGTGCTCCAACGGACGTCGTCGAACATGAAGAATTCCGGCTCTGCGCCGAAATATGCGGTGTCGCCGATACCAGCCGACTTCATGTAAGCCAGTGCGCGTTTCGCGGTCGAACGCGGGCAACGCTCGTAACCCTGGCCGGTAGCCGGTTCGATAACGTCGCAAACGAGGATCAGGGTCGGCTGTGCGGTGAACGGATCAACAACAGCGGTCGACGGATCCGGCATCAGGATCATGTCGGATTCGTTAATTTCTTTCCAGCCGGAGATCGACGAACCGTCGAACATGATGCCGTCAACAAAGACGTCTTCGTCGATCGTGCAGATATCCTGCGCGGTGTGCTGCCATTTACCTTTGGTATCGGTAAAGCGCAGATCGACAAACTGGATGCCTTTTTCTTTGATCAGATTAAGTACAGAAGCAGCGTCAGACATGATGCAACCCTTTAAAACTCAAATTTAGTTACCGTACGGTGTTCATTGACAGGCAAGACCGATCAGATCGCGTCGTTGCCCCGTTCACCGGTACGAATACGGATCGCGTCCTCGAGTGAGGAAACGAAAATTTTACCGTCGCCGATACGGCCGGTATGAGCGGCTTGCTGGATTGCCTCAATCGCACGCTCAACCAGCGTGTCCTCAACGACGATTTCCAGCTTTACCTTCGGCAGAAAGTCCACAACATATTCGGCGCCGCGATACAGCTCCGTGTGACCTTTCTGACGGCCGAAACCTTTGGCTTCGGTGACGGTAATCCCTTTGAGGCCGATCTCCTGAAGGGCCTCTTTTACCTCGTCAAGCTTGAATGGCTTGATGATGGCTTCGATCTTTTTCATTAAGCGCCCTCTGCTTTTTGCGAGAGTTGCGTAGAACTCGGAAAGCGTAATGCTTCGCACGGTGTCTGTTGCACGGACCATGCCAAGTTTGGTCCGCGGTGGCATTCTAAGGATTCTTTGCGCGAAAACCCAGCAAAACCCATGAAATTTTTAAGATTTTCTTGATTGCAGGTGATCGAGTTTTAGGCAAAATGATCAAAAAATATGCAAACGCCCTGCATCATCGCCGGGCAGAGTGATCCGGATTGCTCAATCCTTGCCAGAATGACACCGGCATGCGACAGGATTTGCCGCAAAAGAGTGAATTGTGTCATGCATATGCGCCAGATGACCTTTAATCGGTCTGTCTGATATATGGACTCGAACAATTTGCCTTTGGGCGATTATAGTACGGCACGGATGACCCATAAAATGGCCTGATCGGGCCGGGCTGCAACCGGACGCCACCATCCGGCGAACGCATATAATATAAAGGACGCCTCATGACCGAATTTGTCGGCAACCCGCTTTTTGCTTCGGGCGGTATTACGATCTTTGAAGTGATGAACGAACTGGCCCAGAAACATCAGGCCATCAATCTGGGGCAGGGTGCACCCGATACCGACGGCCCGGCCGATATCCGCGAAGCCGCCGCCAAGGCCACCATGGAACTGTCCAACCAGTACCCGCCGCTTGCCGGGGTGCCCGAATTGCTTCAGGCCGTTGCCGATCACAATAAACGGTTCTATGGCATCGATGTGGATCCGAAAACAGAAGTGCTGGTTGCGGTCGGTGCGACCGAGGGGCTGGCTGATGTGATCCTTGGTCTGGTGGCCCCGGGTGACGAGGTCATTCTGATCGAACCGCTTTATGACAGCTACCTTCCGATGGTGAAGCTGGCCGGCGGTATTCCCAAACTGGTGCGCGTGACCCCGCCGCACTGGGAATTGCCGCGCGAAGAACTGGCCGCCGCCTTCAGCGAAAAAACCAAGCTGATCCTGATCAACTCGCCGCAGAATCCCTGTTCGAAGGTCTATAGCGACGACGAACTGCAATTTGTTGCCGATCTGTGCATCAAGCATGACGTCATCGCGCTGTGTGACGAGGTGTATGAACATCTGGTCTTTGATGGCCGCAAACACAAACCGCTGATGACGTTTCCGGGCATGCATGATCGCACCGTGCGGATCGGATCGGCGGGCAAGACATTCTCGCTGACCGGGTGGAAGATCGGTTATGTCACGGCCTGTGCCAAGCTGATGGAGCCGATCAAGAAGGCGCACCAGTTCCTTGTCTTTACCGTGCCGCCGGGGCTTCAGCACGGTGTGGCCTATGGGCTGAACAAGGATGACGAATATTTCGAAACCTTCACCGCCGAAATGCAGGCCAAGCGTGATTTCCTGATGAAGGGGCTCAAGGAAGTCGGGTTTGATGTCCTGGATTCCCAGGGGACCTATTTCATCACCTGTGATTTCCGCCCGCTTGGCTATGATTGTGATGATGTCGAATTCTGTCAGATCATGATCAAGGAAGCCGGCGTGGTCGCCATCCCGGTGTCGGCCTTCTATCAGGGCGAAGATGGCGGCGTGCGCCATTTCGTGCGGTTCTGCTTCTGCAAGGAAGAAACAAAGATGCAGGATGCCATCGACCGCATGAAAAAGGCCTTTGCCAAATAGGGCTGCCGTACTGTGCTGTGCCGTGCCGGGACCGGGTCGTGATCTGGCCGGTGCCGGTATGCCGATATACAACGGGCGCAAGCAGATGCTTGCGCCCTTTGTCATTTAATAAGGTCGATACCTGCTGATCAGGATTTGACCATTTCCCAACTGCCGGTCTTGGCCGAACGGGCCAGGGCATCAAGGATCTGCATATTCATGATCGCATCTTCGATCGGATAATCGACCGGGCTTTCACCAGCAAAGATCGCGGTCGCCGATTCCCCTTGCAGGGTATAGTGATTGCAGACCGGGAATTTGATTTCGCGGGCTTCGTCAAAGCCCGGCTGTTTCTGCCCGCCAACCCGGATGATTGCGGGGTTTTCCGGGATTGGGTTGAACGGCATCAGGATTTCGATCCGGCCCTCAGAGCCCAGAATATGCACGCGCTGAACCGCGGCGGACTGGGTGCCGCAGACAAAGCTCGCCTGAAGGCCCGAACCGAAATCAAGCATCCCCGATACAAGCCGGTCGGTGCCGAATTTCGGGTCCTTGTCCATCAGCGACACAACGCGGACCGGTTCCTTTGCCGTGACAAAGCGCGGGCCGACAACACAATAACAGCCGATATCAAGCAACCCGCCGCCGCCAATGTCCTTTTTGTTGCGCACATTGTTCGGATCGGCATTGAAATAGGTAAAGATGCTTTGCACCGTGGTCAGCTGGCCGATCTGACCGCTTTCAACGATCTTGCGGGCTTCTAGCCATTGCGGATGATGACGCACCATAAAGGCTTCAAGAACCTGTTTGCCGCTTTTGTCGCGCGCAGCAATCAGGCGCTTGGCATCTTCGGTATCAAGTCCGATCGGCTTCTCGCACAGGACATGTTTGCCTGCTTCCAGCGCCTTGATCGTCCATTCGACATGAAGATGGTTGGGCAGGGGATTGTAAACCGCCTCGATTGACGGGTCGGCCAGAAGCTCCTCATAGGAGCCATAGGCGCGCGGAATACGCAAATTTTCGGCGACCTCGCGGGTCTTTTCAAGATCGCGTCCGGCAATCGCCAGAATTTCAAGCTTGTCGCTTTCCTGCATGGCCGGAATGACCTTTTCCGTGCCGATCTTGGCGGTGCTGATAACGCCCCACTTCATTCCGATACTCCGTCTGTTTTTCTGTTTTGTGGCCGGTTGCCCCAAGATCAACCATCGGGTGCCGGCAATCCGCAAATACATATATGCATGGTTTTGCACGCTGTTTTGCGGTTCAGTTCGTGACCCCGATTAATTAAGGCATGTGGCCCGACATGCAAGATGTTCAGACGGGTAGGTCGGCGAATTTGTATGAAGAATTCACCAGCCAAACCACCACCACATCGCCCAAGCCCGCAAAATTCGGCGCTTTGAAGGGCTTGGGAAAAATCAGCGGAAAAAAGTGAAAATATGCGCTTGACGTTGGGGGCCACGGGCCATATAAACCGCGCCACACGATGGCGGGTGTAGCTCAGGTGGTTAGAGCACCAGATTGTGGCTCTGGGGGCCGTGGGTTCAAGTCCCATCACTCGCCCCATGTGAAAAGGTCAGGCAGAAATGCCTGGCCTTTTGTCTTATCGGAATGAGATTCCTTCATTCCAATAATTGTGCAGGCTTGCTATCAAGTTGAAGCTGTTACTGCGTTATTTTCAAGTTCGCTAATTTTAACGCTGATATTTTCAAGTGTGCTTCGGATATCCAGAATTACCTGTTGCGCGTTGAAAATAACTTTAGGTGTTCCATCAGTCCCTCGATCATTCCATCTATCGGACTGTGTTTCATTATGGATAAGGCGAACTGCCATAATGAATTTGCGAAAGGCGTTGTCGAGATCATCTATTTCTGATGTCAATGTCAAATCAAAGTAGGCCGTGCGAGGAATTGACGCCATAATTTCGGCAAAGACGCCGCATACTTCCTCAATTTCGTATAGTGCATTGGCGCAAGTAGTTCGGATCTCCTGTGCAGGGCTCACTCGTCGAAGTCTCTCAATTGATACCCTGCAACTTTCTATTCGGTTTGCGGCAATATCCAGTTTGATTTTTGCTGGATGTGTGGATGTTCGTTTGAGAGCTCTGGTCAGCAGAAACCGAAAGCTTTGTTTTTCTCGTTCAAGATCAAGATGTCTCTGGTATTTAAAGAGGCCAACTGCAAGTGCGGCGCTTACAATTACGCCGATAAGACTTTGCCAATCATAAAGTATTTTGATTGTGCCTTGATAAAAAGGCTTCGCTGAGAGATCAGGATAAGCTCCAAACAATAAAAGTGCAGTTATCGCAGCGAGCCCTCCTATGAATGAAGCGATGACTGCAATAATTACAGCATTATTTTGTTGATACTGCATCAGTGCTAGCATCCAATCGAACTGTTAAGAACCACCTTATTTAAACAGAAAATTTCCGTCCTGCACACTCAATGGTTGATCCAATGGCTTGCTTGTTTCTGTTTCCCAATTTGGGGCCAATCTGCTAGGTAAGCATCCATATTTTCCCAAACGGGTTCATCGGTTGCCAGGAGATCGCCACATGTCGACACAACGCATTACCCTTCGCCGTCCGGATGACTGGCATTTGCATCTGCGGGATGGCGCGATGCTCAAAGGTGTGATTGGCGAGACGTCGGAGCATTTTGCCCGTGCGATCATTATGCCGAACCTGGTGCCGCCGGTGGTCAAGACCGCGGATGCCGTGGCCTATCGCGATCGCATCACCGCAGCCATTCCGCAAGGTCATGATTTCACCCCGCTGATGACCCTGTATCTGACCGAGGGCACCAATCCCGATGATATCGAGGAAGGATATAAGGCCGGTGTGATCACCGCCTTGAAGCTTTATCCGGCGGGGGCAACCACCAATTCCGATAGCGGGGTGCGCAATTTCGATAATGCGATGCCAGCGCTTGAGCGGATGGCAGAGCTTGGTATTCCGCTTTGTGTGCATGGCGAAGTCACCGATGCGGATATTGATATCTTTGATCGTGAAGCGGTGTTTATCGACCGGGTTCTGGATCCGCTGCGCAAGCGTCTGCCGGAACTGCGTGTGGTGATGGAACATATCACCACCGAAGACGGCGTTGAATATGTCAAAGCCAATGACAAAAATCTGGGCGCGACCATCACGACGCACCATCTGATCATTAACCGCAATGCCATTCTGGTTGGCGGCATTCATCCGCATATGTATTGCCTGCCGGTTGCAAAGCGTGAAAAGCACCGTTTGGCCCTGCGTGCGGCGGCAACGTCGGGCGATGCGCGTTTCTTCCTGGGCACAGATTCCGCCCCGCATACAGATGATCGCAAGGAAAGCCCGTGCGGCTGTGCCGGTATCTTTACCGCCAACAACACCGTGCAGCTTCTTGCCCATGTGTTCGAGCAGGAAGGCGCGCTTGACAAGCTTGAAGCCTTTGCCTCGATCAACGGGCCGCAATTCTATGGTCTGCCGCTAAACGGTGATCAGATCACGCTGGAAAAACGCGCGGAACCGGCGAAATTCCCCGCCAAGATCGAAACCGGCGATGGTCCGGTCACGGTGTTCAATCCGGGCTTTGATATCTTCTGGCATTACGCATAGGGGCGTTTTATGCGCGCCCGGCGTCTGGAAGAGCTTTACCGCGGATATATCAATTGCCTGAATGCGCAGGATTGGGATCGCCTTGGTGATTATGTTGGCGACGATGTGCATTACAACGGCAAGCATGTTGGTTTGTCGGGCTATCGCGCCATGCTTGAACGGGATTATCGGGAAATTCCCGATCTTCGGTTCAATATCGATTTGCTGGTCGCCAATGAAACCCATGTTGCAAGCGTGCTGGCTTTTGAGTGCTCACCAAAGGGTGAGTTTCTCGGGCTTGCGGTAAATGGTCGGAAGGTCGCCTTTTCGGAGAACGTGTTCTACGAGTTTCGCGATGGCAAGATCGTGAATGTGCGCTCGCTCCTTGATAAGCTTGCGGTCGAAGCACAGATTGCCCGATGATGACGGCTGTTTAGCCGCGAAGGTCGACCGACCCCGGTGCGGCATTCAGTCCGATATTCAGCCCGATGGTCGCGCGGTAGCTTTCCGCTGCCGCATAGGCCTGTGCCGAAATCATCGCCGATATATTCATTGATGCACCCTTGGCGACATTGAAGTCGGCCGCCGAGCTTCCCGGTACCGATGCCGCGCGCGATATCGCGGCCTGATTGGCGATGGCGGCGATACCGTCCAGCCCCTGAAGCGGGCGGATGCTGACCTTGCCGCCGGTGGCATAAAGCCGCCCGTCAGGTCCGGCGGTATAGCTATAGGTGATCATGCCGGCATTTGCCCCAGCAAGGGCCTGGTGACTTTCTTCCTCGGTTCTGACGGTGGCGTCGCGGGCGCGAAGCTGCTGGACGATTTCGCGTTCGCTTGCGGTCAGAAGGGCCGGGTTGGCGGTGGGTTGCCGGGCGCTTTTCGGGGTGTCTTCGCGTTCCTGTTGCTGACGTTCGGTCGGGCTTCTTGTGTCTGTTTCCCCGGCCGTTTGTTCGCCCGCAATATCGCGGGGATCAAGTTGCTGAATGATCGTGATCACCGATGCGGCCCGGTTGACCGGCGCGGTTGAGGGCGGCGGGGGTGATGGCTGCGCGGGTTCTGGGCTGCTGGCCGTTCCCGCCGTCGATCCGAGGGAACCGGACGGCCCCGAACGTGACAGGGTGTTCGATCCGGTTTGTGACGGGTTGGGCGCGGGGGTGTTGCTGGCAAGTGGTACAAGGGCGACGGCGGCTGGCATGGTTTGCGGCGCAGACGCGCCCGTTCCGCCCGACCCGCTGGTCGGCGGCTGGCTCCCGGAGCCGGGCAGGGCGCGTGTGGCAATAATCTGGCCAAGTTGCCCACCACTCCCGGGGATGACCTGTATTGCACCTGCCTGTATCATGGGTGATAGTGTAACCCAACTTGGGGTTAAAAGTACATAAAGCAGGTTCCCGTGATCACGCCGGTTTGATGAGGCTGTGACGTGCTGAAACGGGTTACACTGTAAGCTGTTCCAAAAGCCGACAGGCGCTTGCCTGATCCTGTATCACTGACGAAACGGTTTTGCGGTTATGCGTTCTTTGCCCCTTCTGCCATTTGTTTCCGGTCTTTACGGTCTGTGCCGTCCGGTTCGACGCGCCAGTTTGCCCGGATTGCCCGGATGGCCTGGTCTGGCCAGTCTTGCGCCTGTGCTTGTTGTCATGGTGATGCTTGCGATGCCGGGGGTGGTCAATGCCGCGCCAAAGGCCGATCTGTGGCCGGACTGGCAGGTTTACGATCCGCAAAGCACGATCATGGTCGATCATTCGGAATGGCAGGGGGTTCTTGACCGGTTTGTTGATCAGCCCGAAGCCGGGGTGACCACATTTGATTACCAGCGTGCCTTGTCGGAGCGCGCAAACGGGATTTATGCGGTTGCACATTATATAGACCAGATGGTCGATATATCGGTCAGTCGCCTTAACCGGGCCGAGCAGATGGCATATTGGATCAATCTTTATAACGCGCTGACCGTGAAGGTGGTGCTTGACCATTATCCGGTGGCATCGATCCGCGATATCGACATTTCGCCGGGCCTGTTCGCATCGGGCCCGTGGGGTAAAAAGCTTGTCCGTATCGAAGGGCGGACCTTGTCACTTGATGATATCGAACACCGGATCCTGCGCCCGATCTGGCAGGATGCGCGCATTCACTATGCGGTGAATTGTGCATCGGTCGGCTGTCCGGCGCTGGCGCGCGATGCCTATGATGCCAAACGGATCGAAAGCCAGCTTGATCAGGCCGCGCGCGGTTTTATCAACCATGCGCGCGCCATCCATAGTGACGGCGATGGCGGCTTTGTGATTTCAAGTCTGTATGACTGGTATCGGGATGATTTCGGGGCGGGGGATGCGCAGTTTGTCGCCCATCTTCTGACCTTTGCCGGGCCTGAGCTGACCGCACAGCTTGATCATATCGGCGGGTTTGATGTTTCCGACGATGAATATGACTGGGCGCTGAACGCACCGCAATCCTGACAATGGTGCGGCAATTCGCGCGTGCCGATTGCCCAACGATCACAATCAGATCTCCGGGCGCGCTTGATGGCGCCCGGTGGCAAGGCCGGCACGATCAGGCCGCGTTGTGGCGCAGGCGGCTGGTGTTGCCATGGGATGCGCCCCAGTGCAACCGGTTGTGATGGTGCGTCCCGGGAAGGGGCGCCTCGGCCTTTTGGGCGCGATTTTGATTTACCTGCTCGATCGTGTGACGAACGTCACTGGCAGAAATGCCGTCATAGCGCATTAATGTCTGCACGATCGGGTCGGCAAGCATGTCTTCAATCGACAATTCCTGATCAACGTAACTCATCATCTCGTATCCTGGTCTTTTTGTTGCGCGTAATGTAGTGATATTGCAAATCATTCGCAACTAAAAACTTGCGCCGATTTTACTTTTTTCCACTTTTGCTGGTTTGCTGCATTGATCTGCCTTGGTGTTCGGTGAAAATCACCGGGCAGTGGCAATCAAAAATCCGTACCTTGCTGAGCGTATAAAACCCGGAAATCTGCATCTTTTGGCTGTATGGTCCGGACGGGGCCGGGTGTTCTGGTTCTATCCTGTGGGGTTGATGTTTTTCTGTGGTGGCTTTTCTGTCTTGGCCGGGTGGTTCGGGCCCGGCCGGTTTGGGTCCCGATGCGCAGTCCCATGAAGGGGCATCGCGCCAGCCTTTGGGCTGTCGGGGTTCTATTTTCTTGATTCTTTGGTATTTGGCCTCTAACGCTGGATGCCGGTTTGATCACAACCGTGATAAAGCCCAAAAACTATGGCGAAAATAGGCTGGGAACATGACACGTCCGGGAATTCGTGAATATGGCTTGCTGTTGCTGCTGGCGATGATTTGGGGCAGTTCGTTCACCTTTATCAAGATCGGGGTTCATGCCTATTCCCCGCTGGTGGTGGCGGGCGGGCGGCTGACATTTGCGGCCCTTGTGTTGTGGTGTTTTGCCCTGATCCGCAAATCCGACATGCCGCGCGGGCGGCGGGCCTGGATATCGACATTCATGGTTGCCCTTGTTGGCAATGCCATTCCGTTCTTTCTGATCAGTTATGGCGAAATTCGCGTCGATGCGGGGCTTGCGGCCATTCTGATGTCGACCGTGCCGCTGACCACCGTGGTTCTGGCGCATTTCTTTACCCATGATGAAAAGCTGACGCTGGGCAAGGTGATCGGGGTGATCATGGGCACCATTGGCGTCATTGTTCTGGTCGGTCCGGAAACGCTTTCGGGGCTGGGGGGCGAATTCCTGTTTCAGCTGGCCATTCTGGTGGCTGCGGTCGGATATGCGATTTCATCGCTGGTCGCACGCAATCTGCGCGATCAGCCCCGCATCGGGTCGACCGCCGTGATCCTGAGTTTCGCGGCCCTCATGCTGATGCCCTTTGCCCTGATCATTGACCGGCCATGGACCATGGAATGGGACCTTGGGGCGGCGATATCGATCATGTATCTGGGCATGTTCCCGACCGGGATTGCCATGTTCATGATCCTCCATCTGATTGCGGTGGCCGGGGCGAGTTTCCTGGTGTTTAACAATTATCTGGTGCCGGCAGTCGGGGTTCTGATCAGTTTTATCGTGCTGGGCGAAGTGCCCCAGCCCAATGCGCTGCTGGCACTGGTGATCATTTTATGCGGGATTGCCGCATCGCAATTGCGATTTGGCCGCACAGCAAAGCAGACAGGCGATGCTGGTGTCAAAGGCGATCCGATCGCGCCAGTTCTTGACAGTCCCGATCGTGAAAAAAGCAAGTCTAATCCGTAGAAAAAACACAAAATCGCGATAAAAGCCGAACTTTATCGCCCAACGTGGAATGTCGGGATTTGTCAATATTGTTTGTGGGCGACAAACCTGATACTTTCCGCCTTTCTGGTCCGGCATGTGCTTGAAAACAGGTGCATGTCACGCCGATTGAATCATTTCTGATCAAGCGTTTAAGAGGTCACGGCCTTTGTCCACCCAAGAGACCAATTCCGAGAGCCGCGATATTTTCCCGGTTTCCATCGAACAAGAAATGCGCCGCAGCTACCTTGATTACGCAATGAGCGTGATTGTTAGCCGTGCGCTGCCTGACGTCCGGGACGGTTTGAAACCTGTGCATCGTCGTATTCTGTACGCCATGCACGAAAACGGTTTCGAATATAACAAGCCGTTCCGCAAATCGGCCCGTGTGGTCGGGGACGTGATGGGTAAATACCACCCGCATGGTGACAGCGCGATTTACGACGCGATGGTCCGTATGGCCCAGAACTTCTCCATGCGTCTGCCGCTGATTGACGGGCAGGGGAACTTTGGTTCCATGGATGGCGACAAGGCCGCCGCCATGCGTTACACCGAAGCCCGCATGGCCAAGGCAGCCCATTTCCTGCTTGATGATATCGATAAAGACACGATTGATTTTCGCGATAACTATGACGAAACCACCAAGGAACCGTCTGTTATCCCGGCACGTTTTCCGAACATGCTGGTCAATGGTGCGGGCGGTATCGCCGTTGGTATGGCGACCAATATTCCGCCCCATAACCTTGGCGAAGTCATTGATGGCTGCATGGCCTATGTCGACAATCCCGACATCACTGTCGAAGGGCTGATGGAATTTGTCCATGGGCCGGACTTCCCGACCGGTGGCCTTATTCTGGGGCGTTCGGGCATCCATTCGGCGTTCAAGACCGGCCGCGGGTCGGTCGTCATGCGCGCACGTACCCATGTCGAGGAAATCCGTGCCAACCGCGAAGCGATCATCGTTACCGAAGTTCCCTATCAGGTGAACAAGGCGACCCTGATGGAAAAGATCGCCGAACTGGTACGCGACAAGAAACTCGAAGGCATTTCCGATCTGCGTGATGAGTCGGACCGTTCCGGTGTCCGGATGGTGATCGAACTCAAACGTGATGCGAATTCCGACGTTGTCTTGAACCAGCTGTTCCGCTTTACCGCCCTGCAGACGTCGTTTGGCGTCAATATGCTGGCGCTGAACCGTGGCAAGCCGGAACTGATGAACCTGAAAGACATCATTCAGGCCTTTGTCGAATTCCGCGAAGAAGTCATTACCCGCCGGACCATCCATCTTCTTAAAAAGGCGCGTGAACGTGCCCATGTCGTGGTTGGTCTGGGGATTGCCGTTTCCAACATTGACGAAGTCATCAAGCTGATCCGCAATGCGGCCGATCCGACGATCGCCCGTGAACAGCTGATGGCGCGTGACTGGGCGGCGGGCGATATTGTTCCGTTGATCGAACTGATCGCCGATCCGAACCAGATCGGGTCATCGGATGGCATGTATCGCCTGTCCGAAGCACAGGCCCGTGCAATCCTTGAACTGCGTCTGCATCGCCTGACCGGTCTCGAACGCGACAAGATCGCGGGCGAATTGACCGAGTTGGGTGAAAAGATCAAAGACTTCCTTGATATCCTGGCCTCGCGCGAGCGCAAGCTGACGATTCTCAAGGACGAACTGAGCGAAATGCGCAATGAATTCGCCGACCCGCGTCGCAGCGAAATTCAGGAAGCAGAATTCGAACATGACATCGAAGATCTGATTGCCCGTGAAGACATGGTCGTCACCGTGTCGCACAGCGGCTATATCCAGCGTGTTCCGCTGTCGACCTATCGCGCGCAGCGTCGCGGTGGCAAAGGCCGTTCGGGCATGGCCACCCGCGAGGAAGATTTCGTTTCCAAGCTGTTCGTGGCCAATACCCATACCCCGGTTCTGTTCTTCAGCTCCGAGGGCATGGTCTATAAGATGAAGGTCTGGCGTCTGCCGGTCGGCACCCCGCAATCGCGCGGCAAGGCCCTTGTGAACCTGCTGCCGCTGTCCGAAGGCGAATATATCACCACGGTCCTGCCGCTTCCCGACGAGGAAGAATGGCCGAACCTGCATGTGATGTTTGCCACCTCGACCGGGAATGTCCGCCGTAACAGCCTTGCCGATTTCGTGAATGTGAAATCCAACGGCAAGATCGCCATGAAGCTTGAAGAAGATCGTGGTGACAAGCTGATCGCGGTTCAGACCTGTACCGATGATGACGATATTCTTCTGACCACGCGAATGGGCAAATGCATTCGCTTCCGTGTCGGGGATGTCCGCGTCTTTACCGGTCGTAATTCGGTTGGTGTGCGCGGTATTCGCCTTGCGGACGAAGATTCGGTCATCGCGATGTCGGTTCTGTTTGGCAACCATGTCACCATGGAAGAACGTGATGAATACCTTTCGATCGCAGGCAAACTGCGCCGCGAGGAAATCACCGAAGACAATCTTCCGCTCGAAGTGCTCAGCGCTGAACGCTATCAGGAAATTCTTGCTGGTGATCAGCTGATCCTGTCCGTGACCGAAAACGGTTATGGCAAACGCACGTCTGCCTATGAATATCGTGTAACCGGTCGTGGCGGGCAGGGCTTTGCCAATATCGAGATGTCTGAGCGTAACGGTAACGTCGCTGCATCCTTCGTCATCGAAGAAGGCGACGAACTGATGATGGTCACCAATGGTGGCAAGGTCATCCGTATGCCGACCCACGACATCCGTATCGCCGGCCGCAAGACACAGGGTGTGACATTGTTCCGGACTGCCGATGACGAACAGGTCGTCGCGGTTGAACGACTGTCAAACCTTGGCGGTGACGAAGAAGGTGAAGAGGGCGATGTGGATGGTGTTGAAAACACCGATGACGCATCAACCGACACCGCAGAAACCAGTGCCAGTGATGCGGGTGATGATGCACCGGCAACTGATGGCACCGAAAGCGACGAATAATTGGAAATTCGATGACTGAAACGTCTTCTACCATATCGCGCATCGGGATTTATCCGGGCACATTCGACCCGGTGACCCAGGGGCATATGGATATTATTCGTCGTGCGACCCGGATTGTGGACCAGCTTATTGTCGGCGTTGCGATCAACGCCGGCAAAGGTCCGATGTTCGGCGTTGATGAACGCTGCAAACTGGTCGAAGAGGCCCTGAAAGCGGCGGGCGGCGAAGTTGCCGCGCGCACCTCAGTTAAGCCATTTTCTTCGCTTCTGATGGATTTCGCCAAAGAAAACGGTTCAAGCACGATCATCCGCGGCCTTCGCGCGGTATCGGACTTTGAATATGAATTCCAGATGGCGGGCATGAATGCCCGGCTGTCACCGGAAGTCGAAACCGTGTTTTTGATGGCGTCCGACAAACAGCAGTTTGTTTCGTCGCGCTTCGTCAAGGAAATCGCCCGGCTGGGTGGTAATGTAAGTGAATTTGTGCCGGCCAACGTGCTTAAGCGCTTGCATGAAAAGCTGGCAGAAGAAAAGGAATAACGCAGGCCATGCGTCTTTTTCGTCTATTCTCAATAATTGCTCTCGTACTAGGAATTGTAACCATGTCCAATGGAAACGACGCTGTCGCGCAGGATTTGGAAAACACGCTTTATCTTGATCTGAAAGATGGCCGCGTTGTTATTCAGCTTCGCCCGGACCTTGCGCCGAAACATGTTGCCCGCATCAAGGAACTGACCCGCGAGGGGTTCTATGATGGTCTGAAGTTCCATCGTGTGATCGAAGGCTTCATGGCGCAGACCGGCGACCCCAAGGGCAATGGTACCGGCGGATCGGGTCAGAAACTTGATGCCGAATTCTCCAAGGAACATCATGGTCGCGGTACCGTTTCCATGGCCCGTTCGGCCAACCCGAACAGTGCTGATTCGCAATTCTTCATCTGCTTTGCCGATGCACCGCATCTGGATGGCCAATACACCATCTGGGGTCAGGTGACCGAAGGCATGGAATATGTCGACATGATCAAAAAAGGTGCCCCTTGGGCCAACGGGTCGGTTGCCGATCCGGACGTGATTGTCAAAATGCAGGTTGCTGCAGACGCGCAATAATCGCGCAAACCGATCATTTGCAACCGAAAGCCGTCCCTTTGTGGGGCGGCTTTCGCGTTTTAGGGCGCGAAAGCAGAAAAAGAGGAAAAATATGGAAAACAGGTGTTGACCAGCGCGTGCTCTCCCATTAAAACGCGCTTCACCAACGTTGAGGGCCCGTAGCTCAGTTGGTAGAGCAACTGACTTTTAATCAGTTGGCCACAGGTTCGAATCCTGTCGGGCTCACC
>NZ_LPVX01000022.1:0-3448 GCF_001613785.1 Thalassospira sp. MCCC 1A02491 | reverse complement strand
TTGCCTGGTCACTGCCCCATGGATCACAGATCTGGCAAATCTCGATATCGCCCTGCAGGGCGAGGATCTCGCCGATCAGATGGCCGGACACTGTTTCCGGCCAAAGCGTAACGGTGATGACCTTCTGAAACTGTTGTGCCGGGATGTGGGTGGTGATGGTGCCCGTGACCTTGTCGCAATGAAGGTCGGAGGCGGGCAGGTTGGCCGACAGGTTCCTGCTGATCGCCGGAAGGTCGCGGCGATATTCACCGCTCACCAACCCATTGAGGAAACCGGTCAACAAACAGGGCTGGTCATCTTCCGAGCGTGCAAGCAGTTCCGGGCGATACTCGGAAAGGATGGCCGGGATCTTCTCTTCGGCATCCAGCAGGGGCTGCATGGCCTGAGCTGTTGCCATCAGATACCAATCAATGAAGTAGCTTGATTTATATTGCCGGGTTTCGGCAGTGCCGATCTCTTCAAGCACGATATTCGGCCAGTCTGCCTTGGCGGCAATTTCACGCTGTCGTTTGATCGCAAACAGGCGCACAGCGATGTTGCGTTTGCCGAGTTCCTGCAGGAGTGATTGACGGCCCAGCAACAAGCTCTGCTGCTCGCTCTCGATCCTTGCGTCATAGCTGGTCCCTTGCAGATGCCAGACACGCGAGAGCGAACCGTCCTTGCCGCGAACGGTGATCCCATCGAAGGGATCAATCCCGTCGAGCTCCAGCTCGTCCTGCAGCCAGTCTTGCTCAATATCGCCGAGCAGCAGGCGACGACCTGCCGGAACCACCAATCCCCCGGCCATACCGGTCACAAGGCCGGTGGTGATCACATCGGTCCAGATCATTTGCGCCCTCCCGTGGTCAGGAGGCGTTCACCCTTGCGGCTGCCCCAGAACATCGGGGTAACCAGCAGATCGCGGTCATAGTTCGGATTGATCCGCTGATGTTTGACGAGATAGATCCACGCCCCGACAAAGCCGACGATCCCGCCCGGAATGACCAAGGCAGGAAAGTCGAACACGACGGGCAGGACAAAGCCCAGAACACCAGCAAGCCCCGCAACAAGCAGAAGCGGGATCGGCAGACCGATCAGCGTCATCTGGCGCTGGACCTGAATGAGAACAGCACTGGCGGCTTTCATTTGAGAACCCCCAGAAGACCCGATGCGATGGCAGGGCCTGCGGTAACAAGAATGCCGCCAATCACCATCATGATGCCGCGCTGTGGATCAAGCCGACCGGTGAATGCTGCCCAGCCGCCATAAACGACAAGGCCAAGACCCAGTGCGATGGCAAAGATCTTGCCAAAGCCCTCGGCCAGAAGTTCGAGGAAGGAGACTACCGGATCCCACCAGTTGCCACCGGTGGTGCCTTGGGCAAAGGCCGGTTCAGTCATGGCCAAAGTGGCAAGGCCTGCGATGACAGCGATTTTAAGAAGATTACGTTTATCCATGTTCGGATTTCCTTGTCGTCAAATCGTCAAAACAGTGAGGACGCCCAGGGTGAAGACGACGGCGACCAGATTGAGAGCGGTGAGAATAGAGATCAGCTTGACCATCTTGCGAAAACGGTCCTGGGCCGTATCGGCAAGCCGGGCAGCTTCCTGCATGGCAGACAGGCGTTCACGCACGGCATCGGTGAGGGCTTCATTCTTGAAGTCCTCGATGGCGGCGGTGACATCGCTGGTGAAAGTTTCTGCCTGTGCCTGGATGATCCCGGACAGGGTTCGGTTATGCTGATCGATCAGGCGACGGTGCTCGTCGAGCACGACCTTGTGAATGGTGTAGATCATCAGCACCGGATCACCGTCCTCAACGGTGACCTGATGAACTTTCCACAGATGGGTGCGCAGCTCTTCGATGCTGTCCATGGTCAGGGGCGGCGGCGGAGCCTCATCAAGAACATTGGCCATTACAGCACCGCCTGTTCCATGGTCGACCCAATGCTGCGCCAGGTCATCATAAGGCGCTGGCGCGACATCAAGGGAAAGTCTGCATGGCTACCGGCCTCATCAAAGGTCAGGCGGGCGCGCATCATTTGTTCAATGTCGTGGCCGAAGGTTTCCTTGCGGACCTCGGGCAGACGCACCAGAGCGTGAATGCGGGACTTGTTTTTCTTGTAAAGACCGGAATGCTCGAAGCTCTCGACTTCGCCAGAGGTATTCTTGCGTTCGATCCGCCCGAAATACTCATTGAGCCAGACAACAACCGGAATATCGGGAACGCTCTGCAAGACCTGATGCAGGCCCTGCATGGTGTCATTGAGCGCCTGGCCACCCGTCAGCACTGTATGAAGTCGGACCTCATGACCGGCATCGGCCAGCATCTGGAGCGCCTGTGCTTCTACCATATAGCCAAGGAGCGGCAGGAAGGTGCTGGCCCCGTTATCGATCACGACAACCCCGTCTTCCGGGCCGGTCATGATCTGTTCGATCAGCGCATCGAAATAACGCGGGTTGATCTCATCAGGTCGTTCGCCCAGACGAATGGTCTCGACGGGGAAGGCTTTATACCCGGCAAAGGTCTGGTTAACTGGATCGGTGTCATAGCAATGAAGCGGGGTGTCGCGTTTGAGGTAATGCTGTGCGAGAAGGCTGGCGACAAACGACTTGCCGACCCCGCCCTTGCCCTGAAGGGTAAGATTAATCAACGCCATCGGCGATAACTCCATCTGAAATGATAATTTTGATGCCCAGCACATGGGCGAGGCGGAAAACATGCGCAGCAGGCAGATCGGTTCTGCCTGCTTCAAAGTCTCGATAGGTGCGTTCGCACACGCCGATACATTCACCTGCACCAGCTTGGGTGAGGTGTTTGCGCTCGCGGGCTTGCCGCAGGCGGGTGTGAAGGGTGAGGTAATCTGATTGCCAGGAGCTCATTGCGATGCCTCCGTCTCGTCAGAGGCATCGTCTTCTGGGTCTTCCCCACCCCACAGACGGTCCAGCGCGGCCTGTTCTTTCGCCTTGAGTGTTGGCAAGAAGCTAGCGGCTTGAGTGTTGCTTGGCGATACGGTGTGTGTGGGGGTGGCAGAGGACTGGCCGGGTGCTTTTGCAGGCACTTGGGTTTTGGGTGTGGTACGCCCAGAACGCAGTTGTTTTACCCGGTCATAGAACGACCGGCGGGACATCGTGATACGTCCCGAAGCACTCAGTTCTTCGTAGATTGTTCGGACCAGAACGCCTTGCTCAATCTTGCCGAGAATTTCATCTCGCAAAGCAAGGATTTCGATCTTCGCCTGACCCCATTCTGCGGGCATTGGCGCGCTCCTTGTCATAAGCGTTAACCACTTGACAAGGATCGGAAATGTATGGTCTCAATTCTGTGTCAGAGGTGCAGACAGCGTCTGTCTCTCGATCATCAGAATTGGGCAACAATGAGTGCCCCCGCAACCAATAAAAAAGGCGGTCCCTTACGGGGCCGCTTTTTTTATTGCCCGCAGGAACAGTCTTTGAACCTGCGATCCTCC
>NZ_LPVX01000021.1:0-2608 GCF_001613785.1 Thalassospira sp. MCCC 1A02491 | reverse complement strand
TCCGGCCATCTGATCGGCGAGATCCTCGCCCTGCAGGGCGATATCGAGATTTGCCAGATCTGTGATCCATGGGGCAGTGACCAGGCAATGCTGGTCAATAAACGCCGTATGGCTGGTGAGTCTAATTCATGGTTCGGTAATCCTGCAGCAGCAGCAGAAGTCTCAACGCTTTTAGATCTTCTGGCCGAAGGCAAAACAGCCCTCTTTGCCACGCAGTTTCAGATCATTCCGCGCGCAGAAACCGAGGAAAAACTCACAGCACTGATCCGCGAGATCACAGAGATCCTTGGCAACAAACGGATCGGCTATGCCGTGCAAACCAAGGGGGCACCTGTCTGCTGGTTTAACCGCTTGCCTGTCGTTTCCAAACGCAAGATCAGATTGCCTGGCAGTCAGTTCATGGCCCCGCTGGATCTGCGCGATCAGAACATCGCTGCCCTTTGGGCTTTGCCGCATTCGGCAACCGGCATGTTGGCCAGCCAGTTCGGCCCGGCACCCGTGCGCTGGTTTAAAACGCCAACCGGCCAGTCCTATGCATTCCAGTTTCAGGTGGTCAACAAGCCGTTCTCGCTTGGCAACTTTCTGGTCTTTGCACCCTCCGGGGTCGGTAAATCCACCCTGATCATGCATCTGATGGGTGGCCTTGCCAAGTTTGAGAATGTGCGGTCCTACATCTTTGATTCCAAGGAAGGCACGCGCTTCATGGTCGAAGCCATGGGCGGTCTTTATCAAGCCTATGATGGATTATCGCTCAACCCGTTGGATGTCGGGGAAGACACCCCAAAAAACCGTGAACGTGTTTATGCGATCCTCAAATCGCTGGCCGGGATTGATCTCGAAGACGGCGACATCGATGCGCTTAATCATGCCGTTGATTTGGCGTTTCAGATTGAGCCACCACATCGCACGCTCAATGCGATCTATCCCTTTGCCTTTGCCCGTCGCTCAGCCCTTCGGCGTGCCTTCGCCCAGTGGGTGACTGACGACAAGGGCAATACAGGTCTTCGTAGCCACATCTTCAACGCCCCGCATGACAGCCTCGGCGGCCTTCTGAACCAATCGCACATGGTTGGCATCAACATGAATGAGGCGCTGGCTGATCCGGCTCTAGGCGGGCCGGTGGTTGGTCATATCTCGGAGGCCATCAGTAAATCTGTTGCCGGGCGCAATGGTGGCTTTGTCATCTTCATTGATGAGGCAGCCAAGCTGCTTTCCAACCCCGGCTTCCGAGATCTCGGAGCCGAGATGTATCGCGAGTATCGCAAGCTTGGCGGTGCGGTTGGCATGGCGTTTCAGGATCCGGCAGGCTTGGGCAAAACCGGTGCCGCTGAAGCCATCATCGAAAACACCGCCACAATGATCTTCTTCCCGAACTCCAAGGTCACGGAAGAAAGCCTCAAGCCATTCAATCTCAATGAAGAGCAAAGGTTGTTTGTCCAGGGCCGCACGCGATCACGCAAGAAGAATGATCGACGGGTGCTGATCATCAAGCGCGACGAGGCCAGCGGCTTTGAGGAAAGCGCCATTCTCGATGTCGATCTGACACCGCTTGGCGATGCTGCGCGGTTCTACCGTTCCGGGCCGGATGCCAATAACGATCTGGCCACCATTCAACGCAAATGGGGGGACGCATGGCCAAGCCATCTGTGAGCAACTGCGATCACCCGGACATGATCAAACAATCCCTTTTAATGATGGCTGTAACCAGCCTCGTTGGTGCTGTCGGCCTGATTGCGATGATGTATTGGCCACTTGCTACCAGTGTCGTCCTGATCGTCATGCTTGTCCTTCTTCTGGCAGGAGGTCGATCATGAACAGGCGTCTTCGTTCTGTCGCTCTTGCGTTCGGGATTGTTCTGGCGACGCCGGCCATTGCCTATGCGACCTATCCGGTGATCGATGTGTCTGCCATTGCGAAGTTGGGTGAACAGCTCAGCAAGATGCAAAAGCAGATTGATCAGCTCAAACAGCATACTGAATGGCTGACCAAACTGAGCGCTCAAGCCCAGGGCACGATTGATGCCATCGGGGCCATGGGGCAGATCACCCTGCCAGTGCTAAACATGCAGAAGCTCACCAACCGGATCATGCGCGACATTCAATGTCTGACGCCGGATCTCTCTGGCCTGATGCCGGGCATGAATCTCGATGATCTCGACTTCTTTAGCATCTGCGAGGGTC
Organism: Thalassospira sp. MCCC 1A02491; assembly: GCF_001613785.1. Taxonomy (NCBI): domain Bacteria; kingdom Pseudomonadati; phylum Pseudomonadota; class Alphaproteobacteria; order Rhodospirillales; family Thalassospiraceae; genus Thalassospira; species Thalassospira sp. MCCC 1A02491. Next base: position 428 of record NZ_LPVX01000021.1, on the reverse strand, counting down.
GCAGCATCTATCGCAAGTCGCTTTGGTTTGATCCGAACGATCCTTCGACCTGGACTTTCCCGGAAGGCAGCGAGTTTGCTGGCAGCAACAATGGCTCAGGTTCCGGCAGCGGTGTCTGGTCCAATCCGGATCACCCGGTCAACAAAGCCAAATGGCAGGCCCAGCAGCAAGCCCGCGCCATGGTCGAAGCCAGACGTGAAGAATTGGCCAAAGATGCCGTTACAACCGGCTTGGCCCAGAGCGATCTGACCGTTCAAAGCGCAGAAGAAATTCAGCAGGCAATCGAAGAGCTCGAAGCTGGCACCAATGGTGCGGCGGATATGAAGCGCCTTCTGATGGCAATTGCCAAATGGATGGCGATGTCAAACCGCCAGCAGGTTCAACAACAGCAACTCATGGCGCAGCTGGTCAAGATCCAGTCGACCATG
>NZ_LPVX01000020.1:0-5832 GCF_001613785.1 Thalassospira sp. MCCC 1A02491 | reverse complement strand
TGGCGGGGTAGGTGAATTATCCAGCCATATCAGGAGGTTACTTTTCCATGCAGGTAAACTGGACTGGCGTTTTCCCCGCCGTTGCAACCCAGATGAACGAAGATGGTTCTATCGATTTTGATATGACCGCAGAACAGATCGAAGCCCTGATCGAAGCAGGCGTTGACGGTCTGGTGATGCTGGGGTCGGTTGGTGAAAACACCGCCCTTGATCCCGAAGAAAAAGTTGCCGTTCTGAAGCTTGCTGTGGAAGTCACCAAGGGCCGCATTCCGGTTCTTTCCGGTGTTGCCGAAAGCTCCACCCGGGCGGCGATCCGCTATGTCCAGGAATGCGAAAAAATCGGTGCCGATGGCCTGATGCTGCTGCCGGGCATGGTTTACACCGCCGATCCGCGTGAAAATATCGAACATTTCCGCACGGTTGCCAATGCAACCAAGCTGCCGATCATGATCTATAACAACCCGGGTGCCTATCGCATCGACATCAAGCCCGAAGAATTCAATCAGCTTGCCGATGTCAAAAACCTGGTCGCGATCAAGGAAAGCTCGGGTGACCCGCGTCGTATCACCGACATCTATAATGCCTGTGGTGATCGTTTCGTTCTGTTCTGTGGCATGGATGACCTTGTCATGGAGACCCAGGTTCTTGGTGCGGTTGGCTGGATTTCCGGTTTCACCGATGCCTTCCCGAAAGAATCGGTCGCACTGTGGAAGCTGCTGTCTGAGGGCAAATACAAAGAAGCTCTTGAGATTTATCGCTGGTTCACCCCGGTTCTGCACATGGATGTTCACGCCAAACTGGTGCAATACATCAAGCTGGCACAGGAAATGACCGGCGTTGGCAAACCGCATGTGCGTGCCCCGCGCCTGCCGTTGGTGGGGGAAGAACTCGAAACCATCAAGGCAACCATTCAAAAAGCCATCGACACGCGCCCGTCGCTCTAAGGGCTTCGTTCCTGGTCCTTTGTAACGACCGCAATCACACCTCTCGCACCCGAAAACCGTGATTGCATTCAGGGTCGGTTTGATGAAACAGTAAGCTCCCCCGTGGCTCTTCATGGGGGAGTTTCCTGCCATCTGGCGACCATTTCACGACAAGAAACCAAACGCGCACCACATCAGGCGAGGCCCCGAAATGACCAATACCAAACCCGATACCAACACTCCGGCAAGTGATGGCAAAAAGGCTGTCGTCATTGGTGCTGGCATTGTCGGGGTGAATGTCGGTCTGGCTCTTTTGAAAAAGGGCTATGACGTTACCATTCTTGACCGCGGGGAGCCGGGCAGGGGGACTTCCTTTGGCAATGCCGGCGGGATTGCGGTTTCCGAATGTGCGCCGATCGCCATGCCCGGAACGCTGCTGAATGTGCCGGGCTGGCTGATGGATCCCTATGGTCCGCTTTCAATCCGCTGGACCTATTTGCCCAAAATGATGCCCTGGCTGTTGCGCTTCATTGCCGCAAGCTCCAAAAGCCGGGTTGAACAGATCAGTACCGAACTGGCCGCGATCCTTAATCGCGTCTGGGAAGATTACGAGCCGGTAATTGCCGAGGCTGGCCTTAATGACGCAGTCTTTAAAAAGGAAGGCGCACTTGGCGTCTATCGCTCGGAAAGGACCCGGCGTGATGCCGAATACGGCATTGATTTGCGTCGGCGCAAGGGCATTAAAATCCGCGATGTCTCACGTGAGGAGATCATGGATCTTGAACCTGATCTGGCACCGATCTTCCCGTGTGGCGTGATCGAAGAAGACTGGGGCCGTGTGCTTGATCCCTTCAAGATCGTGACCGGTCTGTATAAACATTTCATCGAGCGCGGCGGAAAATTCCAGACCGCAGATGTCACAGATTTCGTCTATCGCGACGGGCAGCCACGTGCGGCCATGACCACAACGGGTGATCAGATTACCTTTGACACGCTGGTGGTTGCCTGCGGTGCGTGGTCGAAAACGCTGGCCAAACGTCTGGGCTCGCCGGTGCCGCTTGACACAGAACGTGGCTATAACACCACCGTTCCCTATCATGATGTCAAACTGTCACGCACCATCATCAGTGCCGATGACAGCATCATTCTGACACCGATGGAAATGGGCATTCGCGTTGGCGGTGCGGTCGAACTTGGCGGGCTGATTGCCCCGCCCAACTATGACCGTGCCAAGGCCCTGTTTGCCAAGGGCAAGGAAGTCCTGCCGAAACTCAATGCCGAAGGCGGCACCGAATGGATGGGCTTCCGGCCCTCGATGCCCGATTCAAAACCGGTCATTTCCAAAAGCCCGAAACACCGCAATGTCTTTTTCTCGTTTGGTCATGGCCATCTTGGCCTGACCATGGGGGCGACCACCGGTCGTTTGATTTCCGATCTTGTCACCGGATCGCAAACGCCGATCGACATGACGCCCTATCGTATCAATCGCTTCTGAGTGCAGGCCCCATAATGGCGAAAAACAGCTTCTTTTGCATAGACGGTCATACCTGTGGCAATCCGGTTCGCCTGGTCGCAGGCGGTGGACCAAAACTTGAAGGTGCCAACATGCTCGAAAAGCGTGCGCACTTTCTGGCTGAATATGACTGGATCCGCACCGGCCTGATGTTCGAGCCGCGCGGTCATGACATCATGTCGGGCTCGATCCTCTATGATCCGACTTCTGATGATTATGATGTTGCGGTGCTGTTTATCGAAACATCGGGATGTCTTCCGATGTGCGGTCACGGCACCATCGGGACTGTGACCATGGCGATCGAGGAAGGTCTGGTCAAACCGAAAACCCCGGGGCGTCTGCGTCTTGAAACCCCGGCCGGTCTGGTGATCGCCGAATATAAGCAGGTCGGCGATTACGTTGAATCGGTCAAACTGACCAACGTGCCATCCTTCCTTTATAAAACCGATATCGAGGTCGATTGCCCTGATCTTGGTCCGATCAAGGTCGATGTTGCCTATGGCGGCAATTTCTATGCGATTGTCGAACCCCAGGAAAACTTCCGCGATATGGCCGATTTCACCGTGGGGGATCTGCAACGTATCAGCCCGGAATTGCGCCGGCGCCTGAATGCGGAAAACACTTTCGTTCATCCGCTCCATCCCGATATCAAGGGACTTTCCCATATTCAGTGGACCGGCAAACCGACCCAGCCTGAAAGCACCCATCGCAATGCGGTGTTTTATGGCGACAAGGGTATTGACCGTTCACCTTGCGGCACCGGCTCCTCGGCCCGTCTGGCGCAGCTGGTCGCCAAGGGGCAGTGGGATCCGGCCGACGAGCTGTTGCATGAAAGCATCATCGGCTCACAATTCCGCGTTTCCGTGGTCGAGAAAACCAAAGTCGGCGAATTTGATGCGGTGGTCCCGGGCATCGAAGGCTGGGCGCGCAAGCATGGCTATAACACCATCTTTATTGATGACCGCGATCCCTATGCGCATGGTTTCATTGTGAAATAACCGGGTCGCGATGGCGTTTGTGACAAAGGGGGCTTTATGCCCCCTTTGTTGTATTTCGCCCGATCATGGGAAATTATACAGTATGCAATTATATTGCGACTTGCATGGGCCAGCGTTATGACTATTACCAGACGGGCTTGGCCCGTCTGGGCGGCACATCGACCCGCACGCCATGATTTCGGGTAACAGATTATAAAGAGCTGAAATGACCGCATCACCGCGATTTACCCGCCGTACCATCACCGATCAGGTGACCGAAGACCTTCGGGCACGTATCCTTTCGGGCGATTTCCCCGCAGGCTTCCAGTTGCGACAGGATGCCATTGCCGGTGAATATAACGTATCGCGTATTCCGGTCCGCGAAGCTTTGCAGCGTCTTGATGCCGAAGGGTTGGTAACGTTTCAGCCGCACAAGGGTGCAATTGTTTCCCAGCTTTCGCTTGATGAAATCGAAGAACTGTTCGAAGTCCGCAAGCTCCTTGAATGCGAATTGCTCCGTCATGCGGTGCCGCGCCTGACCCCGGCCGATCTTAAATCGGTCGAAGACATCCTGCTGGTCTATGATGAAGCCTTCCGGTCGGGGGATGTCGCCAAATGGGGCGAGCTTAACCGTGAATTCCATGACCGGCTTTACCGGGCATCGAACCGTCCCAAGACGCTCGAAATCATTCGCATGATCGGTAACAACACCGTGCGCTTCACCCAGGCGCAGCTTGCCTTGTCCGGTGCAACCGATCGGGCCGAACGCGAACATCATCAGATATTTGAGGCCTGCAAGGCCGGCAATACCGACGAAGCGGTCGAATTGCTAGCAGACCACATTCAAAGTTCGGCCGACAGCCTGATGGAATGCCTGCGCAAGGCCCGTGAATAGGCGATCATCGCACAGATTTCGCCAAGATATCGCAAAGATATCGCAAAGATAGAGTCCGATAACTAAAAAGGGATGCCATATGCGGCATCCCTTTTTTGCTGTGATGGGCTCTGCGGCCTAGATGGACTCAAGGACCTATCGGACAATAAATCCTTGCCCGACATCATCACCATCCTCATACCAGAAACTGGCCTTGCCACTGTAATGGGCCTGGCCGCTGACCGATGCGATGATTGCGGCGTGCGGACCGCAATTGGTGACATCGGCGACCGATCCTTCAAAACCTGATCCGATCACGCTTTCAAATGGCCGCGTTTGACCGGGTTTGATCAGGTCCTTGGCATGCTGGATGGCAAGACGCGCACTCACACCTGATCCGGTCGGGCTGCGATCGACCTGGTTTTTGGCAAATACACATATATTACGTGTTGGTTCGGGGCTGAACGCGTCGCGCCCGTCGGTCAGGATCGCGCCATACAGAAATGCCAGATCATCATGATCGGGATGGGAAAGCGTGATGCTGTCATTCACCGCCTGACAAATCTGTTCCGAAAGGGCGGTCAGCCAGCCGACATTGTCAGGCGTAATCGCCATGTCAAACTGCCCGGCATCAAGGATCGCATAAAACGCGCCGCCATATCCGATATCGGTTTTAAATGCCCTGCCATCGGGCAGGCAAAGCGCAAGATCGCTGGCAAACATGAAGGATGGTACGGATGAAAACCGCACCTTGCCGGTTTTGCCATTGGTAACCTCGACCTCGGCGCGGACCAATCCGCACGGGCATTCGATATTGACCGGGGTGACGGGTTCGATTGCTTTGACCAGGCCGTAATCAATCGCATAACGACCAAGTGCCAGAATCGCATGGCCGCACATGGTCGAATAACCTTCATTATGAATGAACAAAACCGCCAGATCGGCCTCGGGCAGGCTGGGCTCGACCAGTATCGCGCCATACATGTCGTAATGACCACGCGGCTCGAACATCAAGAACCGGCGCAGATGATCAAGATGGTCACGCGCATATCGGCGTTTGGCAAGAATGTCCTCGCCCGGAATGGCGGGATAGCCTGACGTGATAATCCGAAGCGGCTCGCCGCCGGTATGCATGTCGATCACCTCGATCGGTGTCGATTGATCGGGAAAGGTCGGGGCATTTTGCGAATCATGTCGGGCTTTGTTGCGGTGGGGCATGGTCGCCATCGGGCTCCTCGGTGGTTTTTCGGTCTTTTTTAAGGCCGGGATTCTCTTTTTGCGGGCGGTGTATGGTGGTTTGGCGCGAACATCTTAGTCTCATTCTCGCGCCGGGCAATATTGGCGGGCTGGAATTTTGGGTCGGCGATGCCCTTGCAGGTCATAAAAGTGAAACCTATATATGCTTTCGCGCAAAAATTTTGCGTAACAGCATTTCTGTCATTTTTTTGCAAAAAGGTGTTTGACAGTTTTGGGAGCGGGCCCTATAACCCGCCTCCACCGACGGGGTGCGGCGCTAGCGAATGCGGCGACGCGGACTGGACGGTT
>NZ_LPVX01000019.1:0-40474 GCF_001613785.1 Thalassospira sp. MCCC 1A02491 | reverse complement strand
TGCCCGCAGGAACAGTCTTTGAACCTGCGATCCTCCTGCGTTACGAGCCAACTTGAAGGCTGAAGCTGTTAAGAAATCGCTCCAGTGGAGCGATTTTAAGCTGAAGGTCGAGCACGGCGACAGCCGCGCGCAGACTGCGCTCGTAGGGCATCAACACATCTATCCGATACCTGTTTGCAGGTTCTTTGCAAAGGCAAGAGACAAGAGCAGTCATAACCAAATCCCGTTGCCGTCGCCGCAATCCCTACTTGTCAGAGCGCGTCAAAAACATCGGCCCGCCCTTATGTCTTGGGAAGCCATAGCCATTGACCATCACAACGTCGATGGCATCTGGGCTGTTGGCGATGCCTTCGCTCAGGATCTTGTCGCCTTCATTGCGCATGGCCGCGAGGATGGTGTCGATGATTTCATCATGGGAAAAGTCGCGGCGTGTGATGCCCTTCTTTTCTGACTCGGCAATGACCAGCGCGTCGACTTCCGGGTCCGGTTGGGCTTTGCCATGTTCGTCATAGCGATACCATCCAAGGCCGTTCTTTTTGCCAAAACGTCCCATTTCGCACAGGTAATCACCCAGTGCGACATAGCGTTCTGCCGGATCACGGAAGGGGGCAAGGCGTTTGCGCGTGGCCCAGGAAATTTCGAGACCAGCCATATCCTGCATGGCAAACAGGCCCATCGGGAAGCCAAATTCGACCATGGCAGCATCGATCTGATGGGGAAGAGCACCGTCTTCGAGCATATATTCGCAATGCTTGCGATAGGCCGACATGATGCGATTGCCAATAAAGCCGTCACAGACGCCGCATGGAACAGCAATTTTGCCAAGAGAACGGCCAAAGGCAAAGGCGGTCGCAAGGCTTTTCGCGTCGGCCTGCTTGGTTCGGACGATTTCCAGTAGCTTCATGATATGGGCAGGCGAGAAGAAATGAAGCCCGATCACACGCCCCGGATTAACGCATTTTACCGCGATCTCGTTGATATCAAGATAGGACGTGTTGGATGCCAGAACCGCATCGGGTTTGCAATGAAGGGACAGTTTGCCAAACACGTCATGCTTGACCGCCATATCTTCAAAGACGGCCTCAACCACCAGATCGGCCGAAGCCAGGGCGGCATAGTCCGTACTGGTTGAAAGGGCAGCCATCAACTGATCAAAGCGGTCCTGAGTGATCAATCCGCGCTTGAGGCTTCCTGAAAGATGCTTTTCGACCGTGTTGCGGCCATTCGCACAGGCATCTTCATTGCGTTCAATGATCGTGACCTTAAAGCCCGCAAGCAGCGATGCGGTTGCAATGCCCGCCCCCATGATGCCGCCGCCAATCACGCCGATATCGGTAATGGGGGCGGGATCGACACCGGAAAGCTCGGGCAATTTGCCAACCGAACGTTCGGCAAAGAAGATGTGACGAAGCGCCTTTGACTGATCGCTGTCGCGCAGCTCGATAAAAGTTTGGCGCTCATAGGCAAGACCGTCTTTGGCGCCCTTTTCAAGGCCGGTACGCAGGACATCAATGGCCGCAAGCGGTGCAATCTGGCCGCGGGCGTTTTTACGGGCGGTTGCGACAATGTCGTCCCATGCGGAACTGTCGGGTACATCGACCGGCGGACGATCAACAAGGGCGACCGGCATATCGCGATCAAGGATCGTCTGGGCAAAGTCCTTGGCGGCATCAAGCAGCGCGCCGTGGCAAATCGCATCGATCAGGCCAATTTCGTTGGCCTTGGTGCTTGAAACAGGTTTGCCGGACGTGATGATGTTAATGGCCTCAGTCACAGGGACCAGACGGGGCAGGCGAACCGAGCCGCCCGCACCGGGGATCAGGCCAAGATTGACTTCCGGAAGGCCAAGTTTGGCCGATTTGTCTGCAATCCGGTAATGACATCCCAGCGCGACTTCGAGCCCGCCGCCAAGGGCATGACCGTGAATGGCGGCAATAACCGGTTTGGTTGCTGCTTCGAGCCGTTTGATCACATCGGGAAGGATCGGGTCTTTGGGCGGTTGGCCAAATTCCGTCACATCGGCCCCGGCGATAAAGGTTTTGCCGCCACAGATCAGGATCGCGATCCGGATGGCCGGATCATGATCGACTTGATCAAGGGCATCAACGATGCCGGCCCGCACCGGATGGCTGGTGGCGTTGATCGGCGGGTTGTTGATTGTGATGATGCCGATATGGTCTTCACGGGTCAGGGTGACGGTGGTCATATCAGTCATCCTCCCCGCTGATCGGTGTCAAAAGGCAGGCCGTCAGATCAGACTCGGGATCGGCAAGATCGGCAATGACATCGAAATGATGCTTGTCCGGGGCATGAACCGAACGGGTCGATGCGCCAAGCCCGATCCAGATATTGGCAAGCAAATCATTCTGGCGGACAAATTCCGGACGTTCATCGGCTCCAACCCAGCAGGTGATCGAGCAGGGCAGGGTTGGTTTGAGAAGGGCCGCACTTTCGGTTGCCGCTTCTTCTTCATCAAGGCCCAGAACATCATTCATCGATGTGTTCAAAAGCGGTCGCAAATCATGAAGGCCGGAAATTGACACCGTGTTTTCAACCCGTGCCAGAACACCGGGTGCCAAGGGCGAGGTGTTTGAAACCATCCGGCTGACAAGATGCCCGCCCGCCGAATGCCCGGTCAGGTGAATGGGACCGGATATGCGGCCCGCAACATGATTGATTGCCCCGGCAACCTGTCGGGTGATCTGGGACAGGCGGGCATCAGGTGCGAGCGTATAGCTTGGCAGGCAAACAGCCCAACCCCTGGCGACCGCGCCATTGGCAAGATGCGACCAGCTTGATTTGTCAAAGGCCTTCCAATAGCCACCATGAACGAAAACGACCAGGCCCTTTGGTGCGCCGCCAGGCAGGAACAGATCATATTTTTCGCGATCAGCAGAACCATAGGGAACATCAAGTTCGGCCCGGCCATCGGCAATCAGGGCATCGCGGAACCGGGAGGATTGTTCAGCCCACATGCCCGGAAAGGATCCGGCATCGGCAATATGGTCGCCATTGGCATAAGCATCATCCCAGTCGGTAATCATGTGACTTCTTCCCTGATATTCGATGTGGAGGCGGTTCGGTCCCGCGGTCAAAGGCGGGCTTGCGCATTCTGGTTATAGGACAAATTCTAGGCAACTTCACAGATATTTCAAACTTAAAATATTTGTGCTTGAAATAAAACAGAACGAGGCGTACCGTTTTATCAGTTTCCCGAAACAACCAAACAAATCAGGAAGGGAAAAGCTGGTGAGAGTAGCTTGTCTGGGTGGCGGTCCTGCGGGACTTTATTTTGCAATCTCGATGAAATTGCGCGATCCCGCCAATGAGGTGGTGGTGATTGAACGCAACAAGCCCGATGACACATTCGGCTGGGGTGTGGTGCTTTCTGACGAGACGCTGGATAATTTGGCCGAAAATGATGCCAAAAGTGCCGAGGCCATTCGTGCCAGCTTTTCCTATTGGGATGATGTTGCGGTTCAGTATCGCGGCGAAAAGACTGTTTCGACCGGTCATGGCTTCTGCGGTATTGGCCGCAAAAAGCTTCTGATCCTGCTTCAGCAACGTGCGCGTGAGCTTGGTGTTGAATTGCGGTTCGAGACCGAGGCCGAAAGTGCGGCAAGCTATGCCAAGGAATTTGATCTTGTGGTTGCCAGCGACGGGTTGAATTCCAAAACCCGCAGCGAGTTTGCCGATCAGTTCCAGCCCGATATTGATACCCGCAAATGCAAATTTGTCTGGCTTGGAACGCATCAGAAGTTCGACGATGCCTTTACCTTCATCTTCGAACAGACCGACAAGGGCTGGGTCTGGGCGCACGCCTATCAGTTTGATGACGAAACCGCGACCTTTATTGTCGAATGCTCGCAGGAAACCTGGGACGCATACGGCTTTGGCGAGATGTCCAAGGAAGAGTCGATTGCGACCTGCGAGGCGATTTTCAAGGATCATCTTGGTGGTCATGCCCTGATCAGCAATGCCCATCATATTCGTGGTTCGGCCTGGCTGAGTTTCCCGCGCGTTCTGTGCAAAAGCTGGTCCCATGAAAATATCGTCCTGATGGGCGATGCGGCGGCGACCGCGCATTTTTCGATTGGATCGGGAACCAAGCTTGCGCTTGAAAGTGCGATTGCGCTGGCCAATTACCTGCATTCCGAGCCCGATCTGAAATCGGCCTTTGGCAAGTATGAAGACGAACGCCGTCTTGAGGTACTGCGCCTGCAGTCAGCTGCGCGCAACTCGATGGAATGGTTCGAAGAGATCGAACGTTACTTTGATTTCGATCCGGTCCAGTTCACCTATTCGCTTCTGACCCGGTCGCAACGTATCAGCCACGAAAACCTGCGCATGCGCGATGCCAAATGGCTGGAAAGTGCTGAAAGCTGGTTCCAGCGCAAGGCAGGATTGCCGTCATCCGAACCGGTCCGTCATCCGATGTTTGTGCCGTTCAAACTGCGCGATATGGAACTGAAAAACCGGATCGTTGTTTCCCCGATGGCGCAATACAAGGCCGTTGATGGTTGCCCGACCGACTGGCATCTGATCCATTATGCCGAACGTGCCAAGGGCGGTGCGGGGCTGGTTTATACCGAAATGACCTGTGTCTCGGCCGATGGCCGGATCACGCCGGGCTGCCCGGGTGTCTATGATGATGCCCATGAAGCGGCCTGGAAACGGATCACCGATTTCGTTCATGGCGAAACGGATGCGAAAATCTGCATGCAGATCGGTCATTCGGGACGCAAGGGGTCAACCCAGCTGGGTTGGGAAGAAATGGATGCGCCGTTAAAAGACGGCAACTGGCCGCTTTTGTCGGCATCCGCCATTGCCTGGTCTGATCGCAATGCGGTTCCCAAGGCCATGACACGCGAAGATATGGATATGGTCCGTGACCAGTTCGTTGCCGGGGCCAAAATGGCCGACCGCGCCGGATTTGACATGATCGAAGTCCATGCCGCGCATGGGTATCTTCTGTCATCCTTCATCAGCCCGGTCAGCAATACGCGCGATGATGAATATGGCGGATCGCTTGAAAACCGGATGCGTTACCCGCTTGAAGTCATCAATGCCGTGCGTGCGGTCTGGCCTGCCAACAAGCCGATGTCGGTGCGTATTTCGGCCAATGACTGGGTCGGGGATGCCGGGGTCACACCCGAAGAAGCGGTTGAGATTGCCCGCATTCTTCAGGCCCATGATGTTGATATTTGTGACGTTTCTGCCGGTCAGACGACAAGGGATGCGCGCCCGGTTTATGGCCGCATGTTCCAGACGCCGTTTTCTGACCGTATCCGCAACGAAGCCAAAATGGCGACCATGGCGGTTGGCAATATTTACGAACCCGATCACGTCAATTCGATCCTGATGGCGGGGCGTGCGGATCTTGTCTGTCTGGCTCGTCCGCATCTGGCCGATCCGTACTGGACGTTGCATCAGGCAGCCCAGCTTGGCAATCGCACCGAAAACTGGCCGGCCCCTTATTATGCCGGGCGTGATCAGTTGTGGCGTCTTTCTGAGCGGGCCGATGTCATGACCGGAAAGGTGTAAGTCGTGATGGGTGATCTTGCCATTCAGCGTGCATTGATAACCGGGGGCGGTTCAGGTGTCGGGGCGGTTATGGCCCGGATGCTGGCCGATGCCGGGGTCAAGGTTGCCGTTTCCGGCCGCCGGACCGATGTTCTGGCCGAGGTCGCCCAGCATGAAAACATCATGGCGATCGCAGCAGACGTTACCGATGAAACATCTGTGCGCGACATGTTCACCACCATGGTCGAAACCATGGGGGCACCCGATCTGGTGATTGCCAATGCCGGTATGGCTGAAAGTGCGCCGATCGGAAAAACCTCGGTCGATCTTTGGAAACGCACCATTGATGTCAATCTGACCGGAACGTTTCTGACCTTCCGCGAAGGGCTTGCCGTGATGGACAAGGCCAAGCCGGGGCGACTGATTTCGATCGCCTCGACCGCGGGGCTAAAAGGTTATGCCTATGTCACCGCCTATTGTGCGGCAAAGCATGGTGTTGTCGGCCTGATCAAGGGGATGGCCGTTGAGCTTGCCAGCAGCCCGATCACCGTCAATGCGGTTTGCCCGGGCTTTATGGAAACACCGATGCTTGAAAAATCGGTGGCAAACATCGTTGCGAAAACCGGCATGACCCGTGATCAGGCTCGTGCAAGCCTTGCCAAAATCAATCCGCAGAACCGGTTCATTCAACCAGACGAGGTAGCAGAAACCGTGATGTGGCTGTGCAGCCCGAATGCGGGATCGATCACCGGCCAGACAATTTCCGTGTCGGGAGGAGAAGCATGAATATGAACAAATCCGAAAATGCCACCGGACCGGGCGGAAACGAAACGTCTGATATCTCCAAGGCACGCTTGCGGGCCTGGCTGCAAATCCTGAAAGTGTCGCGCAAGATCGAAGGCGAACTTCGCGAAAAAATGCGGGTCGAGTTCGGATCGACCTTGCCGCGCTTTGATGTGTTGGCGGCCCTTTATCGCGAACGCGATGGCATGCGTATGAGCGAACTTTCAAAATCGCTGATGGTTTCGAACGGCAATGTCACCGGTATCGTGGACCGGCTTGTGGCAGAGGGACTGGTGGTCCGCCTGCCGGTCGAAAATGATCGCCGGGCATCGATCGTACGACTGACCGAGGCAGGCGAAAAGGATTTCGCCGAACGCGCACTGGTTCATGAAAGCTGGGTTTCCGATCTGTTTTCCGATCTGTCGTCATCGGATGCCGATGCCCTTATTCGTATTCTTCGCACCATCTCCCACCATAACGAGGCGCCCCACCATGACTAGGATGGCCAACATCACACCGACCCATTTCAATTGGCGTATGGAAGGCGACGTTGCCGTCATTTCACTGGACCGGCCGGATCGTAAAAACCCGCTGACCTTTGAAAGCTATGCCGAGCTTCGCGATACGTTCCGCGATCTGGTCTATGCCGATGACGTCAAGGCCGTGGTGTTTGGTTCGAACGGTGGCAATTTCTGCTCTGGCGGGGATGTGCATGACATTATCGGTCCGCTGATCAAAAAGGACATGAAGGGCCTTCTGGAATTCACCCGCATGACCGGTGATCTGGTCAAGGCGATCATTGGCTGTGGCAAGCCGGTGATTGCGGCTGTGGATGGCGTTTGTGTGGGTGCGGGGGCAATCATTGCCATGGCATCCGACCTGCGTCTGGCAACCGCAGCATCCAAAACTGCCTTCCTGTTTACCCGGGTCGGCCTTGCCGGATGCGATATGGGCGCATGTGCGATCCTGCCACGCATCATCGGTCAAGGTCGTGCCGCCGAACTTCTTTATACCGGTCGTTCCATGTCGGCCGAGGAAGGCGAACGGTGGGGGTTCTATAACCGTCTGGTCGAGGCCGATGTTCTCGAAGCAGAAGCCATCGCCCTTGCCACCCGTATTTCCCAGGGTCCGAATTTCGGTCACATGATGACCAAGACCATGCTGGCCCAGGAATGGAACATGTCGATTGAACAGGCCATCGAGGCCGAAGCACAGGCGCAGGCGATCTGCATGCAGACCGAAGATTTCAACCGCGCCTACAAGGCCTTTGTCGCCAAGGAAAAACCGGTGTTTGAGGGCAATTGATGGCTGATACATCCTACCTTGACTGGCCGTTTTTCGAAGATCGCCACCGTGAACTGGCGACGCGTCTTGATGCATGGGCATCGGCCAACCTTGATGGCATTGATCATGGTAATGTCGATGCCGCGTGTCGGGATCTTGTGGGGCGTCTTGCCGGGGGCGAATGGCTTCGCCATGCCGCGATTGATGACACAGATCCCAATTCGAAACTTGATGTCAGGTCGCTGTGCCTGATCCGCGAGACACTGGCACGCTATGACGGTCTGGCCGATTTCGCATTTGCAATGCAGGGCTTGGGGAGTGGCGCGATCTCCTTGTTTGGAACGGAAGCCCATCAGAGGGAGTGGCTTCCAAAAGTACGTTCCGGCAAGGGGATCGCTGCCTTTGCCCTGACTGAACCAAAGTCGGGATCAGACGTTGCCAATATCGCCCTGGATGCCCGGCGCGATGGTGATGACTTTGTTCTGAATGGCGAAAAAACCTGGATTTCCAATGGTGGCATTGCCGATTTCTATTGCGTCTTTGCGCGCACCGACGAAGCACCCGGGGCAAAGGGGCTTTCGGCCTTTGTGATCCCGGCCGGTATTCCCGGGTTTGAAATTGCTGAACGTTTGCATACCATTGCCCCGCATCCACTTGCGCGCCTGAAATTCACCGATTGCCGTATTCCGGCATCAAGCCTGATTGGCAAGGGCGGGGATGGTTTCAAGATCGCCATGTCGGTGCTTGATGTTTTCCGTTCGACCGTGGCGGCGGCGGCCCTTGGCTTTGCGCGCCGTGCCCTTGATGAAACCATCACGCGGGTTCAGGAACGCGAACTGTTTGGCGCACCGTTATTTGATCTTCAGATGGTGCAGGGGCATGTCGCGGACATGGCGCTTGATATCGATGCGTCGGCACTTCTGGTTTACCGGGCCGCGTGGCTGAAAGACAGCGGTGCCGCACGGGTCAGCCGCGAAGCGGCGATGGCCAAACTTTATTCCACCGATCATGCACAAACCGTCATAGACAAGGCGGTGCAAATTCATGGCGGCGATGGTGTGCGCAGTGGCCACATCGTTGAATCGCTTTACCGGGAAATTCGCGCCCTTCGTATTTATGAAGGCGCATCCGACGTCCAGAAAATAATCATCGCACGGCAAACGCTGGCGCAATAATGGCTGTATCAGGGACTTCACAATGCTCGGACCAACCGCACATACCGATAGCTTCACCCGGGACAAGCTCCCGCCGCTCAATGAATGGCCGGAAATCAATCTGGATGGGTTCGACTATCCCGAATATCTGAATGCCGGTGTTGAGCTGACCGATAAAATGGTCGAACAGGGTTTTGGCGATAACACCGCCCTGATCGGCAATGGTCGCCAGCGTACTTACAAGGAACTGGCTGACTGGACCAACCGCATTGCCCATGCGCTGGTCGAAGATTACGGCGTCAAGCCCGGCAACCGCATTCTGATCCGTTCGGCCAACAACCCGGCAATGGTGGCGTGCTGGCTGGCGGCGACCAAGGCCGGGGCAGTTGTGGTCAATACCATGCCGATGCTGCGTGCCGGCGAGTTGGGCCAGATTGTCGATAAGGCCGAAATTGAATTTGCTCTTTGCGATACGCGTCTGATGGATGAACTGGTGGCCTGCGCCAAGGACAGCAAGTTCCTTAAAAAGGTCATCGGGTTTGATGGCACGGCCAATCATGATGCCGAACTTGATCGCATTGCCCTGACCAAATCGGTCAAGTTCGAGGCGGTTAAAACCGGGCGTGATGATGTGGCATTGCTTGGCTTTACATCGGGCACCACCGGCAGCCCCAAGGCCACCATGCATTTCCACCGTGATCTTCTGATCATTGCGGATGGCTATGCCAAGGAAGTGCTCAATGTGACGCCCGATGATGTGTTTGTCGGATCGCCGCCGCTTGCCTTTACCTTTGGTCTGGGCGGGCTTGCGATCTTCCCGCTGCGTTTCGGGGCAACGGCGACACTGCTTGAAAAGGCATCCCCGCCCAACATGATCGAAATCATCGAAACCTATAAGGCGACGGTTTGCTTTACCGCCCCGACCGCCTATCGGGTGATGCTTTCGGCGATGGATGACGGGGCGGATCTTTCATCCTTGCGTGCCGCTGTTTCGGCTGGTGAAACGCTTCCGGCCCCGGTCTATGAGGCATGGATGGCCAAAACCGGAAAGCCGATGCTTGATGGCATTGGCGCGACCGAGATGCTCCATATCTTTATTTCCAACCGTTTTGGCGACAGCCATCCGGCCTGCACCGGGCGTCCGGTTTCCGGGTATGAGGCCAAGATTGTCGATCATGACATGAATGAAGTGCCGGTCGGCACGGTCGGGCGTCTTGCCGTGCGTGGTCCGACGGGTTGTCGTTATCTGGATGATGTTCGTCAGGCCGTCTATGTTCGCGATGGCTGGAACCTGACCGGGGATGCGTTCTTTGTCGATGAAAAGGGCTATTACCATTTCGCGGCGCGCAATGACGATATGATCGTTTCATCGGGCTATAACATTGCCGGTCCCGAAGTCGAAGCGGCGCTTCTGTCCCACGCGGCCGTGGCAGAATGTGCCGTGATCGGTGCCCCCGATGAAGAACGCGGCACCATCGTTCAGGCCCATATCGTTCTGGCGGACGGTTTCCACCCGACACCCGAGATGGCCAAACTGCTTCAGGATCATGTAAAAGCGACGATCGCGCCGTTCAAATATCCGCGCTCCGTCGTCTTTATCGAGACACTGCCAAAAACCGCGACTGGAAAAATCCAGCGCTTCAGACTGAAACAGGAAATGTCTGCATGACCGACTTTGCCGCCACCAAATCCCTGTTCCATATCCCCAAAGGTGTGATTTACCTTGACGGGAACTCGCTTGGCGTGCTGCCGAAAACGGCTGCAAACCGCGCCAAGGCGATGATCGAGGATGAATGGGGGGAAATGCTTATCCGTGGCTGGAACGAAGCCAAATGGATGGAGCAACCCGAACGTGTCGGCAATCTTGTCGCACGTTTGATCGGGGCGGCACCCGGTACGGTCGTGATGGGCGATACCCTGTCGATCAAGGTCTATCAGGCCTTGGCAAGTGCGCTTGAAATGCGCCCGGATCGCAAGGTTGTTGTTTCTGATAACGGCAACTTCCCGACCGATCTTTATATGGCCGATGGCCTGATCAAAAGTCTGGATAAGGGGCATGTTCTTAAAACCCCAAATCCCGAAGATGTCGAAAGCCTGATCAACGAAGATCTGGCTGTGCTGATGCTGACCCAGGTGGATTATCGCACGGGCCGCATGCATGACATGAAACGCATAACCGAACTTGCGCATGCCGCGGGTGCCCTGGTGATCTGGGATCTTGCCCATTCGGCAGGTGCGGTTCCGGTGGATCTGGCCGGGTGCAATGCCGATTTCGCAGTGGGATGTACCTATAAATATCTCAATGGCGGTCCCGGTGCGCCGGCCTTTATCTATGTCCGTCCCGATCATGCCAAGGTTGCCCGCCCGGCACTGTCGGGCTGGCTTGGTCATGCTGCCCCCTTTGCCTTTGACCCGGATTACACCCCCGCACCCGATGTGTCGCGCATGCGGGTTGGCACCCCGCCGGTGATCCAGATGACAGTTCTGGAAGAAGCAATGAAGGCATGGGACGGCGTTGAAATGACCGATATCCGTGCACGCAGCATCGAACTTTGTGAACAATTCATCGCGGGGGTCGAGGCAAGCTGCCCGATGCTGGAACTTGCAAGTCCGCGTGATGCCGCAAACCGTGGATCACAGGTCTCGTTCAGGTTTGATCAGGGCTATGCGGTGATGCAGGCATTGATTGCACGCGGCGTGATTGGTGATTTCCGTGCCCCTGATGTGATCCGTTTTGGCTTTACCCCGCTTTATATCGATAATACCGATGTTGATGGTGCGGTCAAAATCCTTGCTGAAATCATGGAAACCCGGGCTTGGGACAAGCCGGAATTTCACAAACGCAATGCGGTGACCTGATCATGGCAAAACCGACCACCCCCTATGATCCCAGCACCGAAGGTGCCCGCACGGATTTCTCCGATCAGATGTCCTATGGGGATTATCTGTCCCTTGATGCGATCCTGACCGCCCAGCATCCGCAATCGGATGCCCATGACGAATTGCTGTTCATCATTCAGCACCAGACATCCGAACTTTGGATGAAACTGGCGATCCGCGAAATTGCGGCTGCGCGCAAGGCCATTCGGGGTGGGGATTTGCGCCCGGCCTTTAAAATGCTGGCCCGTGTGTCGCGGATTTTCGAACAGCTTAATAACGCATGGGACGTTTTGCGCACCATGACGCCAAGTGACTATACGACGTTCCGTGATGCGCTTGGCCCGTCATCGGGTTTCCAGTCCTATCAGTATCGTCAGATCGAATTCATGCTGGGCAATCGCAATCACGCGATGTTGCGCCCGCATGCGCATCGCGAAGACATCATGGAAATGCTCAAGGCCGAACTGGCAACGCCAAGCCTGTATGACGCGGCGCTTAATCTTGTCGCGGGCGAGGGGATTGATATTCCCGATCATATTCTGAACCGCGATGTTTCGGCCCCCTACACGCCAGATGATGCGGTGATTGCCGCCTGGCACAAGGTTTACAGCGACCCGGCAAAGCACTGGTCGCTTTATGAACTGGCTGAAAAGCTGGTCGATTTCGAAGATTACTTCCGTCGCTGGCGCTTTAACCATGTGACCACGGTCGAACGCGTTATTGGTTTCAAACGCGGGACCGGCGGAACCGGTGGTGTCAGTTATCTTAAGAAAATGCTGGAAGTAGAACTGTTTCCGGAACTCTGGCGGGTGCGAACCACGCTTTGAGGATGGACGGACCCGATGCAAATACTGCAAGATCAGGGGCAGGCATCAGGTTCACGAAAACCACGACGCAAAAAGACATAAATGTCGTGGGATCAACGTGTTGCTAAATGAAAAATCGTATTAACACGGAGGCTTTAATGAAGGGTATCAAGACAACCATCGCAGCAGTTGCTGCTTTGCTTGCAGCCGGGGCGGCGCACGCTGATCCGGTCAAGGTCGGCATGATCACGACGCTTTCGGGTGGCGGTGCCGGTCTGGGGATCGATGCACGTGACGGCTTTATGCTGGCTGTCAAACAGGCAAACAATCCGGACCTGCAGGTCGTGATCGAAGACGATCAGCGCAAACCGGACGTTGCAGTTCAGCTGGCTGACAAAATGATCCAGCAGGAAAAGGTTGATGTTCTGACCGGTATCATCTGGTCGAACCTGGCCATGGCGGTTGTACCGTCCGCAGTTGCACAGGACAAAATCTATCTGTCGGTCAACGCTGCCCCGTCGCAGCTTGCCGGCAAGGGCTGCAACAAAAACTATTTCAGCGTTTCCTATCAGAACGACAACCTGCATGAAGCAGCCGGTGGCTATGCATCAAGTGCCGGTTACCAGAAGGCCTTCATTCTTGCGCCGAACTATCCGGCCGGTAAGGACTCCCTGGCTGGTTTCAAACGCTTCTTCATGGGTGATATCGCCGAAGAAGTTTACACCAAGCTTGGCCAGACCGACTATGCCGCCGAAATCGCACAGATCCGTGCATCGGGTGCAGACAGCGTCTTCTTCTTCCTTCCGGGCGGCATGGGCATCGCGTTCATGAAACAGTACGCCCAGTCCGGTGTTGATATTCCGCTGATCGGTCCGGCATTCTCGATGGATCAGGGCATTCTCGGCGCTGTTGGTGATGCAGCACTTGGTGTGAAAAACACCTCGAACTGGTCAAAAGACATCGACAACCCGACGAATGCGGCATTCGTTGAAACCTTCCAGGCCGAATATGGTCGTCTGCCGTCGCTTTATGCATCCTATGGCTTTGACACGGCAAACCTGCTGCTCTCAGCAATGGGCAAGGCAAGCATTTCCGATAAGGAAGCGTTCCGTGACGCCCTGCGTTCTGCCGATTTCAATTCGGTGCGTGGCAACTTCATCTTTGGCCCGAACCAGCACCCGATTCAGGACATCTATGTTCGTGAAGTCGTGAAGGAAGGTGACGTTCTGACCAACAAGATCGTTGGTGTCGCCCTTAAAGACCACTCTGACGCCTATGCGTCGGAATGCTCGATGTAATGACGAGCTGACAAGACGGTGGGGGCCGGTCACGGTCAATGACCGGCCCCCGACCACCTTGTGACGGAGTTTCCAATAATGTTCTCTCTTTTTCTGGAGCAGCTGTTAAACAGCCTTCAGTCCGGTCTGATGCTGTTTTTGATGGCATCGGGGCTGACGCTGGTTTTCGGTGTGATGGGGCTGATTAACCTTGCCCACGGCTCGCTCTATATGGTTGGTGCGTTTGCCTGTGCTGCTGTTGCGGCCTGGACCGGCTCATTCTGGCTTGGTCTTGTTGCAAGTCTGATGGCCGCTGCACTTGCCGGTGTTCTGGTTGAAATGCTGATTATTCGCCGCTTGTATAACCGTGATCATCTTGATCAGGTGTTGGCGACTTTTGCCCTTATTTTGGTTTTTTCCGAAGGGACCCGCTGGCTTTTCGGTTCCTTCCCGCTTTTCCTGAGCGTCCCCGATATCCTGACCGGTACGGTCGTTCTGCCCGGCGCGCTTGAATATCCGATTTTCCGTCTGGCGATCATTATTGCCGGGCTTCTGGTTGCGGTCGGCCTGTTCCTTTTGATTGGCAAGACCCGTCTTGGGGTGCGCATCCGCGCGGGTGAGGCAGATCGTGGCATGATCGCTGCCCTCGGCGTCAATATCGACCGTCTTTATACGGTTGTCTTTGCGCTCGGCGCGGCGTTGGCCGGGCTTGCCGGTGCCTTTGTCGGCACCACCCAGTCGGTTCAGGTCGGCATGGGTGAACCCGTGCTTATTCTGGCCTTTGTCGTGATTGTTATTGGCGGTATCGGCTCAATCAAGGGCGCGCTGGTTGGATCGCTTCTGGTCGGGTTTACCGACACGATGGGGCGTTTCCTGTTGCCGCATGCCTTTGCCACCTTCCTTGATCCGTCAAGTGCGACGGCAATCGGGTCGGCACTTGCATCCATGTTGATTTATATCGTGATGGCGCTGGTTCTGTTCCTGCGTCCAAGCGGTTTGTTCGGGACGGAAGCCTGATATGACCATGAACCGCGAAACACTTATCAATTCCATTCTGGCCATTGCACTTGTAGCTGTGCCGCTGATTGCGATGGGGATGGATGAACCCTTTATCATTACCCTTGCAACCAAGGTGGCGATCTTTGCCATGGCCGGGGTCGGACTTAACCTTGTTCTTGGTTTTGGCGGCCTTGTATCATTCGGTCATGCGGCGTTCTTTGGCATTGGCGGCTATGCCGCGGGCATTCTTGCCAGCCATGCGCTCAATTATGAACCGATCATGGAAAGCCCGTTCCTGATCGAAGGCACCACCCAGATGATCGTGATCTGGATCGTGGCCCTTGTGGTATCGGCACTTGTTGCGCTGGCGATCGGGGCGATCACGCTTCGGACCAGTGGCGTCTATTTCATCATGATCACCCTGGCCTTTGCCCAGATGATCTATTACTTCGCCATTTCCTGGCCGGCTTATGGCGGCGAAGACGGATTGTCGATCTATGTGCGCAATGGTTTCCCGGGGCTCAATACCCTGGATCCGATCAGCTTCTTTGCCCTTTGCGCGGTGATGCTGGGGATTGTCATGCTGTTTTCGGCAGTCCTGATCCGGTCACGCTTTGGTCTTGCCCTTCAGGGCGCACGCCAGAATGCGCAACGCATGACGGCGGTGGGCATTGCGCCGTTCCGTATCCGTCTGGTTGCCTTTGTGATTTCGGCAATGATTACCGCCCTTGCCGGGGCGCTATATGCCGATCTTAACCGCTTTGTCAGCCCGACCATGCTGTCCTGGCACATGTCGGGCGAAATCATGATCTTTGTCATTCTGGGCGGGGTTGGACGTTTGTTCGGTCCGCTGGCCGGTGCGGCACTTTATATCATTCTCGAACATCTGCTTGGCGGTGTGTGGGAATTCTGGCAACTGCCGCTTGGTGTGTTGTTGCTGATTGTGGTGCTGTTTGCCCGCGGTGGTTTGGTCGGTGTTCTGGCCGGGGAGCGTAAACATGCCTGATGCCATTCTTTCGCTTTCAAACATCACCAAACAGTTCGGATCGTTACTTGCCAGTGATGATGTGACCCTTGATCTGCGTCCCGGTGAAATTCATGCCCTGATCGGTCCGAACGGGGCGGGTAAATCGACCCTGATCAAACAGATCGCGGGCGAAATCCAATCTGACAGCGGTAACATTCATTTCGATGGTCAGCTGATCAACGAATTTGATGCGGTTGCCCGCTCGCGCATGGGTCTTGCCCGAACGTTTCAGGTGTCATCCCTGATGCCGGAATTCTCGGTTTTGCAAAATGTGATGTTGGCGCGCCAGTCGGTCAGTGGAAAGGTATTTCGCTTTTTCCGCCCGGTTCTCGGTGACAAATCACTTGTCGAACCGGCGATGGCACAGCTTGAACGGGTCGGCTTGGCCGATCGTGCACAGATGCGTGCGGCCGATATTTCGCATGGCGAACGCCGTCAGCTTGAAATGGCCGTGGCCCTTGCCCTTGAACCCAAGGCGTTCCTTCTTGATGAACCGATGGCCGGTATGGGGCCGGAAGGTTCCAAACGCCTGACCGGGTTCCTTGATGGTTTGCGTGCGCAGGCGCCGATCCTTCTGGTCGAACATGACATGGATGCGGTCTTTGCGCTCGCCGACCGGATTTCGGTTCTGGTCTATGGCCGGATTATTGCGACCGGCACGGTCGATGAAATCCGCGGCAACGAAGATGTCAAACGTGCCTATCTCGGGGAGGAAGCCTGATATGACTGCACTTCTCGAACTGAGTGGCGTGACCGCCTTTTACGGCGCATCGCAGGCGTTGTTTGGTATTGATTTGACGCTCAATGAGGGCGAGGCCGTTGCCCTTATGGGCCGTAACGGCATGGGAAAGACCACCACGATCAAAACCATCTGTCGCATGATGGAACATCGTGATGGTTCGATCCGCTTTGCCGGTCATGATCTAGCAAAGATGCCATCGCATAAGGCCGCCCGTCTGGGCCTTGGTCTGGTGCCCGAAGGACGCCGGTGCTTTGCCCGCCTCAGTGTGACTGAAAACCTGATTGCCGCTGCCCGTTCCGGGGAATGGGATTTTGACAAGGTCGCGGAACTGTTCCCGCGCCTGGCCGAACGGCGCGATCAAAAGGCCATGACCCTTTCGGGTGGTGAACAGCAGATGCTGGCCATCGGGCGCGCATTGATGACCAATCCGCGCTTGCTGATCCTGGATGAAGCAACCGAGGGGCTGGCCCCCGTGGTGCGTCAGGAAATCTGGGCGGCGATCAATCAGCTCAAACAATCGGGTCTGACAATCCTGGTGGTCGATAAGTCGCTCAAGGAACTTTCCGGTGTGGCTGATCGCTATGTCGTCGTTGAAAAGGGCGTTACCGCCTGGACCGGTGCGGTGAACGAACTGACCGACGATCTGGCCGACCGGTATCTGGGGGTCTGATATGGCTGTCTTCACCTATCGGCAGAAAGTCCTGTTTCAACATTGCGATCCGGCGGGGATTGTCTTTTATCCGCGCTATTTCGAAATGGTGAACGCGACGGTCGAAGAATGGTTTGACGCGGTCATCGGATGCGGGTTTCCGACCATGCATGGCCCGATGCAGGCCGCCGTTCCGACGGCGGGGCTGACCATCGCCTTTACCGCGCCAAGCATGTTGGGTGATCAGCTGGAATTTCGTCTGGAACCGATCCGGATCGGACGATCAAGTCTTGAGCTGGAAATCGCAGCTTTCGCAGGTGACGAGCAACGCCTGAAAACAACGGTAACACTGGTCTTTACCAAAAAAGGGGCCGGAAAGTCAGTGGCATGGCCAGATGATTTGCGTGCCAAAATCGAAAAAGAAATCAATCAAGTGGTAGAAAACAATGCATAAAATCGTTCAGCCAGACGGATGGAAAGAGCCCAAGGGATATGCAAACGGTGTCCTTGCACAAGGTGCCACCCTGTATATCGGCGGACAAATTGGCTGGAACGAAGATCAGGTCTTCGTTGCCAAGGACTTTGTCGGACAGATGGAACAGGCGCTTAAAAACATTGCCGCAGTTCTTGATGCGGCGGGCGGCAAGCCCGAACATCTGACCCGCCTGACCTGGTATGTCACCGACAAACAGGAATATCTCGCCAAGCAGCGCGAAGTTGGCCGTGCTTACCGCGATGTTCTTGGCAAGAACTTCCCGGCCATGACCATGGTCGTGGTCAGCGCCCTTGTCGAAGACGAAGCCCTGCTTGAAATCGAAGCCACGGCGGTAATTCCGAACTAGTTAACCCGGGTAATTCAACCAGGTGATGATGCAAAAGGCGGCTTTAAGGCCGCCTTTTGTGATTTGTGGGAACAATTGTAAATACCGCAAAGCCTTGCGAACCGGCGGGGTTCGGGGGCATGGGGCGACGTTTTGCATTTCATGTATAGCTGCACTAAGCTTTTGCGAACTGTACTCGACTGAGTAAGACCTATAATAAAAACAATAATAAGTTTCTGCGGAGGACGTCATGAGATCGACCGTTATGGGCGCATCGGACGGGACGGCGCCAACTGTTGGCAATGACACGGCTTTTAATGCGCCGGGACCGGAATTCGGTCCGTGGCTTGAAAAGGCATCAATTCTGATCGTCGATGACGAACCGGGCATGCGCAACTTTCTGGTCCGCACATTGGGCCCGCGCGCCAAACGGGTCGAAGAAGCCGCGGATTGCGAACAGGCAACCGCCTTGCTGGATCAGCACCATTTTGATGTCGTGATCCTTGATAACATCATGCCGGGCAAAAGCGGTGTCGAATGGCTGACCGAACAACGCGAAATCGGCTTCTTTTCCGACGCCATCCTGATGACGGCCTATGCCGATCTTGATACCGCGATCAAGGCCCTGCGCGCCGGGGCGGTTGATTTTGTTCTCAAACCTTTCCGGTCCAACCAGATTTTGAACGCGGTCGCCCGCTGTCTGGACCGGATGCGCTTGCGGCGGGAAAACCATGTGTTGCGCCATGAATTGCGCGCAACATCCGATCACGTGCTGCTGCGTGACAAACTGATCGGCTATTCCCCGCAAATTCAGGAAATCCGCGAAACCATTGCGCGTGTGGCACCGCTTCCGACATCAATCCTGATTTCGGGACAAAGCGGTACGGGCAAGGAAGTCACCGCCCGTTCGCTGCATGCCCTGTCGGACCGCGCGCAAAAGCCGTTTGTGCCGATCAACTGTGCCGCCATTCCGTCCGAAATGATCGAGGCGGAGCTGTTTGGTCATGTCAAAGGTGCCTTTACCGGTGCACAGACCGCACGCGACGGTCTGTTCATGCATGCCCAGGGCGGCACCCTGTTTCTTGATGAGGTCGGCGAATTGTCACTGGCCACCCAAAGCAAGCTTTTGCGTGCGATCGAAAGTCGCCGTATCCGTCCGGTCGGATCCGAACGCGAAGCGCCGGTCGATCTGCGCTTTATCTTTGCGACCAATGCCGATCTTGAGGCCGAAGTCGAAGCCGGGCGTTTCCGTGCCGATCTGTTTTACCGCATCAATGTCATGCATATCGAAATGCCGCCCTTGCGCGAACGCGGGGATGACGTGCTTGAACTGGCTGAATTGTTCATGGCCAAATTGTCCAAACAGCTGGGCGTGCGCCAGGTCGCGATGGACAGTGCCGTGCGTGCCGGGCTGACGCGCTATGACTGGCCGGGCAATGTGCGTGAATTGCGCAACCTGATTGAACGGACATTGATCCTTGGACGGTTTCCCAACGAATTTCGCGACGAAACTGCCGATCACGGGGACCATGGCGATCAGGATGCCGCGGTCGAAAGCGACGAAACCCTTGATGAAATGGAACGCCGTCACATTCTGGCGATGTTGCACAAAACCGGTGGCAACCGGAATGAAGCGGCCCGGCGGCTTGGCGTTTCGCGCAAGACGATCGACCGCAAATGCGCCAGCTGGGAACAGGAATGATACTGTTTTCCGGATCATCTGTTGATCGGCCAAAACGCACACGTTCTGTGCGTTTCAAGCTTTTGGCGATTGCACTTTTGCCAACGCTTGTCATTTTGCCACTGTTGCTTGGCGTGATGATGGTGCGCTGGAACTCCAAGTTTGATGCACTGCTGACCTCGAAAGTCAGCGGCGATTTGACGATTGCCCATCAATATTTCACCCACATTCTTGATAACACCGGCGAACAGATCGCTGCCCTTGGACAATCTGTCGCCTTTCGCAATGTCCTGACTGCGAATGATCCCGATGCGCTGGCATCGCTTCTGGCCCAACGCAAACAGGCGCTTGGTCTTGATTTTCTTTATCTTGCTGATGGCGGAACATCGGGACAAACGACCGGTGACTGGCCGGTCATTGCCAGCGCCTTTGCCGGACGTTCATCAACCAGCATCGATATTTTCAGCAATACCGACCTGATGGGTTTTTCACCCGATCTTGCGGCACGGGCGCGGGTTGATCTGATTGATACGCCCAATGCGGTTCCGACCACGCGCAATGCCGAAACCCGCGGCATGGTGGTCCATTCGGCAAGTCCGGTTGAATTGCCATCGGGCAAACGGGCGGCCCTGGTCGGCGGGATATTGCTGAACCAGAATTTGGGCTTCATCGATACGATCAATGATCTTGTCTATCGGCAAAGCAGCCTGCCCGAAGGCAGTCAGGGGACCGCAACCCTGTTTCTTGATGATGTGCGCATCAGCACCAATGTCCGGCTGTTTGCCGACCGTCGTGCGCTGGGCACCCGTGTTTCAAGTGTCGTGCGCAAAACTGTTCTTGAAGACGGCCGGGTCTGGCTTGATCGCGCCTTTGTGGTAAATGACTGGTATATTTCGGCCTATGAACCGATCAAGGACAGTTTCGGCAAACGGGTCGGGATGCTGTATGTCGGTTTCCTTGAAGCCCCCTTTGCCCAGACCAAATATGAAAGCCTTTTGATCCTGATCGGGGCATTTTTGTTTGTGGCGGCAATGTCGGTGCCGATCTTCCTGCGCTGGGCGCGCGGCATCTTCAAACCGCTTGAACGCATGGCCAACACCATTGGCCGGGTGGAAAGCGGTGATTTGTCGGCGCGAACCAACCTTGATCAGGTGCAGGACGAAATCACTTTGGTTGCCGATCATCTTGATGATCTGCTTGATCAGGTTCAGGAACGCGACAAACGTCTTCGCGCCTGGAATGATCAGCTCAATGCCCGGGTCGATGCGCGCACCCGCGAATTGCGCGATGCCAATCGGGCGCTTGAAACCACGACCAAACAGCTGATCATGTCCGAAAAGCTGGCCGCGATCGGCGAAATTACCGCCGGTGTGGCCCACGAAATCAACAATCCGGTCGCCGTTCTTCAGGGCAATCTTGATGTGGTGCGTGATCTGCTTGGCGATCATGCAAAGATCGCCAATACGGAATTTCGCCTGATTGATGAACAGGTCAACCGGATCAATCTGATCGTGACCAAGCTTCTGCAATTTGCCAAACCCGAAGAATATGCAGGCTTTGTCGAACGCCACAGTGTCGCACAGGTCATTGATGACTGCATGCCGCTGGTTGCCCATTTGCTCAGCCGTGCCGATATCGAGGTCGTGCGCGAACATCAGTCAACCCGACTGGTTCTGATGAATCGGACCGAACTGCAACAGGTGCTGGTCAATCTGATGGTCAATGCCCTGCACGCAATGCCGGACCGCGGCACATTGACCCTGATTGACGAAGACGCCGATCACGATGGCCGTCCGGGGATACGCATCACCGTGCGCGATACCGGCATTGGCATGAGCGAAGATGTCCTGAACCGGATTTTCGATCCGTTCTATACAACCAAGCGACAGCAGGGAACGGGTCTTGGTCTGTCGATCACCAAGACCCTGATTGATCGCCAGGGCGGCCGACTTGATGTTCAAAGCGCATCGCAAAAGGGCACAACCTTTACCATCTGGCTGCCCGAAGCAGGCTAGGGCAAAGACCCGGCCACCGGTTTGCGGGCGTAACAGATGCCCTCAAACACCAAAATGGACATGTCCGTTGGCATCAATGGCCCAGGCCGGGTTCCATGCGATTTCCCATGCATGTCCGTCCGGGTCGGCAACATAGCCCCGCAATCCGCCATAGGGTGGTGCATCGGCCGGGCGCAACATTTTGCCACCCGCCGCGATCAGCCGATCCATCAGTTCCCCGACCTGATGGCCATCTGCGACATTATGGGCAAGTGAAAAGGCCGATGGACCATCGCCTTCGGGGCGTTGCATATCATCAAGCAACGCGTCCTTTAACCAGGTCCCCAGAACGAACCCGTTCATCTGGTAAAAACTGATATCGGCATTTTCAAACACCGGGACCCAGCCAAAGCCGCGCTGATAAAAGCGCCGCGACCGGTCAAGATCGTTGATTCCAAGCGTAATGACAGAGATTTGCTGTTGCATGGCCATTCCTTTCTGTTGGCGTGCGCACATTGCACACATCCTGAAAGTCATGGGCCGTTACAGTGCAACGGAAGGACCCGCATCTGCGGGGGCCGGGCCAACCGCACCGACCTAACCTGTTTTTGACCCTTAATGGCTACCAGATCGGCGTGAAAAAGCAAGGTCCGTATCACCGAAATTCCTGCTGCCCGGGCAGAGATGCACTGTGAAATGTTGCATTTGCGAGTGGACATTTTGTCTTGATACCACCTTGGCGGGTGGAAAAAGTTGGACATTTTGTCCATGCGCGTGCGGTGCAATATGGGGCAATTTAAGGACGAAGTGGCGGAAATCATGGCATTTTTTCGGATGGCACAGCGATTGCGATAAAGAGGGTTCGGGGTTCTACCGTGGTTGCCCTGCACAATGCCTTCAACCGGGGGTGGGCAAGGCAAGAAGATCAAAATGCCGGGAGGTAACAACGACATGTTTGATAAGCTTAAAAAAGAACATATCGTCGCCAGCGACGATTTTAACCGCTGGAAGGTGCCGCCAGCGTCTATTGCAATTCATCTATGTATTGGCTCTGTGTATGCATGGAGCATTTTTAACCCGCCACTGATCAAGGAATTCGGCGTGGTTGCAGCAAGTTCCGGTGACTGGGGCCTGCAATCCGTTGTCTGGATTTTCTCTGTTGCGATCGTAAGCCTGGGTCTTGCTGCTGCATTTGGCGGCAAGTGGCTTGAAGAAGTCGGCCCGCGTATGGTCGGCGTTGTCGCAGCTTTCTGCTGGGGCGGTGGTTTCATTATTGGCGGTCTTGGTATTGCCAGCCATCAATTGTGGCTTGTCTATCTTGGCTATGGCGTGATTGGCGGGGCCGGGCTTGGCCTTGGCTATGTGTCGCCGGTCTCGACCCTGATCCGCTGGTTCCCGGACCGGCGCGGGATGGCAACGGGCATGGCCATCATGGGCTTTGGCGGTGGTGCGATGATCGCAACCCCGATCAAGGAAGGCCTGCTTTCGGCTTTCTACAAGGTTCCTGAATATCTTGGCCCGGAAAGTGCGGTTAACCTTGTTACCGAAGGTGGCAAGCGCATGGCCGAAGTCGGTGGCCAGATGGTCGAAGTCGTTGTGGCAGGTGCAGCACAGGTTGCTGCCGCACCGGTTCCGATCGAAGAAGGCGTCTATGTCGCCGGCACGGGTAATACCGGTGCTGCCAGCACCTTCTTCACGCTCGGGATTGCCTATTTCATCGTCATGATCATCGCATCCTTCTCGTATCGTGTGCCGCGTGATGGCTGGCTGCCCAAAGGCTGGACCCCGCCGACCGCAGACACCGCATCCAAGCGCATGATCACGCAGAAAAACGTCCATATCGATCAGGCACTGAAAACCCCGCAATTCTATCTGCTGTGGATTGTTCTGTGCTTCAACGTGACGGCGGGCATCGGGGTGATTGGCGTTGCCAAAACCATGATGTCGGAAATCTTTGGCACGACCTTGCCGCTGGTGGTCAACTCGGCCTTTGCGGCGACCTATGTGTTCATGATTTCGGTCTTTAACATGTGTGGCCGCTTCTTCTGGGCGTCCATGTCGGACTATATCGGTCGCAAGAACACCTATTACTGCTTCTTCATTCTGGGTATCGCACTTTATCTGTCGATCCCGTTTGCCGCAGAACAGGTCAGCATCAACCCGGCTGTCACCTGGCTTGTGATGTTCTATGCCGCAACCATGATCATCTTCACGATGTATGGCGGTGGTTTTGCAACCATTCCGGCCTATCTGGCGGACGTGTTCGGCACCAAATATGTCGGCGGTATCCATGGGCGTCTTCTGACCGCATGGAGCACGGCTGGCGTTCTTGGCCCGCTGGCAATCACCCAGCTGCGTCAGACCTCTGTCACCAATTCGATCAAGGATCTGGCAAGCAAGGTCGACCCGGCGGCATTCCAGGCCAAATTCGGTGCCGGTATCGAACAGCTTGATCAGCTGGTTGCGGCCAAAACCGTGACCATCGGTCGTCTGATGGAAATCGCACCGGCCGGTACGGTTGATCCGACGTCGAGCCTCTATAACACCACCATGTATGCGATGGCGGCACTTCTGGCGATTGCGCTTGTTGCCAACAAGCTGGTCCGTCCGATTGACGACAAGCACTACATGGAAACGCAGGACGGTGGTGCAACCACCGGACAGGAAGCAACTTCCAAAGCGTAACGACCTTGGGCGTCGATTGCCGCACCCTGTGATCGACGCCCGTTTGACTGACGCACCAACTTGTCAGTCATTTTGGGGGCATGATTGGCACAGTCATGTCTTGGGTCCGGGTTCCGTTCATCCAGCCCGGACCTGCGTTCTGTTGCAGGAATAACCTTTTTGCCCGTCGAGGTAATCGGTTATCCTGCAACCAGAACACACAAGCGTCACAACGCATGTTTTCCAATCTCGCTTCGGCCCGACAGTTGGCCGACTTCAACGCCCGATAAAAGCATGCCGCGAAACCGGTTGCCGGAAGTGATATGATCGACAAACTCGAAATGTTTATGGTGCTCGCCCGTGAGCAGCATTTTGGACATGCCGCCGAAGAATGCGGCGTGACCCAGCCGACTTTGTCCAGCGCACTCCGTCAGCTTGAAGACCATCTTGGTGTGGTCCTGGTCAAGCGCGGGTCGCGCTATCAGGGTCTGACACCCGAAGGCGAACGTGTTCTGGAATGGGCGCGCCATATTGTTGGCAGTACCCGATCCATGCGTGATGAAATGCGCGCCATGCGGTCCGGTCTGACCGGGCAGGTGCAAATTGCCGTGATCCCGACGGCACTTGCCATGGTTCATGAACTGACCACGCCATTTCGCGAAAAACATCCCGATGTCAGTTTCGCCATCCTGTCGCGCACCTCGACCGAAATTCAGGCCCTGCTTGACAATCTTCAGATCGATGCGGGCATTACCTATCTTGATAACGAACCGCTTGGTCGTGTGACGTCGATCCCGCTTTATCGCGAACGCTATCAACTGGTGACATCAAATCTTGATGATCTCGGGGATCGCAAAAACATCACCTGGCACGAAGCAGCCCAACTGCCCCTGTGTCTGCTGACGCCAGACATGCAGAACCGCCGGATCATCGATCAGCACCTTAATGCCGCCGGGGCCAAGGTCAGTGCGACACTGGAAAGTGATTCCATGATCGCATTGTTTACCCATGTTCAGACCGGCAACTGGGCCAGCATCATGCCCGAAAAAATGGTCGACAGTTTCGGGATGCGCGATCGCGTCAAATCCATCCCGATTACCGATCCCGACGCCAGCCATACCGTCGGACTGATCACCGCAAAACGCGAACCGGCAACGCCGGTGGTCTCTGCCCTGCTGAAAGAGGCAAAGCTGATTTCGGAACTCGAAACCGCCTGATTGCGCCTTGATAGGTTTTCGCTATCGCGTAACGGGATGGCTTTATTGAACGGGCACCACAGATGCCCGACACTATTAAAAACAATAAATATAACTGTAACATGCTTGAGAGAGAGGCTTGCATGTCGGAAACGACCGAGGACCAGAATGTCCGCGTCGAGGCCATTTGTGATCAGATGATCACGATGGAAGGCCCGCTCCTTCCCATTTTGCACGAAGTGCAGGAAGAGTTCGGCCATATCCCCGAAGGCGCACTTCAAACAATCGCCAAGAAACTGAACCTCAGCCGGGCCGAAGTCCACGGGGTGGCCAGTTTCTATCACGACTTCCGCGAAGAAAAGGCCGGCAAACATATCATCAAGATTTGCCGTGCCGAGGCCTGCCAGGCAATGGGGGCCGATGCGCTCGCCGATCAGGTGCGCCGTCATCTTCGGGTGGATTGGTCACAAACCACGGCGGATCGCAAGATCACGCTGGAACCTGTTTTCTGTCTTGGCCTGTGTGCCTGTGCACCAGCCGCCATGGTCGATGGCAAGGTGGTCGGGCGCGTGACCAGTGATCGTATGAACCGCATTCTTAATGAGGTGGGCGCATGACGATCAAGGTTTATGTCCCGCTTGATTCCGGTGCGGTGGCCCTTGGGGCCGATGATGTCGCAACTGCGATTGCCACCAAGGCCGCAAAGTCCGGTGCCGATATCAAAATCGTGCGCAACGGATCGTTTGGCATGTATTGGCTTGAACCGATGGTCGAGGTGGAAACACCGCGCGGTCGCGTTGCCTATGGCCCGGTCAGCACCGATGACATCGATACCCTGTTTGATGCAGATTTTCTGACCGGCGGCGATCACAAGCTTTATCTCGGCCGGACCAGCGATATTCCGTTCCTGAAAAGCCAGTCGCGTCTGACCTTTCAGCGTTGCGGCATCATTGATCCGCTTTCGCTTGATGATTACCGCGCCCATGACGGTCTGTCCGGTCTTGAGAACGCGTTGAAAATGTCGGCAGCCGACATCGTCAAGGCGGTAACTGACAGCGGCCTTCGCGGACGCGGGGGTGCCGGTTTCCCGACCGGGATCAAATGGAACACGGTGCGCGAAGCCGAAGGTGATCAGAAATACATCGTCTGTAACGCTGACGAAGGCGACAGCGGCACCTTTGCCGATCGCATGATCATGGAAGGCGAACCCTTTGTCCTGATCGAAGGCATGATCATTGCCGGTCTCGCGACCGGGGCGACCAAGGGATATGTCTATACCCGTTCGGAATATCCCGATGCCATCCGCATCATGACCGAGGCCATAAAAGTTGCCCGTTCTGCCGGGGTGTTGGGCACCAATATCCTCGGATCGGGAAAGACCTTTGATATGGAAGTCCGTATGGGGGCAGGGGCCTATGTCTGTGGCGAGGAAACCTCGCTTCTTAACAGCATGGAAGGCAAGCGTGGCGTTGTCCGCGCCAAGCCGCCGCTTCCCGCCCTGAAAGGTTTCCTTGGCCGTCCGACGGTTGTCAATAACGTGATTTCGCTGTGCTCGGTGCCGGTCATTCTTGAAAAGGGGCCGGAATATTACCGTGATTTCGGCATGGGCCGGTCACGCGGCACCATCCCGATCCAGATTGCCGGCAATGTCAAACATGGCGGGCTTTATGAAATCGGCTTTGGCATGACGCTGGGTGAAATCGTCGAACAGATCGGCGGTGGCACCGCATCGGGACGCCCGGTCAAGGCGGTTCAGGTTGGCGGTCCTTTGGGGGCCTATTTCCCCCGCGAACTGTTTGACACGCCCTTTGACTACGAAGAATTCGCCAAGCGTGATGGCCTGATCGGTCATGCTGGTGTGGTCGTTTTTGACGACACGGTCGACATGATGAAACAGGCGCGTTTCGCCATGGAATTCTGTGCCATTGAATCGTGTGGCAAATGCACACCGTGCCGGATCGGATCGATCCGTGGCACCGAAGTGGTCGACAAACTTGAACGTGGCGAAGATCCGGAATTGCAGATCGATCTTCTGCGCGATCTTTGTGAAACCATGAAGTTCGGATCGTTGTGCGCGCTCGGCGGATTTACGCCCTATCCGGTGATGAGCGCGATTACCCATTTCCCTGATGATTTCAAGCCGCGTGCGCTTGATATAGCTGCGGAGTAATACGATGTCCTTGATCAAAGAAGTCGACTACGGAACTCCTGCCGCCAAATCCGAAAAAACCGTCACGCTGACCATTGATGGCAAGGACGTGACCGTGCCCGAAGGCACATCGGTTATGCGGGCCTCGATGGAAGCAGGCATTCAGGTGCCCAAACTCTGTGCGACCGACATGGTCGATGCATTCGGTTCCTGCCGTTTGTGTCTGGTCGAAGTCGAAGGCCGCAACGGAACCCCGGCATCCTGTACCACACCGGCGGCAGACGGCATGGTGGTCCACACCCAGACCGAGCGGCTTAAAAAAATCCGCAAAGGGGTGATGGAACTTTATATCTCCGACCATCCGCTTGATTGCCTGACCTGTGCGGCCAATGGTGATTGCGAACTTCAGGACATGGCAGGCGCGGTTGGCCTGCGCGATGTGCGCTATGGCTATGACGGCGGCAACCATGTCGAGGTCCGCCAGAATGGTGAAGAAAATCCGCGCTATATGGCAAAGGATGAAACCAACCCGTATTTCACCTATGACCCGTCGAAATGCATTGTCTGTTCGCGCTGTGTGCGGGCCTGCGAAGAAGTGCAGGGCACCTTTGCCCTGACCATCGAAGGTCGCGGTTTTGAATCCCGTGTGTCACCGGGCATGCACGAAGATTTCCTTGATTCCGAATGTGTATCCTGTGGTGCCTGTGTTCAGGCCTGCCCGACCGCAACGCTTCAGGAAAAATCGGTCATTGAAATCGGTCAGCCTGAACATTCGGTCGTTACCACCTGTGCCTATTGCGGGGTTGGCTGTTCGTTCAAGGCCGAAATGCGCGGCGAGGAACTGGTGCGCATGGTCCCCTATAAGGATGGCCGGGCCAACCGCGGGCATTCCTGTGTGAAGGGGCGCTTTGCCTATGGTTATGCCAATCACAAGGACCGCATCCTCAATCCGATGATCCGCGAAAATGTCAATGATCCCTGGCAGGAAGTCAGTTGGGAAGAAGCCCTTCGCTTTACCGCTGACAAGTTCAAGGGCATCCAGGCCAAATACGGCAAGGGTGCGCTGGGCGGGATCACGTCATCTCGCTGCACGAACGAGGAAACCTTCCTGGTTCAGAAACTGATCCGTGCCGGGTTCGGCAATAACAACGTCGATACCTGTGCGCGTGTCTGTCACTCGCCAACCGGGTATGGCCTGAAAACCACGTTTGGGACATCGGCCGGGACGCAGGATTTTGATTCTGTCGAACATACCGATGTGGTCATCCTGATCGGGGCCAATCCGACCGACGGGCATCCTGTTTTTGCCTCGCGTTTGAAAAAACGTCTGCGTCAGGGTGCTAAACTGATCGTGATTGATCCGCGCCGGATTGACCTGGTCCGGTCCCCGCATATCGAAGCTGTCGCGCATCTGGCGCTGCGTCCGGGAACTAATGTCGCGGTTCTGACGTCACTTGCCCATGTGATTGTGACCGAAGGCCTGTTTGACGAAACGTTTGTGCGTGAACGCTGTGACTGGGATGAATTCCAGGATTGGGCAACATTTGTTTCCGATCCGCGCCACAGCCCCGAAGCCATTGCGGGTGTCACCGGTGTTGATGCCCAGACCATGCGCGAAGCCGCACGGGCCTTTGCCACGGGTGGAAATGGTGCGATCTATTACGGGCTTGGCGTGACCGAACACAGTCAGGGTTCAACCACGGTAATGGCAATTGCCAACCTTGCCATGGCGACCGGCAATATCGGCCGTCCGGGCGTTGGCGTGAACCCGCTGCGTGGTCAGAACAACGTGCAGGGTTCCTGTGACATGGGATCGTTCCCGCACGAATTGCCGGGCTATCGCCATATTCAGGACAGTGCCACCCGCGATATTTTTGAAGATATCTGGGGGGTTAAACTTGATGACGAACCGGGGCTTCGGATCCCCAACATGCTTGATGCCGCTGTCGAAGGCACGTTCAAGGGTATCTATATTCAGGGCGAGGATATCCTGCAATCCGATCCCGATACCAAACATGTGGCAGCCGGTTTGGCGGCGATGGAATGTGTTGTCGTCCACGACCTGTTCCTGAACGAAACCGCGAACTATGCCCATGTGTTCCTGCCCGGTTCGACCTTCCTTGAAAAGGATGGCACGTTTACCAACGCCGAACGCCGCATCAACCGCGTGCGCAAGGTGATGACGCCAAAGAACGGCTTTGCCGATTGGGAAGTGACCCAGAACCTTGCCCGTGCGATGGGGCAGAACTGGAATTACACCCATCCGTCACAGGTCATGGCCGAAATTGCGGCAACCACGCCAAGCTTTGCCAATGTGACCTATGACCTTCTGGAACGCGAAGGTTCGGTACAATGGCCATGCAATGACAAGGCCCCGCTGGGGACACCGGTCATGCATATGGATGGTTTCGTCCGCGGCAAGGGCAAGTTTGTGGTGACCGAATATGTCGCCACCGATGAACGTACCGGGCCGCGCTTCCCGCTGCTTCTGACGACCGGCCGTATCCTGAGTCAGTACAATGTCGGCGCACAGACCCGCCGTACCGAAAATACCGCCTGGCACAAGGAAGACCTTCTGGAAATCCATCCCCATGATGCCGAACAGCGCGGCATTCGCGAAGGCGACTGGATCCGCCTTGCATCGCGATCGGGCGAAACATCCCTTCGCGCCACCATTACCGATCGTGTGGCACCGGGCGTGGTTTACACCACATTCCACCATCCCGGGACACAGGCCAACGTGATCACCACTGACTTTACCGACTGGGCAACCAACTGTCCGGAATACAAAGTCACCGCCGTTCAGGTTTCCGCATCAAACGGACCATCCGAATGGCAGGTGGAATATGATCGTCAGGCCGAACAGGCGCGCCGGATCAAACCGCGTGTCGATGCCGCCGAATAGGATGCCCTGCCAGATATTGTGCTATACTCCCTTGCGCACAGTATCTGGCAAATCCTGTATCCGTTAAAAAGACCATAGCCAAAGAGTAATGAACAATGGCACCTGACAAGCTTGTCTATATGGCCAATCAGATCGCGACATTTTTCAAATCCAAACCCCACGAAGAAGGGGTGGCCGGTGTTGCCGGCCATATCAGCGATTTCTGGGAACCGCGCATGCGCAAACAATTGTTTGCCCTGATTGCGGACGGGTATGACGGGATTGACCCGCTTGTGCTTGAAGCCGCCCCGATGATCCGCAAGGTCAAGGAACCTGCATGACACCCAAGCCTTCCGAGAACCGCATCCTTGACGGGCGCGATGTTGATCTTGCCCGTGCCATTTCGCGTGATGATACCAATGACGATGCCCCGATGATGTTGCAGCCGGAAGTTCCGGCTGCTCTGACTTTCAATGGCAAGTCCCATGCGGTGATGATGGTATCGCCCCATGATCTCGAAGATTTCATGATCGGCTTTGCCCTGTCCGAAGGCATCGTTGATGACATTTCCCAGATCACGCTGCGCGAAGTGCGAAAAACCCTTCAGGGCTATGTGATCGAAGCCGACCTGCATGAAGATGTGTTTGACCGTCTTGATGAACGTCAACGCACCCTTGAAGGCCGGTCGGGATGTGGTCTGTGCGGGGTGCAATCACTTGAAGCCGTCGCGATGGACAAGATCGGCAAGGTTACGCCGGGCAATATGGCACAGGATGTCGTGTTGCAAGCCATCGACGCCTTACCCGATCATCAGACCCGCAACCGCGAAGGCGGCGGGCTTTTGCATGCCAGCGCCTTTGTCGATGTTAGCGGTAACATCAAGCTGGTCCGCGAAGATATCGGACGTCATAACGCCCTTGATAAGGTGCTCGGTGCGGTTGCCCGTCAGGGCATTGATACTGCGGGTGGCTTTGTTCTGATGACCAGTCGCTGTTCCTATGAAATCGTCACCAAAACCGTGCAATGCGGGGTGGGCGGGCTTGTGACCCTGTCGGGGCCGACCCTGACGGCGGTGAACCTTGCACGGCAGGCGGGGCTTACCCTGATTTGTCGTGAACGGCGCGGACTGTTTCGCCGGTTTGCCTGATCCGCGCACTTGCCTGATCGGGTCGCGATCAGGTTGCGATCAGGTTGATGCGCGTTCGATGATTTCAAATCCGACATCGATTGATTTGGTCGGCAGCGGTTCGTTTTCGATCCGTGCCACCAGCGCCTCGGCGGCGCGTCGGCCAAGATTGGCGCGATTGACTTCGACCGTGGTCAGGGCTGGCAGGGTAAAGGGCGAAAAGTCCTGATTGCCAAAACCGAGAACGGCCATGTCTTGTGGTACGCGCAAGCCGCGTGCCTGCGCCTCGATCAGGATGCCATGGGCCAAAAGATCCGAACTGCACATGATGATGCCGTTGCGAAAACCTTTTTCCAGACCGGTGCTTAGGCCATTGCGACCGCGTTCGATGGTCGCACCTGCTTCATAAAGCACTTCAATCGGCGCGTTGCCGGTCATTTGTTTGAACTGACTGGCAAAGGAATCCTTGCGGCGCAGGGCGCGTTCATCACCGGCGGATACGATCAGTGCCTGCTGATAACCTTTGCCCGCCGCATAGCGCGCCATTTCCTCGCCGGCCTTGATGTGCGAAAAGCCGATACAGACATCAAGTGGGTTTTCCGTCGTATCCCAGACTTCGATCACCGGAATACCAGCCCCCAGCAACATGCGTTTGCAGCCGGCCGAATGGTGGATGCCGGTCAACAGGATGCCGTCGGGGCGACGGCTGAGCATCGTGGAGACAACCGCCTGTTCCTCATCCTGGGAAAAGCCGGTTTCGGCCATCAGAACGTGATAGCCCGATCCGCGAATGACATTGATGAAATTCTGCATCAGATCGGCATAGATGACGTTGGTGATCGATGGCACAAGGGCCGCAATCAGTTTGCTGCGCCGTGACGCCAGTGCACCGGCCACCATATTGGGCACATATCCGGTCAGCTCGATCGCATCCTGGATGCGTTGCAGCGTCTTGGCGGAAACCTTTTTCGGGTCATTCAGCGCGCGCGATACCGTGACCTGCGAAACACCTGCTATCCGTCCGACGGTTTCCATCGTGACGGTGCCGCTTTTGATTTCGGCCATGGTGGTCTGGTCTGTATTTTTCGGCGCGAGTGACAAAGGGTTACGGTCTCTTGATCTGATGTCCGAACCGGGAATGGTCGGGCTTTGGTTTTGGTCCGACGTCAGCCAATCTGTTCTGCTTCGGACATTACATCAGCACAAAAAGGTGGGCAAGAAGCGCGGTTTGGCTGAGAACCACTTTACAGCACAGGGAGGGAGCTGTTGCTTCTTGCCCGATGGTGTCGTTGGGCGGCCGGGCTGCCGTGACAGCCCGGCTATGGGCACGTATTCTGGTTTAGTCGGTCATGCGCTTTTTCTTGCGCGCGACAGAAATCGAAAACGCAATCGACAGGGCAATCAGGATCCACAGCAACACCGCGATCCAGCTTTTGGTAAAGAAGATCGAAAACGTGCCAAAGGATTCCAGACTTTTGACGAAATAGATTTCCGCCGATGGTCCCAGAATAAAGCCGATGATAAAGGGCGCAATTTCAAGCCGGATCTTGTGGGCGAGATAACCAAACAGGCCAAAGATCAAAAGCGTCCAGACATCAAACATCACCCCGTAATTGATGGTATAGGCGCCGACCACACACATCATCAGAATGATCGGGAACAGGATGTTTTTCGGAACCGTCACAACCTTGGCCAGATGGCGAATGGCAAAGACCATCACCAGGAACATGATGATATTGGCAGCCAGCATGGCAATGATCATCGCATCCCACGTCACCGGATTGTTGCCGATAAACAGCGGGCCGACCTGAATGCCTTGAAGGGTAAAGGCACCGATCAGAATGGCGGTGGTGGAATCCCCGGGAATGCCAAGTGACAGCAACGGCACCAGGGCGCCGCCCGTCAGGCCGTTATTGGCACTTTCCGATGCAATCACCCCGGCTGGCGCACCTTTGCCGAATTTTTCCGGTGTCTTGGAAAAGTTCTTTTCCTGGCTATAGGCAAGAATGGATGCCGCACTGCCGCCAACGCCGGGCAGGATGCCGACAAAGGTACCGATTGATGACGACCGGATCAGGTTGACGATCTGGCCTTTGAAGACGGAAATCTTGAACGGCTTGCCGCCGATCTTCACCCCCGAAAGACCTTTTCCTTCCTTCATGCCTTCTTCGGCTTCGATCAGGATGGTGGCAAGGCCGAACAAACCGATCAGAACCGGCAAAAGCGAAAAGCCGCTTTCAAGGTAATATTCAAGGAATTCCGGCACCAGACGCAATTCACCATTGCCGCCGCGCGAAATGTCATAAGCCCCGATCAGGCTGATGAAAATGCCAAGAAAACCGCTGAAAATGCCGACCAGCAAGCTGTTGGAAAGGGCCGCCATCACGGTCAGGGCAAAGAAGATGATCAGGAATTTCTCGATATAGGAAAACTTGATCGCAAAATCGGCCAGTGCCGGGGCAAACAGATAAAGCGCGGCAAGACTGATCAGACCACCAACCAGTGACGATGTGATCCCGATCTTGAGTGCGCGTTCGCCTTCGCCATTCTGGGTCATCGGGTACCCGTCAAGGGTGGTGGTGATCGATGACGGCGTTCCCGGGATGTTCAGAAGAATGGCCGGGACCAGGCCGCCGGAAATACCCCCGACATAAAGACCCAGCAAAAGTGCCAGACCGTTTTCAAGACCCAGCGAATAGGTCAGTGGCAAACAGACAGCAACCGCCATGGTCGCCGTCATGCCGGGAATTGCACCGAAGATGATGCCGATCACGGTGCCCGCGGCAACCAGCGCAAAGAACATCGGTGTCAGAATGGATAGGAGTTCCATGGTAAATCTCTTGGATCATACCGCGCCAAACAGGGACCAGAACCGGGTTCAGGTCACCTTATGGCAGCGAAATATTGAAAAGTTCGGACAGGATGTACCAGACCAGGCTTGGCGCAATCAGCGCATTGGCGCCTGCGATCATCAATGTTCGACGGCTGCGCTCGTGAAGGTAAAGCGTGCTAAGCGCGAACAGATACGGGATCGAGCAAAGGTAAAATCCAAGTCCGGTATTGGGGAAAATGTCCCCGACTGCCGGCATGGCCATGAAATAGATCACGGTCAGGGCAATCGTACCAAAGAAACGCTTGTGGTCGATGCCGGCAGGCCACCAGTTGCCATTGCTAACCGTGGCGAGAATGGTGCTGCCGCGTGTGATCAGAATTGAAACGAAAAGAATTCCCAGGATCACGGCGATAATCGTCGGGAAAATCATATGCGACGTGTTGAAATCAATCGTCACATGAAAGGGGGAGTCAAACGACATGGGACGCCTCCGGATGTGCCTGTTTTTCCCCATGGTACTGATTTCCAACCAGAATGGAAATCATGTCGGGGTGTTATGGCGGGACGTGCGGGTGGAAGAATATCCATCCACCTGATCAGGCAAAAGGGGCCCGGCATTGATATGCCGGGCCAACCGGGAAGTTAGTTGGTTGCAATCGCGTCGATGACCTGGCGGTACTGGTCGCGTTTCGCCTTAAGGTAAGCTGCGGCTTCTGCCTGCGGCTTGTAGTTCGGAATGAAGAAGGATGCCTTCTGCGTTTTCTGGATCTCGCCTTCGGCATAGATTTCCTTCAGCGCATTGTCGATCGTGGCGATCTGTTCTGCATCCATGTCCTTGTTGAACAGGAAGAAGAATTCCTTGTCGAAGGTAAAGTCTTTCGACCCGTCAAACGTAACGCTGACATTCGGAGTGGTAAATGCCAGAAGTTCGTCACGGGTGGTGTCGCCCATGCCTTCCGGATTTGCCTGTTCAATGGTTTCTTCACGTGCGGTCAGCCAGATAAAGCGCATGGCTTTCTGGTCGTCATTGGCAAGCTGGGTGAACTGTTCGTTGGCCTGAACCGATCCGTTGATCACATCAGCCTGACCATCAAACATCAGCTGGTTTTTGTCTGCCTGCGAACCGGTATTGACCGGAACGATGTTTGCTTCCGATCCCGGATGCATGACCTTGGCCGCATTTTTCATTGCCGAGAAACCGATCTCGGAAACGCCACCGGCCTGAATGGCAACGCGAACGCGCTGGCCGGCAGCAGCTGCTGCAAACACGTCTTCCATCGACTGCATCGGCGAATTCTTGGCAACCAGATACGCATTGCCCGGATTGATCGCGACCGTCGGTCCGACAACGTAGTTTTCAAAGATATCGTCATAGCCGCGAACGCCATACAGGTTCGCAAGATAGGACTGATCATGGAAAATCATGATCGTGGTGCCGCGCGAATCGCGCTGCAATGCCTTGAATGCCTCGCCCGCGCCAACTGCATCAACCTTCACATTGATGTCGAGTTTCTTGGCAAGCGCTTCTGCAACAATGGCACTGTTCTGATAGGTGTCACCACCGGTCGATTTCGACCCGATGACAAGGCGAACGTTGCTTGGCAGGTCAGCAGCAGACGCCAGAGCAGGCGTTGCAACCATGGCGGCAAAGCCGGCAGCGGCGGCGATGGATTTAAAAAGTCCGGTCATAAGATTCCTCCCGAATGACGCATTCCTGAATGGTGGGGATGTCCCCGTGATGCCTTCTGGTGTGGTTCCCATAAGGCGTTGGTGTTGCTTGTTCTTGTTGTTAGTCAGCTTGTAAACTTTCAAGCTTTATGTATGCGCATACATATTTTGATACATCTTGTTGCAAAGCCTGTCAATTGCTGAATCTCTCGGCTGTTTTGCGTAGGATAAATCTACCTTTTTGACATGTAAGTTTGCTTGACATCTTGTTAGTGTATGCGCATACATAAAGCATCAATCAAAAGTGCAGGTCGTCCTGGTCAAGCCGCTGGCGTTAAGATCAGGGACGATCGCGAGACGGGAGGAACGCCATGTCCGACAAAATCAAAAAATCCGCAGAAGATCTTAGAAGTGCGCGCTGGTTTGCGCCCGATGATCTTCGTTCGTTCGGGCATCGCTCACGCCTGATGCAGATGGGGCTTGATCCCGAAGACTGGACCGGTCGCCCGGTGATCGGCATCCTCAATACCTGGTCTGAAATCAACCCGTGCCATCTGCATTTCCGTGAACGTGCCGCCGACGTCAAAAAGGGCGTTCATCAGGCCGGTGGTTTCCCGGTTGAGCTGCCAACCATTTCTGTCGACGAATCCTTTACCAAGCCGACTTCGATGCTCTATCGCAACCTGCTTGCGATGGAGACCGAGGAAATGATTCGCTCCCACCCGCTTGATGGCGTGGTGCTGATGGGCGGCTGCGACAAAACCACACCGGGTCTGGTGATGGGCGCGCTTTCGGCCGGTGTTCCGATGATCTATCTTCCGGCCGGTCCGATGTTGCGTGGCAACTATGCCGGTAAAATTCTGGGCTCGGGCTCTGATGCCTGGAAATACTGGGATGAACGCCGTGCCGGTAACATCAGCGACGAGGAATGGGTCGGCGTCGAAGGCGGGATTGCCCGTTCCTATGGACACTGCATGACCATGGGCACGGCATCGACCATGACCGCAATTGCCGAGGCCATGGGCCTTTGCCTTCCGGGGGCATCGTCGATCCCCGCACCGGATGCCGGTCATATCCGTATGTCGACCCAGTGTGGCCGTCGCATCGTTGATATGGTGTGGGAAGATCTGACCCCGAACAAGGTCGTCACCCCGGCATCTGTGCGCAACTCGGCCGTGGTTGCGATGGCAACTGGTTGTTCGACCAATGCTGTTGTGCATTTGCTGGCCATGGCGCGTCGTGCCGGAATTAAAATCACCCTTGATGATCTTGATGAACTTGGCCGCACCACGCCGCTGATCGCCAATATCCGCCCGTCGGGCAAGGGCGACTACCTGATGGAAGATTTCTTCTATGCCGGTGGCCTGCGCGCCCTGATGGCGCAGCTTGGTGACAAGCTCGATACATCCGTCACCACGGTCACGGGCAAAACCCTTGCCCAGAC
The DNA here is from genome assembly GCF_001613785.1 of Thalassospira sp. MCCC 1A02491. Lineage (NCBI taxonomy): Bacteria > Pseudomonadati > Pseudomonadota > Alphaproteobacteria > Rhodospirillales > Thalassospiraceae > Thalassospira > Thalassospira sp. MCCC 1A02491. Next base: position 2,890 of record NZ_LPVX01000019.1, on the reverse strand, counting down.
CCTCGAAGGTGCGACGGTTTATAATGATGATGTCATCCGCCCGCTTTCAAATCCGGTCTATCATGAAGGATCGCTTGCGGTTCTGCGTGGCAATCTCTGCCCGGACGGGGCGGTGATCAAACCGGCAGCCTGTGATGAACGGTTCCGCAATCATCAGGGCCCGGCGCTTGTCTTTGACAGCTACCCGGAAATGAAAAAGGCGGTGGATGATGAAAATCTCGATATCACGCCCGATCATGTGATGGTGCTGCGCAATGCCGGTCCGCTCGGTGGTCCGGGCTTCCCGGAATGGGGCATGCTTCCGATCCCCAAAGCCCTGATCAAACAGGGGCACCGTGACATGTTGCGCATTTCGGATGCTCGTATGTCGGGAACCTCGTATGGCGCTTGTGTGCTTCATGTCGCACCGGAATCCTATATCGGTGGTCCGCTTGCCCTTCTGAAAACCGGCGATATCGTCAAGCTTGATCTTGATAACCGTCGCCTCGACATGCTGGTCGACGAGGAAGAGCTTGAGCGTCGCCGTGCAGCCTGGCAAACGCCCGAGCCGCGCTATCAGCGTGGATATGGCTGGATGTTTGGCAAACATGTCACCCAGGCCAACGAAGGGTGCGACTTTGACTTCCTGTCGCCGGAATTTGGCGAAACCGCGGGCGAGCCGGATATTTTCTAGGCTGCCGCAAACCATCATCAGAAACAGCAACGGGGCGTGATTTGCGCCCTGTTGCAATGACACGAACCAAATCAATCAGGGATATTGACCCATGGCACTTTCCAAAGCCGATCTGCGTGGCGTGCTGTCAGGTATTTCCGGCATTCTAGTCACCCCTTATGACGAGAATGGCGACATTGCACCGGCCAAGCTGAAACCGATTATCGACCGCGCGCTTGCGGCGGGTGTTCATTTTCCGGTGGTGAATGGCAATACCGGCGAGTTTTACGCACTGACCACGGCTGAGGCCATCACCATGGCCAAATCGGTCGCCGAAATGCTTGACGGTCGTGCGCCGATGCTGGCCGGTATCGGTCGTGGCGTACAGGATGCCTGCGCACTTGCCAAGGCATCTGCCGAAGCCGGGGCCGAAGCATTGATGATCCATCAGCCGCCAGATCCCTTTGTCGCCCCGCGTGGCGTTGTTGAATATATCAAACGCATTGCCGATGCATCGGGCGGGCTTCCGATGATGCTGTATCTGCGCAATGATGCGATTGGCACCAAGGCGATTGCCGATCTTTGTGCCATCGAAGGTGTGGCCGGTGTAAAATGGGCAACCCCGAACCCGATGAAATTGTCCGAGGCGATCAATGCCTGTGATCCGGATATTGTCTGGGTTGGTGGTCTGGCTGAAACCTGGGCACCGGCATTCTATGCGGTTGGCGCGCGTGGCTTTACATCGGGGCTGATCAATGTCTGGCCGGAACGGTCCATGGCAATCCATGCCGCCCTTGAGGCCGGTGACTATGCCAAGGCCCGCGATCTGATCCGCGATATGAGCGCCTTTGAAGAAGTCCGCGCCGAAGAAATGAACGGTACGAACGTGACCGGTGTCAAAGCGGCCCTTAAGCTTCTTGGCGATGATTGCGGTGCGACCCGCCCGCCGTCGGCCTGGCCGTTGACTGATAAGCAGCATGACAAGCTGGTTGGCTTCATGCGTCAAAACAATCTTGTGAAATAAGCGGCCCCGCCGCACAGAGGAGACATCCATGTCCTATACCCTGACAGGAAAACATCTGATCGCGGGCGACTGGGTCGCCGGAGCCGCAACCTTCCAGTCCGAACCGGCCCACGGCCCGGCCAATACGTTCCCGGTCGGCACCCCTGATCTGGTCGATCAGGCCGCCAAGGCCGCCGAAGAAGCCTTCTGGACTTTCGGATATTCCACCCGCGAAGACCGCGCCAAGTTCCTCAATACTATTGCCGATGAAATCGATGCGCGTGGTGATGAAATCACCGAAATCGGCACCCAGGAAACCGGCCTGCCCGAAGCCCGTCTTCAGGGCGAACGCGGCCGTACGGTTGGTCAGCTTCGCCTGTTTGCCAGCCACATTCTTGACGGTGCCTATCTGGATCGTCGCTATGACGAAGCATTGCCTGATCGTGCGCCGCTGCCGCGTCCCGACCTGCGTTTGATGCAGCGTCCGATTGGTCCGGTTGCCGTGTTTGGCGCGTCGAACTTCCCGCTGGCATTCTCGGTTGCCGGTGGTGATGCCGCATCGGCACTGGCTGCTGGTTGCCCGGTTGTGGTCAAGGGCCATTCCGCCCATCCGGGTACCGGTGAAATCGTTGCCCAGGCCATTGATGCCGCGATCAAGAAATGTGGCGTCCATCCGGGCGTCTTCAGCCTTATTCAGGGTGGCAAACGCGATGTTGGTCAGTCGCTTGTGCAGCATCCGCTGATCAAGGCGGTCGGCTTTACCGGATCGCTTGGCGGTGGTCGTGCGCTGTTTGATCTGTGCGCATCGCGCCCGGAGCCGATCCCGTTCTTTGGCGAACTGGGTTCGGTCAACCCGATGTTCCTGCTGCCCAAGGCTGTTGCCGCACGTGGCGCAGAGCTCGGCAAAGGCTGGGCAGGGTCGCTGACCATGGGGGCGGGGCAGTTCTGCACCAATCCGGGGATCGCGGTTGTGATTGATGGTCCGGATGCCGATGCCTTTGTAAGCGCTGCCAAGGAAGCCCTTTCGGGTGTGGCGGCCCAGACCATGCTGACCGATGGCATGGCGGAAACCTATCGTGCCGGGGCAAAGCGCGTTGCCGCAACTGCGGGCGTGAAAGAAGTTCTGACCACGTCATGTGATCTGCGCAATGCGACGCCGTATCTGTTTGAAACCACCGGTGAAAACTGGCTTTCGAACCATGAACTGGGCGAAGAAGTCTTTGGTCCGCTTGGTC
>NZ_LPVX01000018.1:0-15884 GCF_001613785.1 Thalassospira sp. MCCC 1A02491 | reverse complement strand
TGATCGCTGCGGTCAGCGTGGTTTTACCGTGGTCAACGTGGCCGACGGTGCCAACGTTAACGTGCGGTTTTGTACGCTCAAACTTTTCTTTAGCCATTTCTAACTCCGTTTATTCTGGCTTGGCCTTAGCCGGCCGATTTGGCTTTGACTTCGTCCGCAACTGCCTGCGGAACGTCTGCATAGTGATCAAACTGCATCACGAACTGGGCACGACCCTGGGACATGGAGCGCAGCGTGTTGACGTAACCGAACATGTTCGCCAGCGGTACGAACGCGTTAACAACGCGTGCGATGCCACGGGAGTCCATGTCACGAACCTGGCCACGACGGCTGTTCAGGTCGCCAATGATGTCGCCCATATACTCTTCCGGGGTCACTACTTCGACTTTCATGATCGGCTCGAGCAGCTTCGGAGAAGCTTTCGACAGACCTTCTTTGAACGCTGCACGGGCAGCGATTTCGAAGGCCATGACGCTCGAGTCAACGTCGTGGTAGGCACCGTCGGTCAGCTTGATCGACAAGTCGGTTACCGGGAAGCCTGCGATAACGCCGCTCTGCAGCGAGCTTTCGAGACCTTTGGCAACACCCGGGATGTATTCCTTCGGAACGTTACCGCCAACAACGGTATCGGTGAAGGAGAAGCCCGAACCCGGTTCACCCGGGGTGAAGGTGAGCTTGATACGCGCGAACTGACCCGAACCACCCGACTGTTTTTTGTGGGTGTAGTCGATATCGACTTCTTTCGAGATGGTTTCGCGATAAGCAACCTGCGGCGCGCCGATGTTAGCTTCGACTTTGAATTCACGCTTCATACGATCGACGATGATGTCGAGGTGAAGTTCGCCCATACCCGAAATGATGGTCTGGCCGGATTCGTGGTCGGATTTAACGCGGAACGACGGATCTTCCTGTGCAAGACGTGCAAGGGCGAGACCCATTTTTTCCTGGTCGGCTTTCGATTTCGGCTCAACAGCGATTTCGATAACCGGATCCGGGAATTCCATACGCTCAAGGATGATCGGCTTGGCCGGGTCACAAAGGGTATCACCAGTGGTGGTGTCCTTCATGCCAACCAGAGCAACGATGTCGCCCGAGCAAGCGTATTTGATTTCTTCACGGTTGTTCGAATGCATGAGAAGCATACGGCCGATACGTTCTTTTTTCTCTTTGACAGAGTTCAGAACATACGAGCCGGCATCGAGGATACCGGAATAGATACGAATGAAGGTCAGCGAACCAACGAACGGATCCGACATGATCTTGAATGCAAGAGCCGAGAACGGCGCTTCATCGGTCAGCGGACGGGAATCCGGCTCGTCTTCGGTGTTCGGCTTGACGCCACGAACATCGTCGATGTCGTCCGGTGCCGGCATGAAGTCGATAACGGCATCAAGAAGCGGCTGAACGCCTTTGTTCTTGAACGCGGTACCCAGAAGGACCGGAACCAGATCGCCGGCGATGGTGCCTTTACGGATGCACTTCTTGAGAACTTCCTCGGTCGGCATTTCGCCTTCGAGGTAAGCTTCCATTGCTGCTTCGTCGCACTCAACAGCCTGTTCGATCAGAGCTTCACGGTATTCTTCAGCCTGGTCTTTCAGGGAATCGCGGATGTCGCGATACTCGAACTCTGCACCAAGGGATTCGTCTTTCCAGACGATTTCCTTGTTGCGAACGAGGTCAACAACACCTTCGAACTCGCCTTCGGAGCCGATCGGCAGCTGCATGACAGCGGCGTTGGCACCGAGGCGTTCCTTGATCATTTCGACGCAGCGGAAGAAGTCTGCACCGGTACGGTCCATCTTGTTGACAAAGCACATACGCGGAACGTGGTACTTGTCAGCCTGACGCCACACGGTTTCGGTCTGCGGCTCAACGCCGGAAACGGCGTCGAAAACAGCGCAGGCACCATCGAGAACACGGAGCGAACGTTCAACTTCAATGGTGAAGTCAACGTGGCCCGGGGTATCGATGATGTTAATACGGTGGTCGTTCCAGAAGCAGGTCGTCGCAGCAGACGTAATCGTAATGCCACGTTCCTGTTCCTGTTCCATCCAGTCCATGGTCGCGGCGCCGTCATGGACTTCGCCGATTTTGTAGGACTTGCCGGTGTAGAAAAGAATTCGCTCGGTGGTCGTCGTTTTACCGGCATCAATGTGCGCCATGATGCCGATGTTGCGATACCGAGAGATCGGAGTACGTTGTACCATAATCGACTCTTGATCTTGAGGTCTGAATTACCAGCGATAATGAGCGAAAGCCTTGTTGGCTTCGGCCATACGGTGGGTGTCTTCGCGCTTCTTGACAGCACTGCCGCGGTTGTTGGCAGCATCCATCAATTCACCGGCGAGACGACCGATCATGGTCGTTTCGGAACGCTTGCGGGCAGCGTCAACCAGCCAACGAATGGCCAGAGCCTGACGACGCTCGGAACGAACTTCAACCGGAACCTGGTAAGTAGCACCACCAACACGGCGCGAACGAACTTCGACGTTCGGCTTCACGTTATCCATGGCTTCGTGGAACTGGGCAACCGGGTCTGCACCCTTGCTTTCCATTACTTCCAGGGCACCATAAACGATTTTTTCGGCGGCAGATTTTTTGCCGTCGAGCATAAGACCGTTCATGAACTTGGTAAGAACCTTGTCGCCATATTTGGCGTCAGGGAGTACTTCGCGCTTTTCAGCAGCGTGACGACGTGACATCTGAGCTGCTCCTTATTTCGGACGCTTCGCGCCGTATTTCGAACGACGCTGCTTACGGTCTTTGACACCCTGTGTATCGAGGGTACCGCGAATGATGTGGTAACGAACACCCGGCAAATCTTTTACACGGCCGCCGCGGATCATCACGACAGAGTGTTCCTGCAGGTTGTGGCCTTCACCCGGAATGTAGGAGGTTACTTCGTAGCCGTTGGTCAAACGGACACGGGCAACCTTACGAAGTGCCGAGTTCGGCTTCTTCGGGGTCGTGGTGTAGACACGGGTGCAAACGCCGCGTTTCTGCGGGCATGCTTCCAGTGCCGGAACCATATCGCGCTGGGTGCGCGGAGTCCGCGATTTGCGGATCAACTGGTTAATAGTGGGCATTAACTTTCCCTTTTACTTCAACGGACGCCACTAGGGCGCTGCTCTTATCGACGCACGACGAGCGACCACGCGTCCCCATACACAGTACGGAAACACGCGCGGACGCCCATAAATGCAGGAGTTCCTGCCTCGACGGCCGTCAGAGTCGCACTCAAGCGATGGGGGGCGAAAACCGCCCGCTACCGCACAAAACGGTACCGGCACAGCTACACCCCCCTAGATTCGGTGGGCGCATACTAGTGACGGCCCCCTTTTGCGTCAAGCAAAACCATATGGACCTTCGAGTTGGCGCTTCAAACGCCGAGACGAACCGGTGCGTCGATAAGAGTTCCGGTTCGCCTCTGATTCTTTAACTGTCTGGCGCGACGAAGTTATTCGCCTGCCGGCAGTGAAGCGGTGTCGGCATCGGCCTGCGGACCGAAATTGTCGCCGATTTCTTCTTCTGCCTCGATCTGTACCGATTTGTCGCGTTCGGCAGCCAGTGCACGGAAGCGGTTCATCACCGCACCGGTACCAGCCGGGATCAAACGACCCACGATGACGTTCTCTTTCAGACCGATAAGGGTATCGGTCTTGCCCGAAACGGCTGCTTCGGTAAGAACGCGCGTGGTTTCCTGGAACGACGCGGCCGAGATGAAGGAATGCGTCTGCAGGGATGCCTTGGTGATCCCCTGGAGGACCGGTGCACCTTCTGCGAGTTCGCCGCCTTCTTTAAGCGCACGCTCGTTTTCGGCATCGAAGTCAACGCGGTCAATGATTTCACCAACCAGAAGAGTCGTGTCACCCGGTTTGGTGATTTCGACTTTCTGAAGCATCTGGCGAACGATGACTTCGATATGCTTGTCGTTAATCTTCACGCCCTGCAGACGGTAGACTTCCTGGATCTCGTTGACCAGGTAATCTGCCAGTGCCGGGACGCCCATGACGCGCAGGATATCGTGCGGAACCGGCGAACCATCAAGGAGCTGATCGCCCTTCTCGACGAAGTCCCCTTCCTGAACGGCAAGATGCTTGCCTTTCGGGATCAGGTATTCGACCGGTTCGGTCAGGCCCGAATCCTCGAGCGGGTGAACGATGACACGGCGCTTGTTCTTGTAGTCCTTGCCGAATTCGACGCGACCCGGAATATCCGAGATGATTGCGTGTTCTTTCGGTTTACGGGCTTCGAACAGCTCGGCAACACGCGGCAGACCACCGGTGATGTCACGGGTCTTCGAACCTTCGCGCGGGATACGTGCAAGCACGTCACCAGCATGAACTTTCTGACCGTTCTCGACCGAGAGAATAGCGTCAACCGACAGGAAGTAACGGGCTTCAAGACCGTTATCCAGGTTGATGACCTCGCCGGCTTCGTTACGCAGGGTAACGCGCGGCTTAAGGTCGGACGCCTTGGGCATGCTCTTCCAGTCGATAACCGTTTTCGAGGCAATACCGGTCGCTTCGTCATAGACTTCGCGAATGGTTACGTTCTCGAGAAGGTCGACATAGTTCACATAACCTTCTTTCTCGGTGATGATCGGCAGGGTGTACGGATCCCACTCGGCCAGTTTCTGACCACGCGTGACCTGTGCACCTTCATCGGTGAGAAGTTTTGCACCGTACGGAACGCGATATTTCGCACGCTCGCGACCGGTTTTGTCGATCAGGAGAATCTCGAGGTTACGCGCCATAACGATGTTGACGCCGGCCGAGTTCTCAACGACTGCACGGTTTTTCAGTTTCACGGTTGCATCGAAGTTCGCTTCGACACCGGAAACCTCTGCACCACGCTGTGCCGCACCACCAATGTGGAACGTACGCATGGTCAGCTGGGTGCCCGGCTCACCGATCGACTGTGCGGCGATAACACCGACAGCTTCACCGATGTTGACCGTGGTACCGCGTGCCAGGTCACGACCATAGCAATGGCCGCAAACACCGGTTTCGGCGTCACAGGTCAGAACCGAACGGATACGTGCGGTTTCAACACCGGCTTTCTCGATGAGATCGAGGTGATCTTCTTCAACCATCTCGTTCTTCGGCACGATAACTTCGCCGGTCGACGGATCAACGATCTCGTCGGCGGTGAAACGACCGAGGATACGATCAGACAGGGTTTCGATAACCTCACCGGAATCGACGACGGCTGCGATGTCGAGGCCACGGTCCGTACCGCAATCATGCTGGGTGATGATGCAGTCCTGGGCCACGTCAACCAGACGACGGGTAAGGTAACCCGAGTTCGCCGTTTTCAGTGCGGTATCAGCCAGACCTTTACGAGCACCGTGGGTGGAGTTGAAGTACTCCTGCACGGTCAGGCCTTCTTTAAAGTTCGAAATAATCGGGGTCTCGATGATCGAGCCGTCCGGTTTCGCCATCAGGCCACGCATAGCAGCCAGCTGACGCATCTGGGCGGCAGAACCACGAGCACCGGAGTGCGCCATCATGTAAACCGAGTTCACATTGTCACCTTCTGCCGTCGCCGAGATGACTTTCATCATCGCTTCGGAAACGTCGTCGGTGCACTGCGCCCAGGCGTCAACAACCTTGTTGTATTTCTCACCACGGGTGATGAGACCGTCCTGGTACTGCTGCTCGTATTCCTTGACCTTGTCGTGGGTACCACCGACCAGCGGTTCCTTGGCGTCCGGAATGATCATGTCATCCTTGCCAAACGAAATGCCGGCTTTACATGCCCAGTTGAAACCAAGGCCCATCATGCGGTCAGCAAAGATAACGGTCTCTTTCTGGCCACAGTGACGGTAAACGACATCGATAACGTTCGAGACGTCTTTTTTGGTCAGCAGCTTGTTGATGGTCGAGAACGGAATGCGCGGATGACGCGGCAGAAGTTCCGACAGCAACATGCGGCCCGGGGTGGTTGCAACACGAACGGTGATGCGTTCGTTGTTTTCATCAACCGTGTGGTAACGGGCATTGATCTTGGAATGCAGGGTGACAACACCCTCGTCCAGTGCCTGTTCGATCTCGGCGATGTTGACAAACGACATGCCCTCGCCCGGCTGACCGTCACGCTCCATGGAGATGTAATACAGACCAAGGACAATATCCTGCGACGGCACGATGATCGGTTTACCTGATGCCGGCGAAAGGATGTTGTTGGTCGACATCATCAGGGTACGTGCTTCAAGCTGGGCTTCAAGCGACAGCGGTACGTGGACAGCCATCTGGTCACCGTCGAAGTCCGCGTTGAACGCAGTACAAACGAGCGGATGCAGCTGGATGGCCTTACCTTCGATCAGGGTAGGCTCGAACGCCTGGATACCAAGACGGTGCAGGGTCGGTGCACGGTTGAGCATGACCGGATGTTCACGGATAACCTGTTCAAGGATATCCCAAACTTCGGCGCGCTCTTTTTCCACCATGCGCTTTGCAGCCTTGATGGTGGTGGCCATCCCGTACAGTTCCAGCTTCGCGTAAACGAACGGCTTGAACAGTTCGAGCGCCATTTTCTTCGGCAGACCGCACTGATGCAGTTTCAGGTTCGGACCCACGGTAATAACGGAACGACCGGAATAGTCGACGCGTTTACCCAGAAGGTTCTGACGGAAACGACCCTGCTTGCCTTTGAGCATGTCCGACATCGATTTGAGCGGACGCTTGTTGGCACCAGTGATCGGACGACCGCGACGACCGTTGTCAAACAGCGCATCAACCGATTCCTGAAGCATACGTTTTTCGTTACGCACGATGATATCAGGCGCACGAAGCTCGATCAGGCGCTTCAGACGGTTGTTACGGTTGATGACACGACGGTAAAGGTCGTTCAGATCCGAGGTTGCGAAACGGCCGCCATCGAGCGGAACCAGCGGACGCAGTTCCGGCGGAATGACCGGGATCACTTCAAGGATCATCCATTCCGGGCGTGCGCCGGATTCCTGGAAGGCCTCAATCAGCTTGAGACGCTTGACCAGCTTCTTGCGCTTGGCTTCGGAATTGGTTTCCTTGAGGTCGATTTTCGCGGTTTCGCGTTCTTCATCAAGGTCGATTGCCGCAAGCATATCGCGGATGGCTTCGGCACCGATACCGGCACGGAAGCTGTCTTCGCCATATTCTTCCTGGGCAGTCATATACTGGTCTTCGGACAGGAGCTCACCCATTTTAAGCGGGGTAAGGCCCGGTTCGATAACCACATAGTTTTCGAAGTACAGAATGCGCTCAAGATCCTTGAGCGTCATGTCCAGCAGCAGACCCAGACGGCTCGGCAGCGACTTCATGAACCAGATATGGGCAACAGGTGCCGCCAGCTCGATATGGCCCATACGTTCACGACGTACTTTGGCCAGAGTCACTTCGACGCCGCATTTTTCACAGATAATGCCGCGATACTTCATACGCTTGTACTTGCCGCACAAGCATTCGTAATCCTTCACCGGACCAAAAATGCGCGCACAGAACAGGCCGTCGCGCTCCGGTTTGAAGGTCCGGTAGTTGATGGTTTCCGGTTTCTTGATCTCGCCGAACGACCAGGAGCGGATACGCTCCGGGCTGGCAATCTGAATCCGGATCTGATCGAAGCTCTGGGTGCCCTGCGGCTGCCCGAAGATCTTCATCAACTCGTTCATAAAGGCTCTCCCGCTATGCCCGGTCTCGCCGGGTTTCGCCAATTTCAGGCCGAAAGATGCGAAATGGCGACCGGGATGCCCGGATGGGCACCCCTGTCAGCCACACACTTAGTATTCGTTCTGCTCAAGTTCGACATTGAGACCAAGCGAACGGAGTTCTTTAACAAGAACGTTAAACGACTCCGGAATGCCTGCCTCGAAGGTGTCTTCACCACGAACAATGGCTTCGTAAACCTTGGTACGGCCCGAAACGTCGTCCGACTTGACCGTAAGCATTTCCTGGAGGGTGTATGCAGCACCGTAAGCTTCGAGTGCCCACACTTCCATCTCCCCGAAACGCTGGCCACCGAACTGCGCCTTACCACCCAGCGGCTGCTGGGTAACAAGAGAGTACGGACCAATCGAACGTGCGTGGATCTTGTCATCGACCAGGTGGTGCAGTTTGAGCATGTAGATATAGCCCACTGTCACCTTGCGATGGAATTTCTCACCGGTACGACCGTCATAGAGGTCAACCTGGCCAGAACCATCAAGGCCTGCTTTTTCAAGCATACGAACAACATCCGGCTCACGAGCGCCGTCGAAGACCGGGGTGGCCATCGGAACGCCGCGACGCAGGTTGTTGCCAAGCTCGATGACTTCACCATCGGACAGCTCTTTGATGCCGGCGATGTATTCTTCGCCTTCATAGACATCATTAAGCTTGTTACGCAGGTCTTCCATTTCGCCACGACCGTCGGCAACAGCATCGACAAGTTCGCCGATCTGTTCGCCAAGACCACGTGAAGCCCAACCAAGGTGGGTTTCAAGGATCTGGCCGACGTTCATACGCGACGGAACACCCAGCGGGTTCAGAACGATATCGACCGGCGTACCGTCTTCGAGGTGCGGCATGTCTTCAACCGGCATAATGCGCGATACGACACCCTTGTTCCCGTGACGGCCGGCCATCTTGTCACCCGGCTGCATTTTACGTTTAACCGCGACAAAGACTTTGACCATCTTCATCACGCCCGGCGGCAGTTCGTCACCAGCCTGCAGCTTGTCGACCTTGTCGTCGAAACGAGCCTGAAGAACAGCAATCGATTCCTCGAACTGCTTTTTCAGAGCTTCGATGTCAGACATGACATTGTCATCAGCAACTGCAATTTGGCGCCACAGACCACGTGCAACACCCGACAGGCTGTCTTCGGTGATCTCGCCCGACAGGCCCTTCGGACCATCAACGAGCTGCTGACCCAGCAGAAGGTTTTTCAGACGACCATAGAAGTTGCGCTCAAGAATGGCGCGTTCGTCGTCACGGTCCTGTGCGAGACGCTCGATCTCGGCGCGCTCGATGGCCAGGGCACGTTCGTCCTTGTCAACGCCACGACGCGAGAATACGCGGACTTCAACAATGGTACCGAACTGTCCCGGCGGGACACGCAGCGACGTATCACGGACGTCGGATGCTTTTTCACCGAAGATGGCACGCAGAAGTTTTTCTTCCGGCGTCATCGGGCTTTCGCCCTTCGGCGTTACCTTACCGACAAGGATATCGCCCGGTTTGATTTCCGCACCGATGTAGACAATGCCCGCCTCGTCGAGGTTTTTGAGCGCTTCTTCACCGACGTTCGGAATATCACGGGTGATTTCTTCCTGACCCAGCTTGGTATCGCGGGCCATGACTTCGAATTCCTCGATATGGATCGAGGTATAAACGTCATCACGGGCGATACGCTCGGACAGAAGGATGGAATCCTCGAAGTTGTAACCGTTCCAAGGCATGAACGCGACCAGCACGTTACGGCCAAGGGCAAGTTCACCCATATCGGTACACGGACCATCCGAGATGATGTCGCCTTTTTTGACAACATCGCCAACTTTCACCAGCGGACGCTGGTTGATGCAGCTGCCCTGGTTGGAACGCTGATATTTCAGCAGGGTGTAAATATCGACACCCGATTCCGACGCGGCAATGTCACCGGTTGCGCGAATAACCATACGGGTCGCGTCAACGGATTCAACAACACCGTCACGGCGTGCGATCAGGGTTGCACCCGAATCACGTGCCACCGGAACTTCCATACCGGTACCGACATACGGCGCTTCAGAGCGGATCAGCGGAACCGCCTGACGCTGCATGTTCGAGCCCATCAGTGCGCGGTTCGCGTCATCGTTCTCAAGGAACGGAATGAGCGCGGATGCGACCGATACCAGCTGCTTCGGCGAGACGTCCATAAGGTCGATCTCTTCGGAGCGGGCCATATAGTGGTCACCGGCTTTACGGGTGTTGATCAGTTCGTTGGTAAAGCTGAAATCACCGTTAAGCGGTTCGTTCGCCTGTGCGATGACATAACGGCCTTCCTCGATCGCCGACAGATAGATCACCTCGGCGGTCACCTTGCCGTCGACAACCTTGCGGTACGGGCTTTCGATGAAGCCGTACTGGTTGACACGTGCAAAGGTCGCTAGCGAGTTGATCAGACCAATGTTCGGACCTTCCGGCGTTTCAACCGGGCAGATACGACCATAGTGGGTCGGATGAACGTCACGAACTTCAAAGCCGGCACGCTCACGGGTCAAACCACCCGGGCCAAGCGCCGAAAGACGACGTTTGTGGGTAATTTCCGAAAGCGGGTTGGTCTGGTCCATGAACTGCGACAGCTGCGAAGAGCCGAAGAATTCACGCACAGCAGCCGCAACCGGCTTGGCATTGATCAGGTCATGCGGCATCACGTTGTCGATCTCGACCGAGCTCATACGCTCGCGGATCGCACGTTCCATACGCAACAGACCAACACGGAACTGGTTTTCCATCAGCTCGCCGACCGAACGCAGACGACGGTTGCCAAGATGGTCAATATCGTCAATCTCGCCACGACCGTCTTTCAGGTCGATCAGAACACGGACGACTTCCAGAATGTCTTCACGGCGCAGGATACGAACAGTATCCGGGCATTCCAGATTCAGACGCGCATTCATCTTCACACGGCCAACAGCCGAAAGATCATAACGCTCTGCATCGAAGAACAGGCCTTTGAACATGGCTTCCGCACCCTCGAGGGTCGGCGGTTCGCCCGGGCGCATCACGCGATAGATATCCACAAGGGCTTCTTCGCGGTTGCTGTTCTTGTCCAGTGCCATGGTGTTGCGCAGATACGGACCAACCTGGTTGTGGTCGATCATCAGCAGACGGATGGAATCAACGCCCCATTCCTTAAGCTGCTCGAACACTTCCTCGGTCAGTTCGTGACCGGCTTCTGCCAGGATCTCACCGGTTTCGCCGTCAATCAGGTCATCGGCCATGAACCAGCCATTAAGCTGATCTTCCGGAACCAGGATTTCCTTGACGCCCTGTTCGGTGATTTTGGCAGCAGAACGCTTGGTGATTTTCGAACCGGCTGCTGCAACAACTTCACCGCTGTTGGCATCAACAAGATCGTGAACCAGCTTCTGGCCGATATAACGGTCTGCACTGAAATCGGTAACCCAACCATCTGCGGTACGGCGGTATTCAGCCGACTCATAGTAATAGTTGAGGATCTCTTCCGGGGTCAGGCCTTCGATTTCCGACGGATCGACAGAGCGCCCTTCTTCGGCACGCTGGGCACGCAGCTGTTCGGACTCTTCGTTTTCAAGAGCCATAAGCAGCGTGGTCGCCGGCAGTTTGCGGCGACGGTCGATACGGACATAAAGAATGTCTTTTGCGTCGAATTCGAAATCGAGCCACGAACCACGATAAGGAATCACACGCGCGGCAAACAGATATTTGCCCGAGCTGTGGCTCTTACCTTTGTCATGGTCAAAGAAGACGCCCGGCGAACGGTGCATCTGAGAAACGATCACACGCTCGGTGCCGTTCACGATAAAGGTACCGTGTTCGGTCATGAGCGGCATGTCGCCCATATACACGTCTTGTTCCTTGATATCGCGGATCGAACGGGCACCCGTGTCCTCGTCGATATCCCAAACAACCAGGCGGAGTGTTACGCGCAGCGGTGCGGCAAAAGTCATGCCACGCTGGCGACACTCTTCGGTATCGTATTTCGGCTGCTCAAGCTCATACGAAACGAATTCAAGAGTTGCGCGTTCCGAAAAATCTTTAATCGGAAAGACGCTCTTGAACACTTCCTGGAGACCTGCATCGTCCCGCTGCTCCTGCGGGGTTCCGGTCTGCAAAAACTTGTCGTAGGAATTCTTTTGAACCTCAATGAGATTCGGGAGCGGAGCGACTTCGCTGATCCGTCCAAAGCTTTTGCGGATGCGCTTTCGACCAGTAAAGGACTTATCCATCATCGTTCCTTTAATCGCGCCTCCCCACACCGTCCGAACTCGTTCGTCCCTGCCCTGATACGTTTCCGACTTGCGCAAAACGCATACAGCACAACGACGCCCGAGCCCCGTACGGGGCGGGCGTTCACTTGATTATGACCGTGGATGTGTTTTGACATCCAACTTGATTGAGATCACTGATCCCTCGGCTGTCGACGCCGTCAAAGATAACCTCTGACCTAAACGGCCTTACGTTATGTACGATTACCTTTGGCAGCGTCAACCGTTAAATTCCTGTTCGCGCCCCTGCACATATCCCGGCCCGATTGCCAGGGAGCACAGAGACGGAAGGGCCGGCGCCCAGAGGACGCCGACCCAGACCTTGGCAAGAAGCCGTCGATTACTTGAGTTCGACGGTTGCGCCGGCTTCTTCCAGCTTCTTCTTGATTTCTTCGGCTTCGTCCTTAGCAACGCCTTCTTTGACGGCTTTCGGAGCGCCTTCAACCAGTTCTTTGGCTTCTTTGAGGCCAAGACCGGTGATGCCGCGTACTTCTTTAATGACGTTGATTTTCTTGTCGCCAGCAGAAGCGAGGATAACGTCGAATTCGGTTTTCTCTTCAGCAGCAGCACCGCCGGCAGCAGCGCCACCAGCAGCAGCAACAGCTACCGGAGCAGCGGCGGAAACGCCCCACTCTTCTTCGAGCATTTTGGAAAGTTCTGCAGCTTCAAGAACGGTGAGCTTGGAAAGCTCTTCAACGAGTGCCTTAAGATCGGCCATTTTGTATAACTCCTAGGCTTGAACTTAGATATCTGAGATATCTGGATAATTTGGTTTACGCGGCTTCGCCTTTGTCGGCATATGCCTTCAGCACCTGGGCGATCTGAGCCGCCGGCTTGGAGGTCAGCGTAGCGATACGCTGTGCCGGGGTCTGGATCATACCAACCAGTTTCGCACGAAGTTCGTCCAGCGACGGCAGTTCTGCCAGAGCTTTAACGCCCTGTTCATCAAGAACCTGTTCGCCGATGGCACCAGCAACAAGAACCAGCTTGTCGTTGGATTTCGCGAACTCGGAGGCTACCTTTGCGACCGAAGCCGGATCAGCTGAATAGCCAATCGCGGTCGGGCCGGTGAAGTAGTCTGCAAGACCAGCAAATTTGGTGCCTTCCAGAGCAAGTCGCGTAAGCCGGTTTTTGGTGACCTTGAAGCCCGCACCAGCTTCACGCATCTGCGCACGAAGAGCGGTAATTTCAGCAACCGTCAGACCCTTATACTGGGTGATGACGACGCCTTCCGCAGCTTCGAACACTTCGCGCATCTCTGCTACGAACTGTTGTTTATCATCGCGGTTCACTTTTAGTCTCCGACATTGCTTATTGCCCTGAACCCCACAAGGAGGTTCACAGACGCGACCAGTCCTTTCGAACCGGTCTGTGACGCCCGTCCGTTTGCCAGATGTCCAAGCCTTGTGTGATGCCCCGTTCGGGGAAAAACTAAGTACCGGAACCTCTGCCTATGCAGGAGATTAAGAGCGAATGATTTCGCCCACCTGCAGTCTGGGACAGACAGGTAGAGAGGGCCTGGGCCCTCTCCGGTCCTGACCGGTCCGAAAACCGGTCAGAATTCGAAAAACTTCTTACTTCGAAGCGATGTCAGCAATCGACAGTTTCACGCCAGCACCCATGGTGGAGCTGATCGCAGCGCGCTGAAGATACTGACCTTTTGCGCCTGTCGGTTTTGCTTTAACGATTGCTTCGACGAATGCTTTTGCGTTCTCGAGGATCTGCTCTTCGCTGAACGAAGCCTTGCCGATACCGGCATGGACGATACCGTTTTTCTCGGCGCGGAACTGGACCTGGCCAGCTTTTGCGTCGGAAACTGCGGTTGCAACATCCATGGTAACGGTGCCGAGTTTCGGGTTCGGCATCAGGCCGCGCGGGCCGAGAACCTTACCGAGACGGCCGACAACAGCCATCATGTCCGGGGTTGCAATAACGCGATCGTAGTTCAGATCGCCTTTCTGCATTGCTTCCATCAGGTCTTCTGCACCAACAGCGTCGGCACCAGCTTTCTGGGCTTCTTCTGCTTTGGCGTCTTTTGCGAAGACAGCAACGCGCATGGTTTTACCGGTACCATGCGGAAGGGAAACAACACCACGGACCATCTGGTCAGCGTGACGCGGATCAACACCAAGGTTCATGGCAATTTCGATGGTTTCATCGAATTTTGCTTTTGCACCTTCTTTGACGAGTTTGACAGCAGCTGCCAGTTCGTACTGGGTGTTACGGTCGATGCCCTCATAGGCCTGGGCAAGGCGTTTACCAGTCTTGGCCATCGTCTTACTCCACAACCTCGAGACCCATCGCACGGGCAGAGCCCTCGATCATTGCCATCGCGCCATCAATGTCGAATGCATTGAGGTCAGCCATTTTGGCTTCTGCGATTTCTTTGACCTGTGCTTTGGTCACCTTGCCAACATAGCCTTTACCGGTGGTACCGGAACCTTTGGCAATGCCTGCTGCCTTTTTCAGGAAGTAGGATGCCGGCGGGGTTTTGGTTACGAACGAGAAGGAACGGTCGGAATAAACGGTGATGACGACCGGAATCGGCATACCAGGTTCCATCTGCTGGGTCGCTGCGTTGAACGCCTTGCAGAATTCCATGATGTTCACGCCGCGCTGACCAAGAGCCGGGCCGACGGGCGGCGACGGGTTGGCTTTGCCGGCGGGAATCTGCAGCTTAAGATAGCCGTCGATTTTCTTCGCCATTAGAGTACCTCTTAAAGAAGCGCGCGGTCCGGCCATGGCTGACCTCCCGCGCCTTGATTGCTGCCTGCGTATACAGGCAGCGACTTAAATTTTCAAGATCGTTTTTTAAAGCTTCTCGACCTGGGTATATTCCAGCTCGACCGGAGTTGAACGACCGAAGATCGAAACAGACACCTTCAGGCGTGCACGTTCTTCATCAACTCCTTCGACGACACCGTTAAACGATGCAAACGGGCCATCGGAAACACGCACTTCCTCGCCAACCTCGAATGCGATGGTCGGCTTCGGACGATCAACACCTTCCTGCACCTGATGCAGAATGTGTTGAGCTTCCTTTTCGGAAATCGGCATCGGCTTGCCACGGCTACCGAGGAAATCGGTGACCTTGGCGGTGTTTTTGACCAGATGCCAGCTTTCGTCAGTGAGATCCATCTTCAGCAGGACATAGCCCGGGAAAAACTTCCGCTCGGCATTGACCTTGGTGCCGCGACGCATCTCGACAGTTTCCTCAGTCGGAACCAGGACCTCTTCGATCTCGCCTTCAAGACCTTTCTTGATGGCTTGTTCGCGGATCGACTGGGCGACCTTTTTCTCGAATCCAGAGTGAACGTGCAATACGTACCAGCGATGCGCCATTGACTTAGCCCCCAACACCAAAGACCAGTTTGACACCCCATGCGAGGAGCTGATCGACAACAAAGAAGAAAACGGACGCCAAAGCAACCATCACGAAAACCATGATGGTCGAAACAGTCGTTTCCTTACGGGACGGCCACGAGACTTTCTTTGCCTCGGAGCGAACCTGCTGTACGAATTGTGCTGGCGACGTTTTAGCCATTGTCGGGGTTACACCGCTTTCTAATGCTTTGTTTCACGACCCGGAAAAAATTGGCAGGAGAGGAGGGACTCGAACCCCCGACACTCGGTTTTGGAGACCGATGCTCTACCAACTGAGCTACACTCCTACAAGATCGTCAGAAAGTTGAAAAGCTTATCTTCTTTCTGGCTCATCCCCGCCCGGGTGGCGGGGTGTGCGGGCGGTTTATAGCCGCCCGCACATCCAAGATCAAGCACTCAATCGTGCAAAATCTTAAAAATTATTCGATGATTTTCGCAACAACGCCTGCGCCGACGGTACGACCGCCTTCACGGATTGCGAAACGCAGACCTTCGTCCATTGCGATCGGTGCAATGAGGGTCGCGGTCATCTGGA
>NZ_LPVX01000017.1:0-22328 GCF_001613785.1 Thalassospira sp. MCCC 1A02491 | reverse complement strand
GCAGGTTGGTCTGTTCGGCAATGTCGCCGATCAGTTTTGCCACATCCCCGATTTTCTGGGCCGCATCGGCAAGGCCGGTAACGGTTTCATTGGTACGTGCGGCCTGTTCATTGGCCTGATTGGCAATGTCGGCTGACTGGGCGATCTGATGGGCGATTTCATCGCTTGATGCGGTCAGTTCCTCGGTCGCGGCCGAGACGGTCTGAACGTTGGTTGACGTCTGGGTCGTGGCAGATGCCACAGCGGCAGACAGCTGGCTGTTGGTGTTGCTGGCTTCCTGCATCGAGGAGGTGGCCTGCTTCATCTCGGCGATCGAGGTCGAGATCGAGCGGATCAGGTTTTTGACGCGCTGTTCAAGGCTATCGGCCATATCGGTGATGTCCTTGCGGCGCTGTTTGTCCGCCTGGATTTCCAGCTGTTTCTGGCGATCCTGCAATTCGCGGTTTTCAAGCGCCTGCTGACGGAAGGACACGACAGTGCGTGCCATGTCGCCGACTTCGTCGCCACGGTCCTGACCTTCGATTTCGCCTTCGAGTTTGCCATTGGCGATTTCAGTCATACGGGTTGAGAGTTTATTCAGGCCAACTGTGATGTTGCGTCCGATCGCAAGAGACAAGGCAATCATCAGGGCAACAACGATCGCAATGAATACCATCACAAAAACGGCCTGTTCCCAGAAGGCGGCATCCACATCGTCAATATAGATCCCGGTGCCGATTGCATCACCCCACGGGAGCATAGCGGAATAGGAAAGCTTTTCGAAAAGTTTCTCCTCTGGCTCGCCGGGTTTTGGCCAGTAATAAGAGAAGAAACCGCCTTCCGGGTTTTGCGCCGCAGCCAAGAGGTCCTGCACGATGAAGTTGCCCGTAGGGTCTTTAACCTGGCTCATATCCGTGCCGTTAAGAGACGGTTTGGCGCCATGTAACTTGTTGATGCCGTTTTTGTCATAGGCAAAGAAATAGCCCGTGCCGTCATCAAACCTTGCCGCGGTGCTCCAGCGATAGAACTCGGTTGTAGCTGCTTCCTGAGTGAGTTCACCACTGTTTACGCGATCCTGATAGGATTGGGCCGCTGTTACCAGCATTGAAACAGTTGTCTGAATTTTGTCTTTGCGGTCTTCGAGCATCCCGCTGCGCAACGTTTGAAGTTCAAGTGCGGCAATCAAAAGCAAAGCGACAAGCGACAGTAGCGACAAGCTTGCAACCTTTTTACCGATCCTGATGTTTTGAAGCATGGTCTGTGTACCCGTTTTCTTGATTGTTTCCGTTTGAGCCACGGCAGGAAGCGATGCCGTTTAGAATTTTATTAATGTTATGGATAGGTTCTTATCTCGAAAGTATAGGGTGTGGCGCGAAAATGTGCATCAGTTATTTGCGTGCCACGCGGGGGATATGGTGTTGATCACAGGGGGCTTTGTGCGGCCCGGTTGTTGAAATCACCGGCAAGACCCGCGCGATAACCGGGGATATGTTGGGGCTGTTTTCAATAAAAAAAGCACCTGACTGTCTAACAGCAGGTGCTTTTGCATTTTTTTTGTGTTTTGAAGCGGTCTTAGCCGAGATGTTTGCGCAAAAATTCAAGCGCGAGACCCAGACCTTCTTCGTCGATGCCATGTTGCAGGTTCGGCCGTTCATGCAGGGAAACGTCGATGCCGTTGGCGGCCAGGGTATCACGTGCGATGCGCGATGCCTCGATCGGGACCACCGGATCGGCGGTGCCATGCACCAGCAGGACCGGCGGGCGCGATTTCAGATCGGTGGCAAAGGCGCCATCGCCCAGAAGTGCCCCGGAAAAGCCGACCACACCGGCAAGCTGCTTGGCACGGCGCGGGGCGGTTTGCAGCGACATCATGGTGCCTTGTGAAAAGCCTACCAGCGCGATCCGGTCTTCGCCAATGCCATGGGTTTCCATGACATGGTCAATGAAGTCATTGACGTAGGATGCGCTTTTATTGGCTCCTTCGGCCATGGCGGCAAGGGCACCGGACATGGTTTCGGGCGCACGGCGCAGGAATTCCGGATCATATTCGGCCAGGCTGAACCATTGGCGACCGAAGGGCGACATTTCGCACGGGAACGGCGCATTGGGTGAATAGAAGCTGGTGTCGGGCAGGGCGCGCGCCAGATGCGGGGCCAACCCGATCAGGTCGTTGCCATCCGCGCCATAGCCGTGCAGCAGGATCACAACGCTTTTGGAGGTTCCCGATGCCGCCGGCAGTGTCGGGCCAGACAATAGATGATCAGTGCTCATAATGACTTTCCTGAAAAATCCTTTTCCCCTGATTAGCAATGCAGACAGCTGACCACCAGTTATTTTTGCGATCCGGCGCGCTGTCGGTCATGTGCAGGGCAAATATCGGGAAATCTTGCGGAATTCTTGGGCATGAAGGGGGCCATGGTCGGGCAACGGGTGTTCGCGGGATAACCGACATATGGCCGGGTGAGGGTATGGCGGGGGAGCCGGAATGGCGCGAACAGGGTGAGCTGCGCGGGCCGTCCCGCTGGCAGGTTCGGCAAGTTCGGCAAATTCAGCAAGTCAGCGGGGAAAGATGATCACTGTTTTACAAAGGCAGAGCGGATCAAACCGATCCCGGCCGCAGCGAACAGCCCGGCAACCGCGCCATCGATCCAGCGACGGGTTTTGCGATAAAGCGCCATCGCCCCCGATGTCGAAAAGACCAGCGCATAAAGCATATAGATCGCAAGCCCCAGCACCATGCAGGTGCCGGTTGCCAGCATCACTTGGGCAGCAGACCCGCCATCATCAAGGCCAAGTGCCAGAACCGCCATCCAGGCAATCACGGCCTTGGGATTGGACAGATTGAGAACCAGCCCGTGGCGGAAGCCGGGGTGACGCGTTGATTTTGGGGGCACAGACATATCGGCTTTGACCATGGCAGAACGGGCCGAAATCCATGCCAGCCACAGAAGATAAGCCCCGCCGACGAGCTTCAGAACCGAGAGCGCGTAGCTTGATGCCTGAAGGATCGCGCCAAGACCGGTTGCCGCCACCAATCCCCAAAAGGCCAGTCCGAGCGCGAGACCGGCCCCGAAAAGCAGGCCTGATTTTCGCCCGGCATGCATCGAGACCGTCGCAACCGCAAGGGTCGCCGGCCCCGGCGATGCCGCGGCAATGAAGAAGGCAATGGCAATGGTCAGAAGACTGGTGAGATCAAACATGCCGGTTTCCTTTGTGCTGGCAATAAAGTTGCACGGATCGGAAATTTTGCAAAGGCTGCAAAGGGGGCAAAGGCGTGATCACTACGACCGGATGGTTGGAGTCAGACCGAACTGGTCATGGCAACAGGATGGATGATGACTGGTGATAAGGAACAGGGACCGTTTCGGGACGATCGGGTTTCGCGTGCGCGAACCGGTCGGGATCATCAGCCTGTGGATAAGTGTGTGGATGGAAAGGCCGGTATAGGCGAATTTTTATAATTCCACCGCCATTTTTACGATCATCTGAAGAATGATCTATCCGTTGGTATCGGTTTTCGCAAAGTGACCTTTTTTCCAGTGTGGATATTGTGAAACTTTATTTGTCATTTAAAATCAAATGGTTGTGCCGATATTTTTACGCATTGGCGAATTTGGTATTCCGAAAATCGCGACGGATGTCACAAAAATGAAATGCGATTATTGCAAAGTGATAGGTGCAAGGTCGGACAAAATTCAACGATGTGGATTTTTTGCCTGTGGTTGTCATGACAACCCGTCTTTTGTCTTGCCTTAATCTGTGCGACAAGAAATCTTCCGGTTGCCGGTACTGTTCGGCAAAACGCCCCAAATCAAGTCCAATTCCGAGGCCCAGATGAACCGCACGCGCCGCTGGTTCGGCAAGGGGGATCGACGTGTTCTGTCACTGACCCTGCCGATCATTTTGTCCAATGCCACAGTCCCGTTGCTTGGCGCGGTTGATACGGCAGTGGTCGGTCATCTTGACAGCCCGCATTATATTGGTGCGGTTGCGGTCGGGGCGCTGATTTTTTCCTATGTGTTCTGGAGTTTCGGTTTCCTGCGCATGGCGACCACCGGGCTTGCGGCACAGGCCTATGGCCGGCGTGACCCCAACGGGGTGCGGGCGGTGTTTGCGCGCGCGGCCCTGATCGCGATGACTGCCGGGCTTGCGGTGATGATATTGCAATGGCCGATCATCGAGCTTGCGATGTCGCTGATTGCGCCAACACCGGCGGTCGAGGCGGCCGCACGGGACTATTTCCATGTGCGGATCTGGGCGTCACCGGCGACATTGATGCAATATTGCATGCTGGGCTGGTTGCTTGCGATGCGCGACAGCCGGGCGGTGTTCATTTTCCAGGTGGTGCTGAACTCGCTGAACATCGTTCTTGATATCCTGTTTGTGCAAGGGTTCGGCTGGGACGTCAAAGGGGTGGCTGGCGCGACGGTGATTGCCGATTATTCCGGTGTGGTTCTGGGCTGGTTTTTGATGCAGCCGCACCTGAAACGTCTGGGCGGCACATGGCGCGGGATCGGGGTTCTTGATCGGGTGCAGCTTGCCAAGCTGATGAAGATCAATGGTGATATCTTTGTGCGCACCATGGCGCTGACATCGGCCTTTGCGCTGTTTACCAGTTTCTCGGCCCGGTTTGGCGAAGTCACCCTTGCGGCCAATGCGGTGTTGCAGAACTTTTTGATGTTCGGGTCATTTGCCCTTGATGGGTTTGCCCATGCCGCCGAAACCCTTGTCGGGCAGGCCTATGGGGCGGAGCGACGCAAACAGTTCCTGTGGGCGGTGCGCAAGACCACGATCTGGGGGATTGTATCAGCGGTGTGTATGGCGGCGATCTTTGCCGTGACCGGTCCGTGGATCATTGATGCCCTGACCACCATCCCCGAGGTGCGCGAGGCGTCCTATACCTATTTGCTGTGGGCGGTCATTTTGCCGGTTACCGGGGTTCTGGGCTTTCAGTTTGACGGGGTGTTTCTGGGCGCGATGCAGACCAAGCACTGGCGCAACATGATGCTGGTATCGGTGGGGATTTATGCGCTGATGGCGTGGGGGGCTGTTGCGATGGACAGCAACCATTTGCTGTGGGCGGCGTTTAACGCCTTTTTCCTGTTGCGCGGTCTGACACTGGCCGTTCTGTTCCCGACCATTATCCCGGATCGGCGTGTGGCGGCGATGCGCGCGTAACGGCGGGCATGATGCACTTACACGGCTGGCGTTCTGATGACCTTGTGCCTTAAGGCCGGGTGCCCAAGTGCGTATGGTGTCCGCAGGGCAAAGCCAAAGCTGGGATTTTTTGCGCCTGGGGGCGATGTTCCGGCTTGTGCGGGGATGACGGTGCCGGTTGGAACGGTTCGCCGTTTTGCGTCATTGCTTTGACAGCAGGCAGCCGTAAATCAGCACTCGCAGGGCAGCAACCGCAGATCAGTCGATGTCGGAAACCGGAAGGGTGGTGCTGTTTTTGACTTCATGCAGGGTGAAGCTTGATTTCATGTTGGCAACACCGGGAAGCTTCATCATCACTTCGGACAGGAAGCGCTGATAGGATGCGGGGTCGGGCACGACGATGCGCATCATGTAATCCTGATTGCCGACCATGGCATAGCAATCGACGATTTCCGGATGTTCCTGGACCGCGGTTTCAAAGCGGCGGAGCGACGGTTCGTCATGCTGGGTCAGGGAGACGGTGACAAAGACATTCACGCCAAGATGAAGATGTGCCGGATCAAGCAGGGCAACATATTTGCGGATCACGCCGCTTTCTTCGAGTTTGCGCAAACGCCGCAGACAGGGAGAAACAGACAGGCCGACCTTGTCAGCCAATTCGACCATCGAAATGCGACCGTCTTCCTGAATTTCACGAAGAATTTTGCGATCAATTGCGTCGAATCCGTTGCGCGCCATAGCGTGCCACACTCCTTTGGGTCATAAACAGCGGGCTACAATTTGCCAAATTTCAGGCCCGATGTAAGTATTTTCTGCTGCGCGATAAGCCATGACTTCGGGTTTCTGTCAATGATTGCGTGATCGCGCATCGCATTTTTTACGGGCTGTCTGTGTATATGACAGAGATGAAAGAGCCAAAGCAGCCATTTGCTTGATGCTTGCAAGATCAGATGAATGCAAGTATGTCCTTCAGTTCCTTGAAATGCTTGGCATAGACGGGCCGGGCTGCTCGCAGTTGCAGCGGAACTTATCATTGCCGTGCCCGGTCTGAACAGTATAGTATAATCGTACCAATTTACTTATTTTGATTGTGGTTATTCTCCTGATCCGACGCCGGGAGAGGTTGGCACGGCCAACCACGTTACTGAAAGGCATACAAGGTGGACGCTGCGCAAAATGCACCGGGATATAACCTGGTTACGATTGGCGAGCATAAAATCAATATCCGTCCGGCAGTCCTTGAAGATCTGCCAAATGTTGTCGATCTGGATGACCGGACAACAGGTTTGCGCAAGCCTGATTATTGGGACGATCTGTTTACCCGGTATGGCAATCGCAAGGATTCCCGGTTTTTCCTGATTGCAGAAGAAGGCAGCACGCTTCTGGGCTGTATTTTCGGTGAAGTGCGGTCGTGGGAATTCAATTCCGTGCCGTGTGGCTGGGTCGGTACCGTCAGTGTCGAGCCGGATCTGCGCATGGGCGGGATCGGTACCATTCTTTATAAGGAAATCTGCCGGTGTTTCCGCAAGGCCGGTGTGACCAAGGTCCGCACCATGATCCCGCGCGATGCCACCGACCTGATGTCATTCTTCCGATCCCAGGGCATGATGGCCGGACCGTTCATCCAGCTTGAGACCGATATGGAAGAGGGGGCCTAAGCCATGATGTCCTTGCAAAAGGCAACTCTGTTTGCCCTCTATGCCGTGCTTGAACTGGCCGAAGATACCGACCGTCAGCTTTCGGCGTCCGAAATTGCCGAACGGTACAATATTTCCACCAATCATCTGGCAAAGGTTCTGCGTGATCTTGGCCGGGCGGGGCTTGTTGAATCGGTACGTGGTGCCGGGGGCGGATATCGTTTTTGTGGCAATGCCAAGCGCACGACGCTTCTTGATGTGGTGCAGCTGTTTGAGGAGGTCGGCACCGGCCCGTCCAACAGCATTGTGCAAAATACCAATGCCGGGGCGGCGCTGTCGCTGGTGATGGACGAGATCGAAGAAATCACCCACGCGACGCTGTTGTCGATCACGATCGAAACGATGCTGAAGCTGATGCGCAAGCGTCGCCCGGAAAAACCGACATCAACCGGATTGTTCCGCGCGGTCTGATTACAGAAGCCGGGCACCGTTTCCAGACAGAAAAGAGGCCGTCAGAATGTTCTGACGGCCTTTTGTTTGGTGATGTCGCAAGCCTAGCCTTCGCTGGTGGCCGGGGTGGCGGGTTCTGCTGCTGGCGCGGTGCTTTCGGCGGTGTCGCTGCTGGCGGCCTTGGGGGCTGCTTTTTTGCGCGGGCGACGCGGGCTGCGTTTCTTTTCCGCGGCCTTGGCCGGGGCCGGTGCGGAGTCTGCTTCGACCGGTGCCGGCGCAGCATCTGCTTTGGCCTCTACATTGGCTTCTACTTTGGCCTCTACTTTGGCCTCTGCCGGGGCGTCGATTGGTGCATCAACCGCGGTTGGTGCAGCTTCTTCTGCCGGCTTGTCATCGGTTTTCTTTTTCGCACTACGACGCGGCGATTTGGCGCGCGTGGTCTTTTCCGACTTGGCGTCAGACTTGGCGGCCGATTTCGTCGCGGTTTTGCGTTTGGTGGTCTTTTTCGGTGCTTCTTCTTCTGCCTCAGGCTTTTTGCCAAGGCTTGAAGCCGGAACCGCCGTCAACAGGAAGGACGGAACATGATCGCCAAAACCGATGACCGGCTTGTCATCGCGGTCATCGCGATCGCGCCGGTGGTTGCGGTTATTGTTGCGATCACTGCGGTCACTGCGATCGTTTCGGTCATTGCGATCAAAGCGCTCATTGCTGCCCCTTGTGTCGCGGGCAGGGGCCTTGTTCTGATCGGCATCCTTGGCGGCGGCGGGCTGGGCCGGGGTTTCCGGCTGTGCCTTGGCGGTGTCGCCATTGCCACGGTCATTTGATTTCGCCGAACGGGCCGGTTTGTCATCACGCGTATTGGACTTGCGGCTTTTCTTGTTACGCCGTTTTTTGCCGGTGAAGTCCAGCTCAAGCGTTTCAATGCCGTCAAGTTCGGTCAGCGGAATGTCTTTGTTGATCGTCTTGTGGATGGCTGCGACCAGTTTGCCGTCTTCGGGCACGGCAAGGGTGAATGCCTTGCCATCGCGGCCCGCACGACCGGTACGGCCGGTACGGTGGACGTAATCTTCGGCGTTGAACGGAACGTCGAAGTTAAAGACGTGCGAAACATCGGCGATATCGATCCCGCGCGCAGCAACGTCAGAGCAGACCAGCAGGGTGATCTCGCCCGATTTGAACTTTGCCAGCGTTTCGGTACGTTCGCTTTGTGCCATGTCGCCATGCATGCGCCCGGCATTGAAGCCGTGCTTGGTCAGCGACTTGTATAGGATATCAACGTCTTTTTTGCGGTTGCAGAACACAAAGGCGTTTTTGACATTTTCCTGGCGGATCAGCTGACGAAGTGCTTCGCGCTTGTCAAAGTCATCAAGGACCAGAAGTTTGTGTTCAACCGTTGCGGCCATGCTGGATGGCGGGGCGACGGTGATTTCCTTGGGATTGGACAGGAATTTGTCGGCAAGGCGACGGATTTCCTTGGGCATGGTCGCCGAGAAGAAAAGTGTCTGGCGCTGCTTGGGCAGCATATTGACGATCTTTTCGATGTCGGGGATGAAGCCCATGTCGAGCATACGGTCGGCTTCGTCAATCACCAGCAATTTGCAGTCAGACAGAAGCAGCTTGCCACGTTCAAAGGTATCGATCAGGCGGCCCGGCGTCGCGATGATGACATCAGCGCCCTTTTCCAGGATTTTGCCCTGTTCGGCGGCGGACTCGCCCCCGATGATCAATGCCTTCGACAGGGACATGTATTTGCCATAGGTGTCGAAGTTTGCCGCAACCTGGGTCGCAAGTTCGCGGGTCGGTTCCAGAATGATGGAACGCGGCATACGCATACGCGCGCGGCCGTGATGCAGGATATCAAGCATCGGCAGGGTGAAGCTGGCCGTTTTACCCGTGCCCGTCTGTGCGCAGCCCAGAATGTCGCGTGCCATCAGCACCGACGGGATAGCTTGAGCCTGGATCGGGGTTGGGGTGTCGTAGCCGGCGTCTGCAACGGCTTTGAGGATATCTTCGCTCAGACCGAGATCGGCGAAATTCATATGGTTCGTTTTCCCGCAATAGAATGCGTTAAGTGAAGCGGATATGCAAAAATCAGTTTGGGTCGTAAAGCTAACCCTGAATTAAGTCAAGAAAAACGCCGCAAAATTCGCTTCGAAAACCGATAAACACCCTGTTGAGAGGCTTGTTTGCAACAATTTGGCAGCGTAACCTGTCAAAATAACAATCACACATGGGAGAAAAGCCGTGCTGATGGATGCGACACGCGCAAGTTTGCTGGTTATCGATGTTCAGGAAAAGCTTTATCCGGCTTGTCAGGAGCCCGAACAGATCATTGCCAATTGCTGTTTCCTGATCAAATGTGCCAACCGGCTTGGCGTGCCCGTGATCGTCACCGAACAATATCCCAAGGGGCTTGGCCATACGGCAAAACCCATTCTGGATCTGGTGGAAAAACCCGGTGATGTTGCCGATGGCGGCAATGTGGTTGCCAAGGTGGCGTTTTCGGCAATCCCGGCAGACGGCTTTATCGAAAAAATGGAAGAAAATCCGGGCCGTGACCAGGTGGTGGTGATCGGCATGGAAACCCATGTCTGTGTGCTTCAGACGGTGCTGGAGCTTCTTGAACGCGGACGCGAGGTCTATGTGGTTGCCGATGCGGTGACATCGCGCAGCACCCAGGACAAGATTTTCGGGCTTGAACGCATGCGCGATGCCGGGGCAAAGATCGTGACCCGCGAAAGCGTGATGTTCGAATGGCTGCGCGTTGCCGGCACCCCGGAATTCAAGGAATTAAGTGCGCTGATCAAATGACATCCGGGCCGGATCAGGATTTCGGGCACGCCGGCATGGATGGCGTGCCCGTTGTGTTTTTATCAGGAATGCTGGCCGATCAGCGGATGTGGGAACCGGCAATTGCGGCCTATGGCCGGGGTGAAATGGACGGCAAACCTGCGATCAGTCAACTTCATTTCGATCTGTTTGATCAGGACAGTGTGGCAGCGATGGCGCGCGCGGTTCTTGATGTTGCGCCAGCCCGGTTTGCGCTGGTGGGGATGTCGATGGGCGGCTATGTCGCCTTTGAAATCCTGCGTCAGGCGAAAGCACGCGTCAGTCATCTGATGCTGGTTAATACCCGGGCAACAGCCGATACAGAGGCAGTCAAACGCCGCCGTGTCCTTCTTGCCCGGCTTGCCGGGCGCGCGCAGCGTTTTGTCGGGATCAATGACACGTTGCTTGACGAGATGATCCATCCCGATAATCGCAGCAATGACGCCTTGATCCGGCTTCTGGGCGAAATGGCCGAGCAGGCCGGTGCGGAGGTCTTTCTGCGTCAAAGCATCGCCGTTGCCCATCGCCCCGACAGTCAGGGGACGCTTGCCAGGATTGATATCCCGTGCTGTGTGATGTCAGGCGAAGCCGATCAGGTGATCAGCCCGGAAAGCCACCGGGATATGGCCAGCCGGATTGCCGGGGCAGATTATCACGAGGTCGCCGGGGCAGGGCATTATGTGCCGCTTGAACAGCCCGAGATTTTTGCCCGTGCTTTGGTTGACCTTCTTTTACGGTAGGGCGGCATTTTTATATGTTACGGGCAACCCATTCTTCGAGCGTTGCCCGGATCGACTGATCGGCTGGCTGTTCACGGGTGAAAGCCCACCATATATGTGCCCCTTGCCATATGCTGGCCATTTGCCAGCCAAGCTTTTTTCCCTCTTCGGGGTGGTCTGACAGGCGGCGGCCAAGGATTGCGGCAAGGTGATGTCCCCAAGCCGCGCCGCGCGCGCGAAGTTGCGGGTTGCAAATGTCTTCATGCAGAACCAGCAAGCCGTTGGTGCTGTCCCGGTCTGCCGTTTCCGGGGGCATCAGGCGCAGTAGAATTTCGATTGCGCCATTCGGATCAAGTGCTTCTTCCTGATCCGCAGCATGCGTTTCAGCATCTAGGCGGTCCCAAGCCCGGAGCAATGTTGCAACGAGCAGAGCATCACGCGTGCCATAGCGTTGCACAAGTGTCGCCGGTGAGAGACCGCAGGCTTTTGATGCCCGGGCAAATGTCAGGTTTGACGGTCCGGTTTCAAGCACGGTTTCAAGGATGGTGTCGAGCACCTGATCGTCGGGAATTGTCTTGTTTCTTGCCATGATTATTTATAAACGTATATTCATTTATAAATCAATGGAGATTTGGTCATGGCAAGAATTCTTGGGTATATCGCAACCAGTCTTGACGGGATGATCGCGGACAGAAATGACAATCTCGATTGGTTGTTTGCATATGACGGGATGGATCTTGGTGAATACGATTACAACAAGTTCATCAAGCGCATTCAAACCCTGGTGATGGGGCGGGCAACCTACGACTTTGTTGCAAGCCAACCATCGGAATGGCCTTATCACGGAAAGCGGGTAATTGTGGTTACATCCCGTCCGATTGATAATCCTGTCGCGGATATTGACGTGCGAAGTGACGTTGACGCATTGATTGCCGAACTTCGTGCTTTTGATGATGGGGATGTCTGGATGCTGGGCGGTGGAAAGCTGCAAATGGCGTTCATAGAACGAGGTGCGCTTGACGAAATTGAAATTTACGTCATGCCCGAAATTCTGGGTGGGGGAAAACCGCTTTTCCCTCAGACCGGTTTTCGCAGCAGTCCGACATTGATCAGTACGCAAATGCTTGATCGCGGATGCGTGCGTTTGCATTACCGGTTTTCGCCAACATGTTGATCGCTGACTGGTCGTTTAGGCAGCCCGGATCAGCAAACCGTCTGGAACGGGCTGCAGAAACGGTCATCGTCATTGTTGCGGATATGGCGCGGGAACAGTTGGTAGCTTAGCGTGTCGGCATTGGCAAACAGCTGGCTTTCAAAGTTTTCAGGCACAAAACGCGCCCGGGTTTCAGAGATGACATTATCGCCGGAGCAAAAGCCGAACCGAACAATCAGGCGATCAGAAATGTGTTCCATGCCGCCGGTTTGCGGGTTGGTGCAGATCGCATCGCCAAAGGTGTTTTGCGACGGGTTGACCACAGCCACCAGCCGGTTTTCCGGTTTGATGGTTTCATTTGCCGAAATATCGGCGGGATCGGTGACAAAGCGCAGGCGCGGCGCAAAGCCGTGATTGGAAAGTGCATCGGTCCATGTTTTGGCCGGAAGGCTGTTGGCCGGATCAACGATTTCAAGCAGCATGACCTGACTTGGCGCGCCGGTGGTCTTGAAGCTTTGGACTTCGGTGACCTTGTAATTGGGCGCTTCGATCAGGGCGGCACTGCACCCGCCAAGCAAAAGCAACGCCGTGCCGGTCGCGGTCGGCAAAAAACGGGAAAATGCGCGCATGTTCATTGGACAAGTCCTTTGACAGCTTATCGGGCAAGATAGCCTATCACATTGCAGGCGTGATCACCCGGTCTGAAAGATATGACGGTCATTAAGGCGCGCTTTTGCGGCGATGCTGTGGCGGGGCCAATAAAAAACCCGGCACACTGGCCGGGTTTTTCGCAATCGGTTTGCCGATCAGACGTCGATATCTTCGACGAAGCGGGCATGTTCCTGAATGAACTGGAAACGCAGTTCCGGTTTCTTGCCCATCAGGCGGGTGACCAGGTCCTTGGTCTGGCCGCGTTCATCGGGTTCGGCCGCATCGGGCAGGGTGACACGCAGCAATGTCCGCTTTTTATGCGCCATCGTGGTTTCACGCAGCTGTTGCGGGGGCATTTCACCCAGACCTTTAAATCGGGAAATCTCGACCTTGTTCGGGTTCTTGAACTCGGTGCTCAGGATGACTTCCTTTTCGGCGTCATCCATCGCATAGATCGATTTTCCGCCCTGGGTCAGACGATAAAGCGGCGGCATCGCCAGATAGAGATGGCCGCTTTCGATCAGACCGGGCATTTCCTGATAGAAGAAGGTAATCAGAAGTGATGCGATATGCGCGCCGTCAACGTCAGCATCGGTCATGATGATGATGCGTTCGTAGCGCAGGTCATTGAGGCGGAAATCGGACCCGGAACCGCAGCCAAAGGCCTCGATCATGTCCTTGATTTCCTGGTTGGCCATCATCTTTTCGCGGGTGGCCGAGGCCACGTTCAGGATTTTACCGCGCAGCGGCAGGACGGCCTGTGTTTCACGGTCACGGGCCTGCTTGGCAGAGCCACCTGCCGAGTCACCCTCGACCAGGAAGATTTCAGTGCCAGCGGCAATTGAGCGCGAGCAGTCGGCAAGTTTACCCGGCAGACGCAGGCGGCGGGTCGCCGACTGACGTTTGGTTTC
Source organism: Thalassospira sp. MCCC 1A02491 (assembly GCF_001613785.1). Lineage (NCBI taxonomy): Bacteria > Pseudomonadati > Pseudomonadota > Alphaproteobacteria > Rhodospirillales > Thalassospiraceae > Thalassospira > Thalassospira sp. MCCC 1A02491. The sequence continues at coordinate 8,842 of NZ_LPVX01000017.1, read as the reverse complement.
CTTTTTCTCCTTGCGGCGCTGGCGTTCCTCGGCGCGCAGGATGATGCGTTCGAGCAGACGTTTGGCGTTTTCGGTGTCCCCTGTCAGCCAGTGGTCGAAATGGTCGCGGACCGCGGTTTCAACCAGTTTGGTAGCATTCTGGGTGCCGAGCTTTTCCTTGGTCTGACCCTGGAACTGCGGATCGGGAATAAAGACCGACAGCATGATGCAGCCGCCGCCAAACACGTCTTCGGCAGTGATGGCCGCGGCCTTTTTCTGACCGACCATGTCGCCATAGGCTTTGATTGCCTTGGTCAGGGCATAGCGGAAACCGGCCTCGTGCGTGCCGCCAAGCGGGGTCGGGACGGTGTTACAGTAAGAATGGAAATAGCCTTCGCCGCTTTCGGGCCAGCCGATTGCCCATTCAACACGTCCGGGACTGTCGGAAAATTTGGCTTCGCCGGCGAACGGGCGTTCGGTGACGAGTTCGCGGCCCTCAAGCGTCATTTCCAGATAGTCGAGAATCCCGTTCGGGAATTTCAGGACTTCCTGCTGCGGGGTCGGGTCATCACTTGTCAAAAGCGACGGATCAACCGACCAGCGGATTTCAACGCCCTTATAGAGATAGGCCTTGGACCGCGCCATGCGGAAGATGGTGCCCGGTTTGAGTTTGGCGCGGGCGCCAAAAATCTCGGGATCGGGTTTGAAAATGACCGTGGTGCCGCGGCGGTTATTGATTGCACCGCCATCCTGAAGCGGCATCTGCGGCACACCGCGCGAATATTCCTGGAATACCATTTTGCGATCGCGGCAGACCTCAACCCGGAATTTCTCGGTCAGGGCGTTCACGACAGACATACCCACACCGTGCAAACCGCCCGATGTCTCATAGGCCTTGCCCGAAAACTTACCACCGGAATGCAGGGTGGTCAGGATGACTTCAAGGGCGGATTTGTCGGGGAACTTCGGATGCGGATCGGTCGGAATACCGCGACCGTTATCGCGGACAAGTACGGTATTGTCCGGTTTCAGTTCCAGTTCGATCCAGTCCGCGTGGCCAGCGACCGCTTCGTCCATGGAGTTATCCAGGATCTCTGCGACCAGATGGTGCAGGGCCGCATCATCGGTGCCGCCGATATACATACCGGGGCGGCGACGCACAGGCTCCAGGCCTTCGAGAACCTCGATGTCCTTGGCGGAATAGGCTTTGTCTGTGGATTGGTTTGAATCTTCAAAAAGGTCGGTCATGCCCCGGAACGCAACTTCTTTTATTGTGTTAAAACAAGGTCCAACAACGCATATCTGTTGATCGATATTGAGCGTTGGATGCCTCGGCGCTAAACGAGTACCATATGTTCGATGGTTCGTGCCACATGTCGGTTAGCACGGACCATAAAAATGTGTTTTCAAGTCCAATGCAAGTGGTGGTCTTTGCCAAAGATCACATTTTTAAAGCTGCGGCGCAGAAAACCGAGACCGGGAGGTCCAATAAAAAAATATGCACGTCTTTTTTCAACGTGCCCGAAACAGGAGTGAGCCCGATGGCGACAGAGAATGAGCAAACACACGTCAGCGACAACACGATGCCGCGTGGCGATCTTTGTACCCGGACATTGGCAATGCCCGCCGATACAAACCCGAGCGGGGATATCTTTGGCGGCTGGCTGATGTCGCAGATGGATATTGCCGGGGGTGTTCTGGCAAGCCAGATCGCCGAAGGCCGTATTGCAACCGTCGCGGTTGACGGCATGACCTTCCTGCGTCCGGTTTATGTCGGTGATACGGTTTGCGTGTATGGCGATATCGAACGGATCGGCAACACATCAATCGTTCTGCATCTTGAAGCCTGGGTACTGCGCCGCAACCAGCCGCCGCGCATCAAGGTCACCGAGGCCACCTTTACCTTTGTCGCCATCGACGCCGAAGGCCGCCCGCGTCCGGTTCGCTCCGACGAAGCCAAGGTCTGAGCCAAAGCGCGCATTTCAGAAAACAAAGGCCCCGCCTGAGATACTCGGGCGGGGCTTTGTCATTTGTGACGACTGGCAGGGTCGCGAAGGCTGCTACCAGCTTGCCTTGGCAACCCGGATGAAGTTTTCGCCCATGATTTTATCGACATCATCGGTTGAATAGCCGATGGCGATCAGGGCGTCGGCGAGGGCGGGGAGTTTTTTCGGGTCAAATACCGCGGCCCCGCCCGCACCCGGGCCATAGCCGCTGGCGACAGGCCAGTAATAGGAACGGTCAACGCCATCGGGGAAGTCGTTGCAGCCGGCAACTTCGGGCATGGTATCAAGCCCGATGCCGACATGATCAACACCGACCAGATCGACCGCATATTTGATGTGGCGGATCATATCGGGGACTTCGGGGGCGTTGGGCGATTTGATGAAACGCTGGAAACCGCAAATGCCGATCACGCCGCCGGTATCGGCACAGGCCTTGATCTGTTCATCATCAACGCAGCGTTCATGGCCACCCAGAACCTTGGGATTGGCGTGGCTGAACACGACCGGTTTGGATGATACCCGCATGATATCAAGCGAGCTTTGCCGTCCGGTATGGGAACAATCCATGATCATGCCATTGGCATTGACCGATTTTACCATTTCCACCCCAAGATCGGTCAGGGGCATATCAACATCGTGACAGCCGCCCGCGACCGAATTGTTGCGGTTATAGGCAAAGTGGATCTGCTTGACCCCCAGTCTGGCAAAGACCGGGATCATTTCGGGCATGTCTTGCAACATGACCGAGCCTTCCAGATCGAAGCCGACGCCCAGCAGGCCTTTTTGCTTGGCGATGGCAAGATCGTCAAAGCTGTCGATCTGCATGTATTTGTCGGGATGGGCGGCGATCTTGGCGCGGAAGGCGGCAATGACGCGCAGAATGTGGGGGATGGTGTTCATGTCCATGCCGACATTGACACAGACATAATCCACATTGCCCTTCACATATTCGTCCAGAAGGCTTGCGGGTGTTTTTTCATCCAAAGGCAGGCAGGCATGCGCATCCCAGGTAAAGCTGGGGAGATAGGTTGCCGGGCGCGATGGGTTGGTGGCAATCGTCATTCAAACAGGTTCCCGTTTCTTCGTTTGGTGCGGTGACGTGAAAGGCGGATCAATCCCAATCGACGAAACTGTCAACCACAGCACGGTCATAGCCGCCAGCAGCCTTGTAAAGCTGTTGGGAGTAGGGGTGTTCAAGCGACCCTTCGGCAAGTTGACCGGCGGTGGCACGTTCGACAATGCGACCATGGTTCATGATGGCAATATCGTCACACATATGGGCCACAACCGCGAGATCGTGACTGACCATGATATAGGTCAGGCCCAGATCCCGGCGCAAACGGCTGAGAAGGTTAAGTACTTCGGCCTGAATGGAGACATCAAGGGCTGATGTCGGTTCATCAAGCAACAGCACCTTGGGTTCGAGGATCAGCGCGCGGGCAATTGCCACGCGCTGACGCTGACCGCCGGAAAGCTGATGCGGGTAACGGAACCGGAAGGAGTTATCCAGACCGACCTGTTTAAGGGCCTCGACCACGCGGCTATCGGAATTGCCAAGACCGTGAATATTGACCGGTTCGGTCAGGATGCGGTCAATGGTATGACGCGGATGGAGCGATCCGAACGGGTCCTGAAACACCATCTGGACAAGACGATAAAAGGCCTTGTCGCGGGTGGTGCCCAGTTCCTTGTTATTGACCAGAATGTTGCCTTCCCAGTCGTCAACAAGGCCGGTGATGGTACGCAGGACCGTTGATTTGCCCGAACCGGATTCCCCGACCAGCCCGAATGATCCGTTTGCAGGCACAGAGATATCGACGTCCTTGAGAACGTGATGATCATCGAACCATGCGTTGAGTTTGCTGATTTCAATCATTGTGGTTCTTATCCTTCTGCCCAGCTTGCTTCGCGTTCAAGGATCGGCAGATCGGAATGATCGCCATCCATTTTCGGCAAGCAGTTCAAAAGGCCCTTGGTGTAGGGATGTTTGGCTTCGTGCAGGGCAGAGGCGGCCAGTTCTTCGACCACGTGGCCCTGATACATGACCAGAACCCGGTCGCAGAAGCTTGAGACCAGATGCAGATCATGGCTGATGAAAATCAGCGCCATGCCGCGATCGCGCACCAGATCGTCAAGGATTGCCATCACCTGCAACTGAACCGTGACATCAAGGGCCGATGTCGGTTCATCGGCAATGATCAGTTCGGGTTCGGGGATCAGCATCATGGCGATCATCACGCGCTGTCCCATGCCGCCCGAAACTTCATGCGGATAGGAATTGAAGACGCGTTCGGGGTCACGGATTTTGACTGCTTCGAGCATATCAATGGCGCGATGACGGGCTTCCTTGGCGTTGACCTTGTGGTGTTCGCGATAGGCCTCGATGATCTGATCGCCAATGGTCATGACCGGGTTGAGCGAGTATTTCGGATCCTGCATGATCATGGAAATACGCGCGCCCCGCACTTTGCGCCATTGTTTGGGCGTCAGGTTGGCCAGGTCGACATCGTGGAATTTAAGCTCGTCTGCGGTGATGCGACCATTTGCCGCCGTCAGGCCAAGAATGGCCCGACCGGTCTGGGATTTGCCCGAACCGGATTCCCCGACAATCCCGAGGCGTTCCCGCCCGAGGCTGAAGGACACACCGCGCACGGCATTGACCTCACCCTTGGGGGTGTTGAAGGTGACCTTGAGGTTTTTGACGTTCAAAAGGGGTTCGTTTGACATGATCAATCCCCTCCACGCGGATCAAGAACATCACGCAGGCCATCACCCAGAAGGTTGAAGCCAAGGCTGACGACAAAAATGGCAATACCGGGAACTGTGGCAACCCACCATTGTTCGAGCAGGAACTGACGACCATCGGACACCATGGCACCCCATTCCGGCATTGGCGGCTGTGCCCCAAGACCAAGGAAACCAAGACCGGCGGCAATCAGGATCATGCCCGCCATATCAAGGGTAACGCGGACGACCAGCGAGCTCATGCACATCGGCATGATATGGCCGATGATCAGACCCATATTCGAGGTGCCCTGAAGGCGGGCGGCTTCGATGAAGTCGGATTTGCGCACCGTGATGGTTTCAGCACGTGCGATACGGGCATAGGGCGGCCAGGCGGTAATCGCAATTGCCAGAATGGCATTTTCAAGCCCCGGGCCAAGCGCCGAGACAAAGGCCAGTGCGAGGATCAGTTTCGGGAAGGCCAGAAAGATATCGGTGATGCGCATCAATGTCGCATCGACCCAGCCGCCAAAGAAACCGGCCGCCGTGCCGACCAGAAGGCCAAGCGGGGCGGCGGTAATGGCAACAAGCCCGACAATCAGCAGGGTATATTGCGCGCCGTAAATCAGACGCGACAGAATATCACGGCCCAGCTGATCGGTGCCGAACCAGTGATCGGCCCCAGGGGGCTGAATGCGGTTGGCAAGGTCGGCGGCAAGCGGATCATAGGGGGCCAGAAGGGGTGCGAAAATGGTGACAAGGATCAGGCCGATGACAATCGAAAGCCCGATCATGGCCAGCTTGTTTTCGGTGAACTTGATCCAGCCCAGCCAGGCGCGGCCGCATTTTGCCTGAAGCCGCGAGCGGGGGGTGTCGGAAGTCAGCCACTGTTTCAGGCCCGGTTTGGAGATGGTTGTTTGTGTATTCATGATTATCTCCGCGCTCTGGGATCGAGCAGGCGGTAAAGCACGTCAGACAGCATGTTCACGCCGATAAAGACCGCACCAACCACAACCGTGCCGCCAAGAACCGCGTTCATATCGGCATTGAGCAGCGAGTTGGTGATGTAAAGACCAAGTCCCGGCCAGGCAAAGATGATTTCGGTCAGAACCGATCCTTCGAGCAGGTTGGCATAGGACAGCGCAATCACGGTCACCAGGGGCACCATGACATTGCCAAGCGCGTGACGCCAGATGATGCGATGTTCGGAAATGCCTTTGACCCGGGCGGTCAGGATATATTCCTGACTAAGCTGTTCGAGCATGAAGGACCGGGTCATGCGGGCAATATAGGCCAGCGAGAAATAGGCAAGGATTGATGCCGGAAGAATGATGTGGGATACGGCATTCCAGAACAGATCCATGTCGCCTTCGATGAGGGTATCAATCAGCATCAGACCGGTAGTTGGTTCAATGAAATCGACATAGAAGGCATCAAGACGTCCGGGGCCTGCGACCCAGTCCAGTTTCATATAGAAAACCAGAAGTCCCATCAGACCGAGCCAGAAGATCGGCATGGAATAACCGGCAAGACCGATCACGCGTACGACATGGTCCGGCCATTTACCCTTGTTGATCGCGGCAAAAACGCCCGCGGGAATGCCAAGGACAACGCCGATAATGGTAGCAATGGTTGCCAGTTCCAAAGTGGCGGGGAAGACGCGCTTGATATCATCAAGGACGGTGTTGGATGTCAGTACCGACGTTCCGAAATCACCCTGAAGCACGTTGGAAATATAGATAAAGAATTGCTGCCAAAGCGGCAGATTGAGGCCCATTTCCTCGCGGACACGGTCATAGGTGCTCTGGGATGCATGATCGCCGACTGCGGCCAGAACCGGATCGATGGGCAAAACGCGACCGATCAGGAAGGTGACAAGCAGCAGGCCGAAAAAGGTGATGGCGAGCGAGAAGACAATCCGCAGGAGGCTTCCTGCCTTGCCTGAAATGAGACGGGCGCGTTTGCGCCCGTCCCGGTTTTTGCGTGTAACAGCGGACATTACGACCGTTGTCTCCTTAGTCCTTGGTTACAAAGCGATAATAGTTGTTATCGAATGACGGGCCGAGGACGAAATTGTTCACATTGCCACGCATGGATGCAATTTCGGTTTCCTGGAACATGATCACGAACGGGCCGTCAGCCAGAACTTTCTTCTGAAGGTCCACATACATTGCTGCACGTTTCGCATCGTCACGTTCAAGGGTTGCTGCATCGGTTTGTGCGGTCAGGTCACCGGCATCCCAGGCGTTACGCCATGCCAGCGGCTTGGCGGTCGCGTCGTCGGAATTGTCCGGGTTCCAGGCAAAGGTGGATGCGTTGGTGTGCGGATCCTGATAATCCGGGCCCCAGCGACCGATATAGATATCGTGCTGGCGGGCGCGATATTTGGTCAGGGTCTGCTTGCCATCACCCGGAATGATTTCCAGATTGATGCCTGCCTGTGCCCAGGTAGCCTGGATTGACTGGGCCATCGCCATGATCGAGGTGGTGTTACGGGTATCCATGGTTACCGAAAAACCGTCAGCAAGACCTGCTTCGGCAAGAAGCGATTTGGCTTTTTCGATATCAAGGCTGTAGGGGTTTTCGTTATAGGCGCCAAGGAAACCTTCGGGCAGGAAGCCCTGATGGATCTGGGAGCGGCCAGCAAGAATGGTTTCAGAAATACCTTTGTAATCAACCAGATATTTCAGAGCTTCGCGAACTTTCGGGTTCGAGAGGTATTCGTTTTTCTGGGACAGGCCAAGATACCAAAGTGCGCCTTTGCCTTTGGACAGAAGCTTGATGTTGGCATCGTCCTTGACCGCGGCAAGCTGGTCAGCTTCCAGGTTACGGGCGATATCGATGTCGCCTTTCTGAAGCAAAAGCTGCTGAGCGGCGGCTTCTTTGACGTTACGGATGATAACGCGCTTCATTTCCGGCGCACCGTCCCAGTAATCGTCATTTGCGGTCAGGCTGAGGCTTTCGCCAGCGGTCCATTTGTTCAGTTTGAACGGACCGGAACCGGCATAGTTGGTTTTCAGCCATTCATGGCCGAGATCGCCATCGACTTCGTGCGCAAGAACTTCTTCTTTATCAACAACGGCACCAACACCGGCGGTCAGGCAGTACAGAACGAAGCTGGGCGCGTAAGGTTTGTCGACTTCCATAACCAGCGTGGAATCGTCAACCGCACGGATTTTGTCTTTTACGTTTTCCGGGGTAAAGCCGAACTGACCAAGAATGAATGCCGGTGACTGATCCAGCAGGATCACACGCTGAAGCGAGAAGGCTGCATCTTCTGCAGTCAGGTCGTTACCCGATGCGAATTTGATGCCGTCACGGATTTTGAACGTGAAGGTTTTGCCGTCTTCAGAGACGTCCCAGCTTTCGGCGATTACGCCGTGAATTTTTGAAACATCGTCGTTATCAAAGCCGATCAGACGGTCATAGGTGTTACCGGCATATTCTGCGCCGGAAAACTCGAAGATCTGTGCCGGATCGAGGGTGATGATGTCATCGATGGCAAATGCCATGACAAGTGCGTTTTTCGGCGTTTCAGCCTGTGCCGCCAACGGCATGGTAGCGAGCGCGGTCCCCATGACCAGCCCTGCGATTAGTTTGCGCATGATGCGCCTCCCGTTTTGTTGTTGTGGGACTGCAGGCCAAGGCGAAGACCGATAGACAATCAAACAACAATCCGCTGGCGAGACGCCAATGGGTCAGCGCGACGGATCGCGGTCAATGCCTACAAGCCCAAAGTGGGGCGGCCTGCAAGTTTTTCGCTAAATGCCTGCGAAGCTGAGCATAATTTATACGATTAATCAATGACCAGACGGTCAGGATTGCCCCAAAACTGATCAATTCCGAAATTTGTTGCGGGATTTTCGTATAAAGGTTGAATTATTGCGCAGTTGTTACACGCAAATGTGGTTGTGACCGTCAGGATGGCGTCGGGGAGGTGGTTTTGCCTGCGATGGGGTGTGACCGCACGGAGAAAGCAAAGAGGAAGAAAACAAAAAAGCACCAGCGGATGAACCGTGGTGCTTTTTTGAATGTCATTCCCATCGGGAGGGAATGGCGCGAGTGACGGGACTTGAACCCGCGGCCTCCGGCGTGACAGGCCGGCGCTCTAACCAACTGAGCTACACCCGCAT